>CAYUPF010000032.1:0-27751 GCA_964446545.1 uncultured Rubrivivax sp.
CCAGCGCGACCAGCACGCCGAGCAGCGCCACCACGACCATCAGTTCGATCACGGTCAGGCCGCGAGCGGGATCGGTGGGCAGCTTGGCCATCAGCGGCTCCAGCAGCGGTGCGGGTCGGTCAGGGCTGGGGCGGTTACCGCACAGCCGCCACAGCCGCCGTACTGCACGTTGCCGCCCGCCAGGCGCACGCGCATCGTGCTGCAGTTCGTGTCGTTCGCCTGCGAGGTACCGGCCACGGCCGTGGCGGTCGCGGTGTAGCCGATGTCATCGGCTGCATCGATGTTCAGCGAGTACAGGCCACCGGAGGTGGTGGCGCTCAGCCCCAAGCCGGGCGGCGTGGCGCCGGGCAGGGCCGTCAGCGCTGTGGTGTACGCGGTCTTGTTGGCTCGCCAGCGCTCCTGCGCCTGCTGCACCTGCGCCAGCGCCGCCACCGCTTCGGAGCGACGCCCCTTGCGCACCGAATCGAAGTAGCTGGGCAGCGCCAGCGCCGCCAGGATGCCCACCACGGCGACGACGATCATCAATTCGATCAGCGTCAGCCCGTGGGGCCTGCCGCGGCGCGACTGCCATGAACAAGGGGTGTGCATATGTCACGAATTATCGGGTTGCTGCCGAAGCCCGTGCCCACCGGCGCGGCGCCGTCCGTCGCCGGGGCAGCACCGCCGGTCAGCCTGGGCTCAGCAGGGGCGGTAGCCGCTCAGTGCCGGCGCGGGCGAGCACGAGCGCACCCGCCCCATGATGTTGAGCACCTGATGGATGGCCGCGCCGTTGTGCGCCTGAAGCTGCACGGTGGCGGTGGGCGTGCTCGTGCCCCGGGTCGGGTCGAACAGCACCGAACGCGAGTTCGACTTCAGGCCCACAGGGCCGCCGGGGGCGAAGTGCACGCTGCGTTCGGCGCGGGCCCCGCCCTGGCAGATGGCGCTGCCGTCGGCGGCGCAGCCGCACTGGTTGGGCGCGCCGGTGTGGATCACATAGCAGCTACCGCCGGCGCCGGTCTCGAAGCTGATGCGCAGCGAGGCGTTGCGCGCCACCGCCAGCATGCGGGCGTGATGGATGTCGGTTTCCAGTTGGGCCGCGGCACCTTCCAGGTGGCGACGCTGGATGCTGCTGTCGAAGCTGGGGGCGGCGAGCCCCGCGAGCACGGCCACGACGGCGCTGACGGTCGTGGTCTCGACCAGCGTCACGCCGGCCTGGCTGCGACGCAGGCGGGGTTGCGATTGGAAGGTGTTCATGCGCTTGCTCCTTGCAGTGATCCGATGGCTTCACTGTAGGAAAGCGCCGCGCCGCGCGCGCCCCCTGCGCGGGGGACCGGGCCGGACTAAAAGGAGGGCCCCCGTCCATCCCCCCTCGGGGGGGAGGGCGCTCAAATGTCGCGGATCAGCTGGCGGAACTCGTCCACGTCCTCGAAGCTGCGGTACACCGAGGCAAAGCGCACGTAGGCCACCTTGTCGATGCGGCCTATGAAGCGCGTAAGCGGTTGATTTGATGGGCGAATTTCCTTCTTCGGTCTGTGCAGTGACACCAGCGTGTACATCTCACACAAGGAACTGCCATGCCGACCATCATCAAGCGGGGAGACCGCTTCCTCGTCCGGGTGCGAAAGAACGGGTTCAGGCCCGTGTCATCGACCTTCATCCGTAAGTCCGACGCTGCAGCTTGGGGGCGCCGCGTAGAAGCCGATATGCAGGCGGGCCGCTTTGTCGAGGCTTCAGAGCCCGCGCCCACGCTGCGGACCGCTATAGGCGAGTACCGCGCGAAGGTGGCGGTTCATCTCAAGGGGGCAAGGGACTATGCCTACTCGTTCAAGGAAATCGAGGCATCGGCCCTTGGGGCCAAGCCCGTTGACAAGGTGGCGCCCGCCGATCTGGCCGAGTGGCGCGACGCACTCGCAGGGCGGGGTTTGAAGCCCGCAACCGTGGCCCGTCGCCTGGGGCTGCTGTCAGGGGTGTTGAGCTGGTGCCACAAGGAACGGGGGTGGCTGCAGGAAAACCCTATGCGATCGGTGCGCAAGCCTACGGTGCGCGATGCACGAACGCGCACCCTTGACCCTGAGGAAGTCCGCTACCTCGGGATTGCCACGGCGGCAGCCCGGGCTACGTGGCTGGCCGATGCTGTCACGCTGCTGATTCGCACGGCTATGCGTAGGTCGGAACTGGTGGCGCTGCTGTGCGCTGATGTTGACATGGCCCGGTCAGTGGCGCTGCTCCGCGATTCGAAGAACGGGGAGCAGCGGGAAATTCCCCTTTGCCCCGAGGCAAAGGCGGCCGTCGAGCGATTGAGTGCCGACGCGAGCCGGGAAGGGCGTGCGTCGGTGCTTCCGATCAATGACCCTGAGGCAATCAGCTTTGCTTTCCGCCGCGCCGTGGTGCGGGCGCGTGCACGGTATGAGGAGGATTGCGCGGCTGCGGGGCGGCCCTGCGATGCGAAGGTCATGCACGGGATCAGGCTGCATGACCTTCGACACCATGCCGTGAGCACCTGGGCGCGAACGGGGGGCCTTTCGCTGGTCGAGCTGATGAAGATCAGCGGCCACAAGAGCCCGCGCATGCTTGCCCGGTACGCGCACCTTGACTCGTCGCAGGTCGCCGCCAAGATGGCGGCGCTGGGCGCTTGATCGCGCCCCATCAATCGAAAGGAATGAAGATGTCTAAAGCTACTCCGCTCATCACAATGACCGAAGCGGTACAAATGGGGCCTGCAGAGTGCGGCGCGTACCTGTCCGATATGTTCAGCTTCAAGCCTGAAGAGATAGACACGGCGGTGAAGACATGGGGCTTCCTTTGCGATGTTCCTGCATCGTCAAAGAAGGCGGCATGGCTGCGGCGCGAAGTCGAGACAGACCACGTGCTGGCCGTGGCGCTGATGAGTCCGGCCCATGAGTTCCAATGCTGGTTTAGACGACATTTCAAGTCGTGGCATGAGTTCACGGCTTGCCCGAAGAATGACAGCGCCTTTGAGTGGGGGCACGAATTGATCGACCGGGCCGACGAAGCCTGCGCCGACTTCGATGAAGTGGCCATGTTGAGGCTTTCGATTGGGGACGCGCTCTACTAGCCATCGCCAGCCAGTCCGAAAGTTCGAAGGGGCGCTGCGGCGCCCCTTTTTCGTTTCAATCGGTGGCGATGTACCAAGTCTTGCTGCGTTCCGACTCGGCCATGATTTCAATACGGATCTTGCCGATGCGCCGGCCCCTTCGATTCCTCAAGATGGCTGACAGGGATTGCGTTGATATGCCTTGGGGCATGCGCAGGCACTCGGGCTTGATGGCAGCGATGGCTTCGAAGAACATGACCGCGGCAGCGGTGATCTGATTGTCATCGTCGGCGCTGGTGCCTCCCTCAGCAAGCTTGCGGCCTGACTGGAACAGGTCGCGGGCTTCTCCTGTTTCGAACGGCGCAGAGCCAAAGGCGCCATGAAGGGCCAGCACGATGCCTGCATCAATCTGTGCAGTGACATCCCCCTTTGCAGCCTCAAGGGTCAAGATGGCGTGCGCTGCATCGCCCAGCGTGCCGATTCCCGCTTCGTCGGCAATGCCTGACTCTTGCAGCCAGCACACCATGGCGCGTATCGTTCGCGCCCACATGAGAAAGCCGCAGTCTTTGCCATCGTGGCCCAGCCTGCCCGCGGCGTGCCACGCCCGATGAATGGTCAGAATCGAAGCGACGATGACATCTCTAGCGGCAAGGGCCGACAACTCTGGATTGAAAGCGAAGGACAGTGCTTGAGGGGTTGCCGTTCCGGGGTCGATGTATGAAGCAGTGAAGCGGCGCGCAAGGTCGCGACTCAGGCTCACTGAGTTTCCGGAAGCAAGCCAAAGGGTGCGAGCCTCGCCGCTTGCTGTCGTGTTGCCCCCGAGCAAGCGCCCTTCGAAATGCCCCATGGACATAGCGGTAGCGAGGGCTTCGGAATCCCACGTGCCTTTGAGGTTGTCGATAAGCAGGGCGGACATGTTCTCGCGTACTACCGCGAGCAGGAGCTTTTTAGCTTCTTCTTCGTTCCTCGACCATGAAATGGCGGCGGCGTGCCGGCCGTACACAAGGGCGGCGATGGCAGAGATTGCAAGGGTCTTGCCGGCGCCCTCGGCGGCGGCGTTGGCAATCCATCCGGGCGCTGCGTTGATCATGGGACGCAGAGGCACGAGTAGCACGGCGGCAAGGGCGGCGGCGCGGTCATGCGGGGTCGCCCAGCGATAGGCGCTCCACGGTTGCCACGTGCAGTGCAGCGCCTCGACAACTTGCTGTCGGGTGGGTTCCTGCGGGATGTCCGGCACCGACCCCGGGGCAATGTCGATGTAGACACCAGATGACTCGTCCAGACCGCTGCGCGTGACACAGCGGCCTTCAGCGTCGATGGTCGGGATGGTGCTGATGCAGGCGATGGCCTTGGCCTGCTGCGACAGCAGCGCGTGAACCTGTTTGACCGTTTCTGAATCGACATCGGCTGAAGTGCGCCGGCCTTCCCGATCTACGCGGTAGAGGCGGCAGGCGTGCCCGATCTTGTTTGCCAGAAGGGGGAGTGACAGGGGGGTCATGTTGGGGTGGCGTCAAGTTGGGCACCACGAGGCGGGATCAGCACGAGTTGACCAGCCAGCTGGAACACATCGGGTTCCTGCCGCAGATGCTCTGCGATCTGCGAGGCCAGCAGCGCGCGATCCCCTTGCGCGACGCGCAGGGGGATTTGCTGCCGTACCAGCTTGAACGCGGTGTGTGAATCGAGGTCATAGACGACTGGCGCGGGTTGATCGAGGTAGGTGATGGCATCGGCACTGCGGTTGCGGTGCTCGGGGTTCATCGGGCATAGGAAGGCCTGGCGGTGCCAGCGCTTCGGGTCCTTCAGCAGCTCTGCCACCTTGACCGGGTGTTCTCGTCCGTCTTGACCGACGTGGATCAATTCGAAATCGGGCATCAATTGACCATGCAGGGCAGATTCTTGGGTGCGGCGCACTTGAGCGCGGATTTCGTCACTGTCGATGGGTTTGCCGGTTGCAGCCGCTTCGGCGATTGCCTTGCGTTCTTCACCTTCGCGCCAAATGGCGCGCTTCGCTTCGGCATCGGCTCGCACCGATTCGCGGGCGGAAGCCAAAACCGAATCGAATTGAGATCGCTCTGCGGCGGTCAATTCAAGGATCTTCTGCGAGTCAAAGAACACTTCAATGCCCTGCTGCATCAGCAAGGGCGGCGGCCTGCGCTGTTCCAGGGGTGATTCAACGATTGACCCAGCGGGCGCGAAATCGAGCCTTGCGCCCCCATCGCCCATAGCCTCGTCGCACATCGGGCGCTTGAGGATTGCGCCGCTACTTGCGACGATGCAGCGGAAGTGCCCTCGAATCGCCAGTCGGGCATTGAGCACCTTCAAGGCCCGGGGCCAATCGGCGCCGCTCTTGATCGGGATGTACAGGCGGAGTCCCTTTGCGGGCGAAAGGCACTCATCTGCCCGAAAGATCAGAGATGAACCGGAGTACCAGCCGATGATGGTGGCATCGACAAGGGCCGGGGCAGCGGCAATGATTTCGTCGCGGGCCTGCTCTAGCGTGACGGTGGCATCGTCAATATCGATGATGCCCAGCGAGGGCGCATCTAGCAGGGAGAAGGCTTCCTTGGTCCGTGCCTTCGCCCCGGGGTTGTCAGTCAGAGCGCTCTTTGTGGTGATGGTGCCGGAGGTGGCGCTGTCACGGGGAAGGCTTGCCGTCAATGCTTCATTCGGTGCAAACGATGTCAGGAGCTTGATCAGCGCATCAGGGGAGTCGAAGGACTCGACAACGTAGCGGCCTCGACTGAAGTTGCCCGATGTGGACTTGACCAGTTTCCCGCTGCTGTCGAGCGCGAGCTTCTTCCCCAGGACTTTCGGCCAATCTGAGATGAACCGAGTGCAGCGGCCGATGGTCATAGCTGCGCCGGTTCCAGGTGATAGAGCGCTACTGTGTGAGGCCTGCCTTCGGCGTCGAAGCAACGGCTGCGGCGAGTGATGATGTTGAAATTTTGTTGTCGAAGCTCAAGCACCCGAGCTGCAGGATGCTGAATGGACAAGCGTTCGCGTGCTTCGATGGTGGACAGTGGGTGCTTCTGCAGGGCTGCGAGGATAGTTGCCCGCTGCTTGGTCTTGATGTCGTCGCCGATGTCGAAGGCAGTCATACGCCCCCCTTGCCCGCGGCGTCGGCAAAGCGCGTCTGAAGGACCATGGCGAGGTCGATGATCGGAGCGAGCGACTCAGCGAGCCAAGTTAGAGCTTCTGGCGAAAGCGAGGTGACCAGACCATCACGATCCCTGCGGTGGGTGAAGTCTCCGCGGTCGAACACCTGCAAGGTGTTGAATGTCAGTTTCGACTGTGCAAGCAAGCGGCCGATGTTGTGCCTTTGCTCATGTGGCACGTTGTAGACGGCAGTGAGCAGGGCTTTCTGCTCATCGAGGGATAGATTCAGAGGCCCGGTGCAGGCCTTCAGATCGGTCCAGGCTTCGCGCTCGCCCGGGGTTAGCTCGGCGCCCGGCAAAGAGGCCAGAACCTGGGCGCGGGGCCAAGTGAGCCGGCCCGAGGGCAGCTTTCGGGGCTTCACGCCCTTGTATTGGCCTGATGTGCGGACCGCCTTGCGGATCGTGTCCGGCGGAGCGTCCCAAAGGGCTGCGACTTCGGCGGTGGAAAGGGAAATCGAGGTCGGCATGGTGGGGGCAAGGGTTGCTGATGCCCTCCACTATTCCGGGGAAATCGCGCGATGGGAACGCGATTCGAAAGCTTCCGAAAGTGCTCGAAGGTTGCCGAAGGTTAGAGCTATTGGACCGCACGGAGACGCGGCCTAGAGCCCTTGGTAGTTGAGTCTGTGTCGATCCCCAATCGACGCTGTTCGTCCTTTCTTAGCGGCTCAGATACCGAAGTCGGGTCGTCGGGCGCCACATGTTCCAACATGGCCCTATATGCGGCATCAACATTTACACGGCCATAGACTGGGCGGATTCCTTCGCCCTTTAGGCCATCATGGTCCTTCAGCGAAGACCTGATGCACTTGTCGGTGTAGCCAAGATGGGAAAGGCGCCGGGAAAGCTCAAGCTCGGCATCAGCCTTCTTGATTGATCCCGCCTTCGACCCATGATGCGGCTGCTCGGCTTGAACGCCGAACCATTGATCAAGCCACGTCGAAGGAGGCAATAAGGCGCGAGCGTCCTTGAGTTCGGCAAGGTCGATCACACAGACATCAATCGGGGGGAGACTCGCCTGTCTACGTGCATTGCGCTCATCACGCGCTTGCTCGTCCAATGTGCGGGGCCGGCGCCCGATCACCGCAAAGGTCTTGGGAACTGACGGAGCAGGACGCTCTCCAATTTTTCGGAACGTCAGCACGCCTTTGTTTCGCAGCTCGTACAGTGTTGCTGTGTAGTTTCTTGCGACCTGATCATCAACTTTGCCGGACTCGTCTGCAGCCCTTGCTCGGGCAATCTCAAACGGCTCGGCGGAATCTGGCAGCTTGACGCGCTTGCCGGCCTTGGCCTGCATGAGCAGTGCCAGAAGATCAGGCCGCTGTGCGGCGCTGCGTACATCGTCGGTCATGGTCACCCCAAACCCGCCCCATTGGTGGACGTGCAGACGGGCCGCGGGGGTGATCGCGGCACTCGGGTGGCCACCCGCGCCTACACACCCCCAATTTTGGACCATGCCGTGCAGAACTTCCAGAACTGAAGAACTGTTTTCACCCTAACCATATACAGACCCCCCTCTATAGCTGGGTATAGAGAGTTCCGAAAGTTCTCAAGTTCTGCAGAGGGGTTCACCACGGGCACCAAAAAAATGCCAAGATTCGGACCCTATGGAACTGGGGGAAATCCTTGAACTGAAAGAGGCAGCACGCACGCACAAACTGTCGGGGGCGGCGCAACAGTGTTTGCCGGTCCCGGCTCCTGCCGACACGGCCCAGATGATCGACATCAACGGCGATGCGCTCCTGCGAATGCTGGCGAAGCAGGCCCAACAACTCAACACCCTGTTTCAGTCGTTCAGTGAGCGCGCCTTGAACACAAAGGACCCAAAGAACGTCGCGCCGCTGGTCGAGGCCGCGGTGAAATGCCAGACCGCAGCGGTGCGAAGCATGGTCGCTATCGCCGGCCTGAACGCCCAGCGCCGAGGGCAAGCAAAGGTGTTTCTCAATGACCCCGGAACAGGCTGCTAGCTTTGCGCTTGAGTGCGAGGCGCGATTGATCGCAACAGGGTTGATGCCCTGGCCCCGGGGTAACCTCGCCCTGGCCCTTGTCCAAAGAGTCGCCGCAATCCGCGCTTCGCTCCAGGCGTCGCGCTCCCCCGACTTCGAGGCTTCTTTCGCTGCCGCTGGCAAGGCCCTGCCCAAGTTTCGACAGTGGCGCGGTGCTCGCGCCGCGCGCTTCGAGCAGCTCTTGCCACGGTAGAACTGCAGTCACAAGGGGTGGCGCGGCGCCCTTGCCCTCGCGCGCCGTCTGCTGCAGGGGGCCGTTGTCGCTCGCACCACGCTGGGCGGACCTGATTTACCTTGCCAACTCTTGGAGGTCCATGATTAAATCCGAGTTGCTGCCGACACCCCTGTCGGCAACCCAGCACCGGAGCATGTAGGCCCTTCACTCGGGGGCAGACGCTTGGGAGTAGGCTGCGGGCGTCGGTTCCTGACTAGATGCCGCCGTGGTAGCGAGGTAACCAATCTCGCACGGTCAACGATGCTGACGGGCTTTAGCAGGCCCTTGGGTACGCCCCAGAAGCTGTGGAGCACCACGGTTGCGGCAACCGGACAGCGACCCGGTACCGAGATCCCTGACTCAAACGGGAATCTCTGCTATGCCCACGTTGACCCTGCCGCCGCTACTCCCTATCGAGGGCGTGGCGAACATCACGACACTCTCCGCCAGCACTATCAGGCGACTGGTTGACCGCGGCGACTTCCCGGCACCTGTCGCGCTCCCTGGCTCGTCGCCAGCGCGCGGGCGGCGCCTTGCTTGGCGTGGCGCTGATGTGCTGGCGTGGCTTGAATCGCTGAAGCCTCACGGCACGCAGCCGCGCGAAGAGGTGTCACATGAGTAAGACCCTGGCCCAGGCCCTGGCCCAGGTCGAAGCGCTGGGCACAAAGGATGGGCTGCAAACACCGGACTTGCCTGCGCCGGCATGCGAACTTGTTTCCAGCACGTCCGAGGGCTTGGAGGCGTCGAGCATGAACCGCCTGCTGCCAGTGGTGACTGCCTCAATGGTGGTGTGGTCCAACCCGTTGATTCCGCCCACTCAGGGCAGGCCCATCGGCATCGGCACGCCCTTGAGGGACCTGGCCCCGGCCACGCAGTCGCCCCTGATGCTGCGCGTCAATGGACAGTGGCTTCTGCGTGCTGATTGGTGGCGCCCGGTGCTCCCTGGCGATGTCATTGAATGGTATGAGCTACCCCAGGGCGGCGGGCAGGGGTCGCGCACGATCCTCTCCCTCGTCGCGATGGTGGCGATCAGCTACTTCACGATGGGGGCGGGCGCCGGCATTCTTGGCCCTCTCCAGGGCACAGCCGCCGCTGCCGGTATCGGCATAGGAGGGATGATCGCCGCCCAGGCCCTCATCAACGCCCTCATCCCCGTCCAGCAAGCCGGAGGGTCGTCGGGTCAAAGCCCAGGCTCCGTCTACAACGTCGCCCTGTCCGCCAACCAGGCTCGCCTGAATCAGCCCATCAAGGTCGGCTACGGGCGCATGTTGGACTACCCGGACTATGGCGCTCAGCCTTACACCGAATTCGACGAGAACAACGATCAGTATTTCTACGCGCTCTACTGCATTGGGCAGGGCAACTACACCATCGAGCGCGTGCAGATCGACGACACGGAGATCACGCACTTCCAGGATGTCCAGTATCGAATCCTGCCCCCCGGAACAGCGCCCTCGACTGTTCTAGCGAACGTCAGCACTGCTCCCGAGGTGTCGGGGCAGGACATGAAGACCGGGCTGTACATCGGCGGCTTCGCCGCTTGCGGCCCGCAACTCAAGGCGGCGTCGATCGGCATCGACATCGTGTTTCCGAGGGGCCTGGCCCTGGCCGACTCTGGGGGCAGCCTGGGGAACATCAGCGCTTCCTTCCGCGTGGAAGTGCGCGACATCGACGACTTCGGGGTGCACACCAGCAATTGGCGTGTTCTGGCTACGGAGACGGTGACCAAGAGTACCAGTGAGCCCGTCCGCATCAGCCGCAAGTACAGCTTGACTTACCCGTATCGCGTCGAGGTTCGCCTCGTGCGAACCGACAACCGCAACACGAACATTCGTGCCCTTCACGACATGACCTGGGCGGGCCTGCGCGCCTACCTTGATGAGCCTGCGCCGTTGTCGTCAACGTGCACTCACATGGAGGTGAAGGTCCGGGCGAGCGAGCAGCTCAGCGGGCTGAGCCAGCGCAAGATCGGAGTCATCTGGAGGCGCCTACTTCGCACCTGGTCCCAGGGCGGCGGATGGGGTCCTGAAGTCGAGACCCGCAATCCCATGTGGGCACGTCTGGACAAACTGACGAACGCCGTCTACGGCGACGATCTCCCCGACAACCGCATCGACCTCGTGACACACGAAACGCTTGCCGCCATTGCGGACGCGAGGCAGGACCGCTTCGATCATGTGTTCGACAGCAAGATCACCAGTATCGATGCTGATCGAATCATCTGCGCGTCAATGAGGTCTGCGCCGTTTCAGCGCGGCGGTGTGTGCACGGTCACGCGCGATCAACAGCAGACCCTCCCGGTAACTGCCTTCACCAGCCGGGACATTCAACCGGGCACGATGTCGATCGGCTACGCCCTGGCCACCGAGGTGACAGCAGACGGCGTTATCGTCGAGTACTTCAACAATCGCGCGTGGGACTGGCGCGAGATTCTGTGCCCGGCCCCAGGTGTGGCAGCTCCGGTGAGGGCAACGCGTGTCCGCTTGATAGGGATCACAGGCCCGAAGCACGCGGAGCGGGAGGGCAAGTACCAAGCTGCGCAAAACGTCTACCGCAGGAAGTTCCCGAAGTTCACAACGGAGATGCAGGGCCTGCTGCCGGCCTACGGCTCGCCTGTGCTGTTCGCTCCGGCGCTGCCGGGATGGGGGCAGGCCGGCGACGTAGCGTTCTGGAACCCCACCACCAAGGTGATGGGCTTGACCGAGCCCGTGGCGTTCACTCCCGGTGCTCAGCACTTCATCAGCATTCGCCGCGACGACGGCAGCATCAGCGACCCTATCTCGGCGACGCCTGGGCCGACTGAGTACGACGTGGTGTTGGCGAGCAATCCGAAGATGTCCAACGGCAGCACGGACATGACCATGGTCCTCGACGACGCCAACCGTGAGCGACCCAAATACATCTTTGGAGCGTCGGGCCAACACCGGATCATGGTGCGTGTTCTGGGCATCAGCAAACGCGGTCGCTCTGGCGACGGTGCTCCGATGGTCGAGATCAGCACCGTGGCTGAGGATGACCGTGTTCACCTGATCGACAACGCACTTCTGCCCAGCCCAGGGGAAGTGCAGGACCCCGTGTTGTCGTCCGACGAGGCAGGCGACACCGCGGGCGGCGGTTCTACGGGCGACGGAGCGACACTCGTACTCGTCAGCCTGTCCGACGGGGGGGTGTCTGCGGGCAACACCTCGAACGGCGACGGTATTTCCGCTGGGATCACGTTCAACAACGACGGAACCCTCCGGTCTACTCTGGTCTCCGCCCAAGGAACTCTCAATCTGAGTCACTCCGGACAGTGGGTTTCTGCCGGAGTGGTCGAGGTGGCGCAAGCGGCCCTCTTCGAGATTCGTGCCACTCGAACATTCGGGACATCTTCGGGCCTCACAGGCACGCTTGGATCATGGCTGAACCTTGGAACAACCAGGACCTGGACCTACCTCGCCGACATGTTTGAGATGACGCCCTACATGTACCTGTTCTTCGAGATTCGGGAGATCAGCAGCGGGATCATTGTGGACAGCGCCACGGTCGTCCTTCAAGTCAACAACACTGCCTATGGACTGCCATGAGCCAACTCACCGACTACGCCGAGAACAAACTGGGTGCCGCTGGATGATGCTCAAGGCACCTGACGGCCATTGGGTGTACCGGCCCGAGGAGGTAAGGCGCATCACAGGTCATAAGTCCGTGCAGCAATTTGAACGCTACCTCAGCTTGAGAGGTTCTGATCTGGCTGAAAGGATGTACGCTGCTATCCCTGAAAAGGAGGCAGCATGAAGACGATCTTCGCCTTGGCCCTTGTCCTCGTCCTTGGGGGTTGTGCTGGAACTCAGGCTCAAGTCAAAACACTGGAGCACAACGGGACCATCAGATTGGAGACATCAGAAGACCCCGCCTTCAACTACAAGCTCTACGTGAAGAACTACCACGAGATTGGATGGGAAGGGGACAACAAGTCCGATCGCCTAGAGACCGCTCAATTGCTGCTGGTTCACGAGTGCAAGACGATCCAGGTGGTGGACGAGTCGTTTGTCCGAACAGGCACCTACGGGACGGGCAGAGAGGCTGGGTTGTGGGTTATGAAGATCAAGTGTGAGAAGTTAAAGACCTGAATTCTTCCGCCCTGAGTATCCTCCGCCTCTTCTCAACAGCGCTTCTCGTGACGCCCACCTCGTGGGCTATGGCTTCAGGCTTCCAGCCCTGCCGCAGTTAGCCTTACCGATCTGCGTCGTTCAACGAAGTGGCGAAAATGACTATGAGAGACGCTCTGCCCCTACTTGCTGCGGCGCTTCTCGCCGCGTGCAGCACGACTTACGTGGCACCTCCTGCCGCCCGGCCGCTGAACACACAAGCGAGCGCGTTTGAGATTAGGAACGAGCAAATTGACACTGAACCGCGGGTGTATTTCTCTGACGGAATTTCGACCTACACGACGCACTATCAAGGCTGGACAGACGAGCTAGCACGTGCACTGCAGGGGCGTCTTGGCCCGGGACGCTCCACAGAAGGGGAGAAGAAGGTCGTAGGTGTGTCCATCCAGGCAATACTTTGCACGGGCCACTACGTTCCTGATTGCACAATCACTGCCGTCGTCACCACGGGGTCGGGCTATAAGCGATCTGTTTCGAGTTCCACCTACACCGGCTATCCGATATCCTCAGCAATGGAAAAGGCGATCAACGGTGTTGCCTCAGCGATTGCGTCCGACATCGAAGTAACGGGGTACCTACTGAGGTAGGCAGCACTGGACAGCTCGCTGGGTCTGCGGCGCAGTGACCGCGTCTGGGTGATCTAGGTGAAAAGTTGGCCAACACAAAATTTTATTCTTGCTGCCCTGGCTGGCGCGCCGCTGCCGCACGCGGCCGGAAAGCTCTCCCGTCAATGTCTCAATGCGTGTGCCCGCCCATTGGCCCGGCCCAGTCCGACGACAGCGCCCGCGCCTTGAACAACGCCGCCTGACAGCATCAGCGCTGTCCTTTCATCTCATTGCGTCAATACGCTTGACAGCGCCGCTGTACACAGTAGCCTTCGGTCCGCCCCTTGTGTACAGCCATGTGACAGTGGTTGAGGCAACGGGGCATGTTGCTGGTGAAAGTTGCACAGGCCAAAGAAGGAAGACACGCATCATCAAGTGAAGTCCGATGAAGGCTTCGCAGGGGCTGTTTACCTAGGTGAATCGCCCCTTCTGCCTCAAATGTCGCGGATCAGCTGGCGGAACTCGTCCACGTCCTCGAAGCTGCGGTACACCGAGGCAAAGCGCACGTAGGCCACCTTGTCGATGCGCTTCAACTCGCGCATCAGCAGCTCGCCCAGGCGTGCGCTGGACACTTCCTTGGCGCTGCCGGCGAGCAGCTTGTCGTGGATGCGCTCCAGTGCCGCGTCCACCTGCTCGATGCTCACCGGCCGCTTGCGCAGCGCCAGCAGCATCGACGCGCGCAGCTTGGCGGCGTCGAAGTCGACGCGAGAGCCGTCCTTCTTGACGACGGCCGGCATCGCGATCTCGGCGCGCTCGTAGGTGGTGAAGCGCTTCTCGCAATGCTGGCAGCGGCGCCGCCGGCGCACCGCGCCGCCTTCGTCCGACTCGCGGGTCTCGACGACCTGCGTGTCGTCGTGGCTGCAATACGGGCAGCGCATGGCGGTCGGGTCTTCAGCGGTAGACCGGAAACTCGCGTGTCAGCGCCGCCACCTTGGCGCGCACCTCGGCGATGCGGGCCTCGTCGTCCGGCCGGTCCAGCACGTCGGCGATCAGCTGCGCGGTCTGCCGCGCCTGTTCTTCCTTGAAGCCGCGCGTGGTCATCGCCGGCGTGCCCAGGCGGATGCCGCTGGTGACCATGGGTTTTTGCGGGTCGTTGGGGATGCCGTTCTTGTTGCAGGTCATGTGGGCACGGCCCAGCAGGTCCTCGGCGGCCTTGCCGGTCAGGCCCTTGGGCCGCAGGTCGACCAGCATCAGGTGGCTCTGCGTGCCGCCGGAGACGATGCGCAGCCCGCGCTCGATCAGCGTGCGTGCCAGCACGTCGGCGTTTTTCACCACCTGCGCCTGGTAGGCCTTGAACTCGCTCGACAGCGCCTCCTTGAAGGCCACCGCCTTGGCGGCGATCACGTGCATCAGCGGCCCGCCCTGGATGCCGGGGAAGATGGCGCTGTTGATCGCCTTGGCCACCGCATCCTTCATCAGGATGATGCCGCCGCGCGGGCCGCGCAGGCTCTTGTGCGTGGTGCTGGTCACCACGTCGGCGTGCGGCACCGGGTTGGGGTAGACGCCGGCGGCGATCAGTCCGGCGTAGTGCGCCATGTCGACCATGAAGTAAGCGCCGACCGCCTTGGCCGCCCGGGCGAAGCGCTCGAAGTCGATGCGCAGGCTGTAGGCGCTGGCGCCGGCGATGATCAACTTGGGGCGGTGCTCGTGCGCCAGCCGCTCCATCGCGTCGTAGTCGATGGCCTCGTTGGCGTCCAGCCCGTAGCTGATCACCTTGAACCATTTGCCGCTCATGTTCAGCGCCATGCCGTGCGTCAGGTGGCCG
Organism: uncultured Rubrivivax sp.; assembly: GCA_964446545.1. GTDB lineage: Bacteria > Pseudomonadota > Gammaproteobacteria > Burkholderiales > Burkholderiaceae_C > Rubrivivax. The sequence goes on from CAYUPF010000032.1 coordinate 14,925, forward strand.
CCTTCGGCCAGGCTCATGCCCATGATCGTGTCGCCGGGCTGCAGCAGCCCGAAGAACGCCGCCTGGTTGGCCTGCGAGCCGGAGTTGGGCTGCACGTTGGCGTGTTCGGCGCCGAACAGCTGCTTCAACCGGTCGATCGCCAGCTGCTCGACCACGTCGACATATTCGCAGCCGCCGTAGTAGCGCTTGCCGGGATAGCCCTCGGCGTACTTGTTGGTCAGCTGCGAGCCCTGCGCGGCCATCACTGCCGGCGAGGTGTAGTTCTCCGACGCGATCAGCTCGATGTGCTCTTCCTGGCGGCGGTTCTCGGCTTCGATCGCGGCCCAGATCTCGGGGTCGACCTGGGCCACGGTGGATTGGGAGCGGTCAAACATGGCAGTCCTCTTCGGGTATGAAGCTGTGCCGTCGCAACGCCGTCGGCCTGCCATGCAAGCGCAGCGGTGGAGGGCTGCCCAGGCGAACGGCTGACTGAGGCGGCACCCGGCCGCTCACCGCGCTCCACGGTGGTTGCTCCACCTCGGCGGCCGTGGGGACCGCCTCATCGCCAGTTGCGCAGACTGCCAGTGTAGCGGCTCGGGCGCGCGCGGCGCTGTCAGCCGGCCAGGGCCACCTGCTCGGTGGCGGGTGCGCCGTCCGGTTGCGGCGCGGCCGCCTCCTGGGCAGGGAGCACGGGCCGGGGCGTGCGCTGGATCGGTGCATTCGCCGGCACCGGGTTGCCGCTGGCCACGCGCTTCATGTGCCCTTGTTCGCTGAGCACCTTGCTCAGGTAGCCGCCGTCGTCGGCCAGGTTGGCGGCGCCCACGTACCAGCGCAGTCCGGCTTCCAGGCCGCCGGCGCGCGCGATGCACTCGCGCAGCACCTGCACGCCCACCTTCAGGTTGCTGATCGGGTCGAAGGCCGCATGGGCGCCGCCGAAGGGTTCGTACTTGTCCGTGTGCACCCGCGTCATCACCTGCATCAGACCCTGCGCGCCCACTGCGCTTTGCGCGAAGGGGTTGAAGCGCGACTCGATGGCGGCGATGGCCAGGATCAGCGTCGGGTCCAACCCGACGCTCTGGCCGATGGTCCAGGCTTCCTGCACCAGCCGGCCGACCGGTTCGAGTGCCACGTTGTAGCGGCGTGAGATCCACTTCGCCAGCGCGGCCTGCTGCTTGGTCAGCTCGCTGGGGTGCACGGCGGTGGCGCGGGCGACGGCCTTGGGCTCGGCCGCGGCCACGGTCAGGTCGTCCGAAGCCTCGGTGCGGCTGTCCTGGCGCTCCTGCAGCCAGCCCAACGCCCAGGTCTCGGTCTGCTGGCGCAGGTCGGGGCGGCCGGCGACGAACACCAGCGCCACCACCACCGCCAGGCCCAGCAGGGCCAGGCTGTTGTGGCCGACCTCGAGCAGGCCATTGCCCAGGTCGCGTAGGAACACGTCGACGGAGCGCAGCGTCGAATCTCGGGCGGCTCGAAGTATCTGCAAGCTCTTCATGGCAGTCCTCTGTTCTGGCGCCGGGCACAAGCCACCGGTCACCTTGTGCCCGGCCGCATGGCCACGCGGGGCGACAGTGATAATGAATCCGTGGGGCTGCAGCCACTGGGCGATGCCATTGCGGCATGGGGGCTGCCCGCCATCGACGCCTCGGGGATCTGCCAGTGGCAAAGGGTTAACCCGGACGGCGTCAATATTTGGCGGATCCTAAAGATCGAAGTATATCGAGTCAAGCATAAGAGATTAATGTCTAATACCAATAAATTATGATTTACAAGGATCTGCGGGACTTCATCGGGCAGCTGGAGAAGCTCGGAAAGCTCGTCCGGGTGGCCGAAACAGTGTCGCCGCGCCTTGAAATGACGGCAATCAGCGATGCCGTGCTGCAATCGGCCGGCCCGGCGTTGCTGTTCGAGAAGCCCGCCGGTTACAACATTCCCTGCCTGACCAACCTGTTCGGCACCCCTGAACGAGTGGCCCTGGGCATGGGCAGCGCGTCGGTCGGTGAGCTGCGCGACATCGGCCGCATGCTTGCCAGCCTCAAGGAACCGGAGCCGCCGCGCGGCCTGAAGGACGCCGGCAAGCTGCTGCAGATGGCCAGGGCGCTGTGGGACATGAAGCCGGCCCTGCAGCGTCGCGCGCCCTGCCAGGACGTGGTCTTCGAGAACGAGGACATCGACCTCGGCCGCCTGCCGCTGCAGACCTGCTGGCCCGGGGACGCCGGCCCGCTGATCACCTGGGGCCTGGTGGTGACGCGCGGCCCGCAGTCGGTGGCTGCACCCCGGCTGCGCCAGAATCTGGGCATCTACCGCCAGCAGCTGATCGGCCCGCGCCGCGTCATCATGCGCTGGCTGGCGCACCGCGGCGGCGCGCTCGACTTCCGCGACTTCCGCAACGCCCACCCGGGCCGGCCCTTTCCGATCGCGGTGGCACTGGGCGCCGACCCGGCGACCATCCTGGGCGCGGTGACGCCGGTGCCCGACAGCCTGTCCGAATACCAGTTTGCCGGGCTGCTGCGCGGCGGGCGCACCGAGCTGGTCAACTGTGCGGTCGGCGAAGGCGAACTGCCGCTGCAGGTGCCGGCCAGCGCCGAGATCGTGCTCGAAGGCCACATTCCCGCCGCGCCGGCCGGGTTCGCCGGGCGCAGCGAATCCGGCGTCGAGCTGCGCGAGCAGGGCGGCTACCTGCACGCATTGGAAGGCCCCTTCGGCGACCACACCGGCTACTACAACGAGCAGGACTGGTTCCCGGTGTTCGAGCTGTCGCGGCTGACGCAGCGCCGCGACCCGATCTACCACTCGACCTACACCGGCAAGCCGCCGGACGAGCCGGCGGTGCTGGGCGTGGCGCTGAACGAGGTGTTCGTGCCGATCCTGCAGAAGCAGTTTCCTGAGATCGTCGACTTCTATCTGCCGCCCGAGGGCTGCAGCTACCGGCTGGCGGTGATCTCCATCAGGAAGGCCTATCCGGGCCAAGCCAAGCGCGTGATGTTCGGGCTGTGGAGTTTCCTGCGCCAGTTCATGTACACCAAGTTCATCATCGTCACCGACGAGGACGTGAACGTGCGCGACTGGAAGGAAGTGATCTGGGCCGTGACCACGCGCATGGACCCGGTGCGCGACACCACGCTGGTCGAGCACACGCCCATCGACTACCTGGACTTCGCCTCGCCGGTCAGCGGTCTGGGCGGCAAGATCGGGCTCGACGCCACGAACAAATGGCCAGGCGAGTCGGCGCGCGAATGGGGCCGGCCGATCACCATGGAACCCGAGGTCTCGGCACGCGTGGCCGGCCTGGTGCACAAGCTGCTGCAGCCGCGCTAAAGGCCCGCGTGGCATGCAGGTGGCGCTTGCCCAGGCCGCGGAATGGGTTTAGGCTACGTCTGCCTGCTTGCAGGCGCATTTGATGGCGCAGTCTCTGCGCGTCAGGAGCCCCGGACCTCATCTCTCCGGAGCCCCGAAGGCGGTTGAACCCGCCCGCCCCCTCGGCCGCAAGGTTCGAGGGGGTTTCGCGTTGTGGGCCCTTCAGCCGCGCGTGATGCCACGTGCGACCGTCTGTTCGACGGCGTGATGGCTGCGCGCACGATGCCCGTCACGCCGGCGGTGCGCCGCCGAGCGATGCTGCTCGACACTCGAGGCTGACCCGGCTGCTACGATCGGGAAGGGCCCGGCGGGCATGCCGGAAAAGGGTGGATGTGCTGAAGTCGCGCGCACTGCGACTGTCGATGTGGGCCGTTCTCGGCCTGCTGCTGCTGTGGGTCATCGCTTGGCTGGCGGTGCCGCCGCTGCTGAAGTGGCAGCTCGAGAGCCGCGGCTCGCAAATGCTCGGACGCGAGCTGCGCGTCGGCCAGGTGCAGTTCTCGCCGCTCACGCTGACGCTGACGCTGCGCGAGCTTTCGATGGCTTCCGCGGCCGGCGACGCGCCGCAACTGCAGGTCGAGCGCCTGTTCGTCGACCTGGATGCCCGTTCGCTGCTGCGCCTGGCACCGGTGATTGCCGCGCTGGAGATCGACGCGCCGCGGCTGCGCTTGGCGCGGCTGGCCGAAGGCCGCTACGACATCGACGACCTGCTGCAGCGCTTTGCGCCCCGGCCTGAATCAGAGCCGTCCGAGCCGGCGCGCTTCGCGCTGTTCAACCTGCGCATCGCCGGCGGCGAAGTCCGCTTCGACGACCGCCCGGTGGATCGCACGCATGAGCTGCGCAAGATCACGCTGGACCTGCCCTTCCTGTCCAACCTGCCCGACGACCTGCAGGTGAAGGTGGAACCGCGCCTGGCCTTCGAGCTCAACGGCAGTGCCTTCGACAACCACGGCCGCTCGACGCCCTTTGCGCAAGGCCGCGCCTCCGAGTTCGACATCCGCATCGATGCGCTCGACCTGGCGCCGATGTGGGCTTATCTGCCGGCGACGCTGCCGGCACGGCCGGACGGGGGCCGCTTGTCGGCCGAGATCCAGCTGCAGTTCGAGCAGCCGCAGGACAGCGAGCCGCGGGTGCAGCTGAGGGGCCAGTTCGAACTGCACGACATGCAGCTCAAGCCACCGGGCGACGCGCCGCTGCTGGCCTGGCAGAGCCTGCGTGTGCAGCTGGCCGACCTGCGACTCTTGCAGCGCCGCGTGACGCTCGACGCGGTGCAGCTGGACGGCCTGGTGCTGCATGTCCGGCGCGATGCCTCGGGCCGCCTCGAGCTCGAGCGCCTGGCCGCAGCCGCCGTGCCTGCGGACACGGCGGCTGCGCCGAAGGCCGTGCCCGCCTGGCAGCTGCAACTGGCTGTGCTGGACGTCAGGGGCGCGCAGATCCACTGGTCGGATGCCGCGCTGCAGCCGGCGGCCGAGATGCAGCTCGACGGCATCGAGTTGCAGCTGAAGCAGTTGCGCTGGCCCGTCGAGGCGGACGCCGTCCTGTCCCTCGACGCGCAGCTCAAGGCCCAGGGCAAGGCCCATGGGCAGTTGCATGCCGAAGGCAGTTTCACCGACCGGCGGGCGAGGCTCGGGCTGCAACTGGCCGACATCGACCTGGCGCTTGCCGAACCCTACCTGCGCCAGTATCTGCACCTGCAGGCCAGTGCGCGTGTGCAGGGCGCCGCGACGCTGGACTGGGCGCAGGGCGAGGCGCCGCGCCTGAACGTCGGCCTGTCCAGCTTGCGCATCGACGACCTGCGCCTCACCGAGCCGCGCGCTCGCGCACCCGTGCTGCAGCTGGCGCAGCTGGATCTGGCCGAGCTGCAGGCCGATCTGCTGCAGCGGCGCATCGCCATCGGAGCCATCGGCCTGCAGCGGCCGTTCATCGATCTGTCGCGCGATGCGCAGGGTGCGATCAACGCCAGCCGCTGGGTGGTCACCGAGACCTCGACGCCGGCCGTCGATACCGGGCCGCCATGGCAGCTGGCGCTGCGCGAGTTCAAGCTCGACGGCGGACGTGCGCGCCTGGCCGATGCTGCCTTGCCGGCCGGCGCGCTCGAGGTCGATGGGCTGCGGCTGCTGGCGCAGGGGCTCGCCTGGCCGGCCACCGCGCCGGTGAACACGCAGCTGTCGGCCAGGTTGACTCTGGCGCGCAAGGCCGATGGCGCCGCTGCGGCGGCACCATCGCGGCTGGACTGGCGCGGGCGCATCTCGCCGCAGCCGCTGGGACTCAATGGGCAGCTGCGTGTGGAACGCTTTCCGGTGCATGTGTTCGAGCCCTATTTCGGCGCGAGCCTGCCGGTGCTGCTGCAACGGCTGGAGGCCGGATTCCAGGGCAGGGTCGAGCTGCAGCAACTGCCTTCGGGCCTGTCCGGCCAGGTGCGCGGCGATGCGCTGCTGGCCGACCTGCGCGTGCTCGCGCGCACACCGGCCATCGCTGCCGCGCCGGCCGATGCAGCGGGCCGCGAGCTGCTGACCTGGAACGCGGTGTCCGCCACGACCCTCGGCCTGAGCCTGCGGCCCGGCAGCAGGCCGTTGCTCGAGATCGGCGAGCTGCGCCTCGCCGACTACTACTCGCGCCTGGAAATCACCGAGGACGGGCGCTTCAACCTGCAGGCCGCCGCGCCGGCCACCCAGGCACCGGCACCGGCCGCCAGCGCAGTGGAGGTCAGTGCGCCTGGGGCGATGCTGAGCCGGCTGCCGATCGACCTGGTGGTGAACTCGACCCGCTTCGACAACGGCCGCGTGGATTTCCGCGATCTCTTCATCCGCCCCAACTACAGCGCCCAATTGACCGAGCTGAACGGCACGGTCGGACGCCTGGACAGCCGCTCGCGCGACATGGCGACGCTGCAGTTCAGCGGCCGCGTCGCCGGCAGCGGACTGCTGGAGATCGGCGGCTCGCTCAACCCGACGGTGATCCCGCCGGCGCTGGACATCAAGGCCAAGGCGCATGACATCGAACTGCCGGGGCTGACGCCCTATTCGTCCAAGTACGCGGGCTACCCGATCGAGCGCGGCAAGCTCAGCGTGGACGTGGCCTACAGGATCGAGGCCGACGGCAAGCTCGAAGCCAGCAACCAGATCATCGTCAACCAGCTCACCTTCGGCCCCAAGAGCGACAGCCCGGAGGCCACCCAGCTGCCGGTGCCCCTCATCGTCGCGCTGCTGCAGGACCGCCATGGCGTGATCAACCTGGATCTGCCGCTGACCGGGTCGGTCAGCGACCCGCAGTTCAGCCTCGGCGCCTTGATCTGGAAGGTGATCGTCAACCTGTTCACCAAGGTCGCGAGCTCGCCCTTCGCCGCCATCGGCGGTGGCGGCAAGGACCTGAGCCACGTCGACTTCCGTCCCGGCACGGCGCTCATCGCCGAGAGCAGCCAGGAGGTCATCGCCAAGGTGGCCAAGGCGCTGGACGAGCGCCCGCAGCTGAAGCTGGGCATCGTGGCGATGGCCGACCCGGTGAGCGAGGCCGATGCCATGCGCCGCGCCGCCTTCGAAGCACGGCTGCTCGACGAGCAGCGCCGCGAGCGCGGCCGTGCGGCGCTCGGCAGCAGCGGCGATCCCGCGCCGCTGCCGCCGCTGACGGCCGAACAGCGCGCGCGCCTGGTCCGGCAGGTCTACGAGGACACGCGGCTGCCCGACAAGCCGCGCAACTTCATCGGCATGGCCAAGGACATCCCCGTGGCCGAGATGGAGGCGATGCTCGTCGCCGCGATGCCGGTGGATGCCGCGGCCGGCCGGCTGTTGGCGCAGCAGCGCGGGCGCGTGGTGCGCGAGGCCCTGATGGCCAAGGGGTTGGGCAGTGAAAGGCTATTCATCGGCGAGCCCAAGCTGCGTGGCGAGGCGGCGGACAATGCGTCCTGGGTACCGCAGGCGCAGCTGAGCCTGTCGGTGAGCTGATTACGAAAGGATCGCATGGCCATGGAATCGATCACCCTCGGCGGCGGCTGCTTCTGGTGCACCGAGGCGGTTTTCGAGCAGGTGGAAGGCGTGCTGTCGGTCGAGTCCGGCTACAGCAACGGCCACACCCGCAACCCCAGCTACCAGCAGGTGTGCGGCGGCGACACCGGCCACAACGAGGTGGTGCGCGTCGAGTTCGACGACCAGCGCATCGGCCTGCGCGAGCTGCTGGAGATCTTCTTCGCGGTGCACGACCCGACCACGCTGAACCGCCAGGGCGCCGACATCGGCACGCAGTACCGCTCGGGCATCTACCTGCACGACGAGGCGCAGCGCGCGCTGGCGCGCGAGGTGCTGGAAGAGGCCAATGCCGCGCATGGCGGACGCGTCGTCACCGAGTTGCGCATGGTCGACAACTACTCGCGCGCCGAGGACTACCACCAGCGCTACTTCGCCAAGCACCCGGGCCAGGGCTACTGCGCCGCAGTGGTGGGCCCCAAGGTGGAGAAGTTCCGCAAGACCTTCAAGGCCCGGCTGAAGCGCTGAGCCTCAGGGCGCGAGGCGCTCGCGCAGCCAGGCGCCGGCCTGCAGCCGGTAGCGCAGCCGGTCGTGCAGCCGGCTCTTGCGCCCCTGCCAGAACTCCCAGCTGTCGGGCTGCAGCCGGTAGCCGCCCCAGTGCGGCGGGCGCGGCGGATTCATCGCGTACTTCAGGCCGAACTTGGCGGCCTGCGCCACCAGCAGCGCGCGCGACTCGATCACCTGGCTCTGCGGCGAGGCCCAGGCGCCGATGCGCGAATCGAGCGGCCGGCTGGCGTAGTACGCGTCCGACAGCTCGGGCTCGACCTTCTCGACGCGGCCTTCGATGCGCACCACGCGTTCGAGCTCGACCCAATGGAACTGCAGCGCCGCCTGCGGGTGCGCAGCCAGCTCGCGGCCCTTGCGGCTGTCGTAGTTGGTGTACCAGACGATGCCGCGTGCATCCAGGCCCTTGAGCAGCACCACGCGCGTCGACGGCCGGCCGTCGGCACCCACCGTGGCCAACGTCATCGCGTTCGGCTCGGGCAGCTTGGCGTCCAACGCCTGTTGCAGCCAGTGCTCGAATTGTTTCAAAGGGTCACCGAGCGAGGCCGCTTCGTCGAGGGCATCGCGCTCGTAGCTCTTGCGCAGGTCGGCGAGGTTCTTGTCCATCGTTCGAGTATGCCGTCTGCGAGCACGGCGCGACCGGTGCATCCCTTACGTGAAAGGCCCTAAGTGAAGCTCCCACTACCTGCGCGGCGATGGCGCGTCCATGCTACGAACAACAAGCGCGCCGCAGAGCGCGTCATCACCAGTCTCACCACGAAAGGTACAGGGCATGCAGTCCCGTCCGACCGTCGTAGTGCTGGCCGCAGGGAAGGGCAGTCGATTCAAGGGTTCCGCGCACAAGCTGGAACAAAGTCTCGGTGACCTGAGCGTGCTCGGCCGCACGCTGCGCAATGCCATCGAAAGCCACCTGCCGGTGGTGGTGGTGACGACGCAGGCCTTGGCCGCCAGTGCTGCGGACGTCGTCGCCGCGCGCGACGTCGTTGTCGTGCCGCAGGCGCTGGCCGTGCTGGGCATGGGCCATTCCATCGCCGCCGGCATTGCCGCACGCGCCGATGCGCCGGGCTGGCTGCTGCTGCCCGGCGACATGCCGATGGTGCGCCCGGCCACGCTGCTGGCGGTGGCGGCGGCGCTGGAGCACCACCCGGTGGCCTATGCGCAGTACCAGGGCCGGCGTGGCCACCCGGTGGGCTTCGCCGCCGAGCTGTACTCCGAACTGATGATGCTCAGCGGCGACGAAGGCGCGCGCCGCATCGTCGCGCGCTATCCCGCGCTCGGCGTCGATGTCGATGACCCGGGCGCGCTGCTCGATCTGGACACCGAAGCCGATCTGATGGCGATGCGCGCGCTGCATGCGGCAGCGCAGCCACGCCCCGGCACCGTCGAGGGCTGACTCACGCCGTAGCGCCGGCCAACGCTTGTTGCAGCTGCGTTGCGGAGGGGCCGAAGGCGTAGGCATCCATGCCCAGGCTGCCATAGGTCAGGCTGTCGTGCAGACGTAGCGCCGCGTGCTCGCGCCCGCCCGCGCCCGCTGCCACGTACCAGGGCAGCAGATGTTCGTCGGTCGGGTGCATGTCCAGCGCGTGCGGCGCGGCGCGGCGGTAGTCGAACAGCGCTTCCCAGTCGCGGGCTTGGCTGCGCTCGAGCATCCACCGGCGGAAGGCCGCGCTCTCGGCGATCTCGGGCCCATCGGGGCTGGCGCGCAGCCCGCCGGCGAAGACACGCCGCAGGTTGTGCGTGATGCTGCCGCTGCCCATGATCAGCACACCCGCAGCGGCCAGCGGTGCCAGCGCCGCGCCGACGTCGAACAACCGACGCGGGCTCCAACTGGGCACGAAGGCCAGCGGCAGCACCGGCACATCGGCGTCCGGCCACATGTAGCGCAGGGGCGTCCAGATGCCGTGGTCGAGCCCGCCCTGCTCGGCGCGGTGTATCTCGATGCCGTTGGCGCGCAGCAGCGCTTCGACCTGTGCGGCCAGCGCCGGCGCGCCGGGCGCGTCGTAGCGCAGCGTGTAGAGCTTGTCGTCGAAGCCGCCGAAGTCGTAGACCGCTTCGTGCTGCGCAGCGGCCAACAGCACCGGCGTGCGCGCCAGCGTATGCGCCGATACCGCCAGCACCGCCTTCGGCCGGCCGAAGGCGGCATCGATGGCCGGGCCGAGGCGTTGCATGAACGCGCCCGCCTCGCGCGGCTCCAGCGCCGTCATCGGCGAACCGTGGGAGATGAAGATCGGGCTGAGCGTGTCCATGCCGGCATTGGAGCACCCCCGCCAGCGCCAAGCCTTCAGTGCCGCTGAATGCAGCGTTCAACCCCACGCCGGACGCTGCGGCCGGCATCGGTTACCGTCGCGCGCCATGCAAGACAGTTCCCCTCCGTCCATCGCCGCGCTGGCCTGGCGCCAGACCTTGCGCGACTTCCGTGCCGGCGAGCTGCGCCTGCTGGCGCTGGCCGTGATGCTGGCGGTGGCTGCGCTGACGGCGGTGGGCTTCTTCGCCGACCGGCTGAACCAGGGCCTGGCGCGCGATGCCGGCGCGCTGCTGGGTGGCGATGCGGTGGTCGGCAGCGACAAGCCGACGCCGCCCGAGCTGCTGCAGCGCGCCACCGCGCTGGGCTTGCGCACCGCCAGCAGCGCCGGCTTCCCGAGCATGGGCCGCGCGCCCGACGAACTCGGCGGCGCCTCGCGACTGGTGGCGGTGAAGGCGGTGAGCGACGCCTATCCGCTGCGCGGCGAGTTGCGCCTGAAAGCCACGCCGCAGGCCGCCGAGCGCGGCGTCGCCGGCGCGCCGGCACACGGCACGGTGTGGGTCGACCAGGCGCTGCTCGACGGCCTGCAACTGAAGGTGGGTGACGATCTGCTGCTCGGCGACCTCGCCTTGCAGATCACGCAGATCATCGTCATCGAGCCCGACCGCGGCGCCGGCTTCATGAGCTTTGCGCCGCGCGTCATGCTCAACCAGGCCGATCTGGACGAGACCGGGCTGATCCAGCCGGCCAGCCGCGTCAACTACCGGCTGGCGCTGGCCGCGCCGCCGGGCCGCGAGGCGGCGCTGCGCGACTACGTCGCCTGGGCCGAAGAGCGGATCAAGGCGGTGCCGCTGCGCGGCGTGCGCGTCGAGTCGCTGCAGAGCGGCCGGCCCGAGATGCGCCAGACGCTGGACCGGGCCGAGAAGTTCCTCAACCTGGTGGCACTGCTGTCGGCGCTGCTGGCCGCGGTGGCGGTGGGCATCGCCGCGCGCGACTTCGCGCAGCGCCACCTCAACGACTGCGCGATGCAGCGTGTGCTGGGCCTGTCGCAGGCGCGCATCGCCGGCGCCTACACGCTGCAGTTCGCCGGCGTCGGCCTGCTCGCCAGCCTGGCTGGTGTGTTGATCGGCTTCGTCGTGCACTACGTCTTCGTCTGGCTGCTGGCCGGGCTGGTGAGTGCCTCGCTGCCGATGGCCGGCATCTGGCCGGCGCTGTTCGGGCTGGGCGTGGGTTTGACCTTGCTGCTCGGCTTCGGCCTGCCGCCGGTGCTGCAGCTGGCGCGCGTGCCGCCGCTGCGCGTGATGCGCCGCGACGTCGGTGCGCTCAAGGCCTCGTCGGCGCTGGTGCTGGCGGCCGGCAGCGCCGGCTTCATCGCGCTGCTGCTGGCGGTGTCGTCGGACCTGAAGCTGGGATTGATCGCCGTCGGTGGCTTCGCGGCGGCGATCGCGTTGTTCGCGGCGTTGTCGTGGCTGGCGGTGCAGTTGTTGAAGCGCGCCGTGCCCGAAGCGCGCGCGCCGCGCTGGCTGGTGCTGGCCACGCGCCAGATCGCCGCGCGGCCGGCCTTCGCGGTGCTGCAGGTGTCGGCGCTGGCGGTGGGGCTGCTGGCGCTGGTGCTGCTGGTGCTGTTGCGCACCGACCTGATCGACAGCTGGCGCCAGGCCACGCCGCCGGACGCGCCGAACCGCTTCGTCATCAACCTGCAGCCCGAGCAGGCCGAGCCCTTCAAGGCGGCGCTGGCCGCGGCCGGGGTGCAGCGCTACGACTGGTTCCCGATGATCCGCGGCCGGCTGGTGGCCGTGAACGGCCAGCCGGTCAACGGCGACCGGCTCAGCGAGGACCGCGCCAAACGCCTGGTGGAGCGCGAGTTCAACCTCAGCCATGCGGCGGTGGCCCCGCCGCACAACAGCATCAGCGCCGGGCGCTGGGTGGCCGACGAGCCGGATGCGCTCAGCGTCGAGGACGGCCTGGCCGAGACGCTGGGCCTGAAGCTCGGCGACCGCTTGCGCTTCGACATCGCCGGGCAGATGCGCGAGGGCCGCATCACCAGCCTGCGCAAGGTCGACTGGTCGTCGATGCGCGTCAACTTCTTCGTCATGTTCCCGCTGGCAGAGATGCCGGACCTGCCGATCAGCTACATCAGCGCCTTCCGCGCGCCGGCCACGCCGGGCTTCGACAACCAGCTGAGCCGCGACTTTCCCAACATCACCAACGTCGACATCTCGGCCTCCATCGGCCAGGTGCAGCGCGTGCTCGACCAGGTGGTGCGTGCGGTGGAGTTCCTGTTCGCCTTCACCTTGGCGGCCGGGCTGGTGGTGTTGTTTGCCGCGGTCAGCGCCACGCGCGAGGCGCGCGCCCGCGAGTTCGGCCTGATGCGCGCGATGGGCGCCAGCGCAGCACTGCTGGCGCGCGTGCAGCGCACCGAGCTGCTGGGCGTGGGCGCGCTGGCCGGGCTGCTGGCCTCGGTGGCGGCGATGGTCGTCGGCTGGGCGCTGGCGCGTTATGCCTTCGACTTCAGCTGGAATGCCTCGCCCTGGGTGCCGCTGCTCGGTGCCCTGGCCGGTGCGCTGCTGGCGCTGGCGGCCGGCTGGTGGGGTTTGCGCGAGGTGCTGCGCCGCCCGGTCATCGACACCTTGCGCGCGGCGCCGGAATAGGCCTGCGCCGCGGGTGAAAGTTGGCACATTGGCGTGCCGCCGCGCGCCGGGGCGCAGGTGGGCCTGCGCGATACTCGACGCATG
>CAYUPF010000033.1:0-15451 GCA_964446545.1 uncultured Rubrivivax sp.
TGACGATGTAGATGCGGTCGAGGAAGGCCTCGTTGTTCTTGTTGTTGCGGAAGCTCTTCCACTCGCTCTCGTTGCTGTGCGCCAGAACGATGCCGTCGAAAGGGATCGCGCCGAAGCCTTCGGTGCCCTTGAAGTTGGCTTCCTGCGTGGCCGTCAGCAGCGGGTGCAGCACCTTGATCGGCGCCTTGAACATCTCCACGAATTCCAGCAGACCCTGGTTCGCCAGGCACAAGCCGCCGCTGTAGCTGTAGGCGTCGGGGTCGTCCTGCGCATAGGTCTCGAGCTTGCGGATGTCGACCTTGCCGACCAGCGAGCTGATGTCCTGATTGTTCTCGTCGCCCGGCTCGGTCTTGGCGATGCCGATCTGCTTCAGGATCGACGGATGGCGCTTGACCACCTTGAATTTGCGGATGTCGCCGCCGTATTCCTCGAGCCGTTTCACCGCCCAGGGGCTGAGGATGCGGTTGAGATAGCGGCGCGGAATGCCGTACTCGGATTCGAGGATCGGGCCGTCTTCGGCGGCGTCGAACAGGCCCAGCGGTGACTCGTTCACCGGCGAGCCCTTGATCGCGTAGAAGGGCACGTCCTGCATCAGTTGCTTCAGGCGCTCGGCGATGCTGCTCTTGCCGCCGCCCACCGGGCCCAGCAGGTAGAGGATCTGCTTCCTCTCTTCCAGCCCCTGCGCCGCATGGCGGAAATAGGACACCACCTGCTCGATGGAATCCTCCATGCCGTAGAACTCGGCGAAGGCCGGGTAGACCTTGATCACCTTGTTGGCGAAGATGCGCGACAGCCTCGGGTCGTTGCGCGTGTCGATGGTCTTCGGCTCACCGATGGCCTTGAGCATGCGCTCGGCGGCGGTGGCATAGGCCAGTGGGTTGCGCTTGCACTCGGCGAGGTAGTCCTCCAGGGACAGTTCCTCTTCGCGGCTGCGCTCGAAGCGGGCGGTGAAGCTGCTGATCACGTCCAAAATAACCTCCTGTGTCGGAAAGATGTCGAGCGGCAACGAGGCCCTCGCCATCTGGGAAGATCTGATGGAGTCCCGGCTGTACGGGCCCGGGCGCCATCAGAGCTTTCCGGTTCTTGGGAGTGAATCAGTTCTGTGTCAGTCCGTTCAGCGTCGTCGAAAGTTCGACTGGCAAGTGTCCGAGAAAGTGCCGTAAAGCGGTGCAGTTCCCGAAAGACCAGCAAGACGCGTTCCAGCATCCCCGCGGTGCAGGCCTCACCGCGATGGTGATTTGAACGCAGAGCGCGCCCTGCGCGCTGACAAGCCGCGTTCAAGTTGCGTATTTCCGTGTACTTCTCGCAACGTCGGCGCCTGCGACGAGGAGAGTGCATGGGCGCCAGCGCGCCTGTAAGGCTGCGCGCGGTTGGCGCAGCTATGCTCTGTCACGCTTCTTGCTTCAACTCGACTCACCATGACCCAGCGCATCCCTGCCACCCTGATTCCCGGCGACGGCATCGGCCCGGAGATCGTCGACGCCACGCTGGACGTGCTCGACGCGCTGGGCGCAAGCTTCGACTGGGATACTCGGGTGGCCGGCCTCGCCGGCATCGAGGCGGCGGGTGACCCACTGCCCAATGACACGCTGGACAGCATACGCCGCACCCGGCTGGCGCTGAAAGGGCCGCTGGAAACGCCCTCGGGCGGCGGCTACCGCTCATCGAACGTGCGCCTGCGCGAGGAGTTCAAGCTCTACGCCAACCTGCGCCCGGCGCGCACGCTGGTGCCCGGCGGGCGCTTCGACCACATCGACCTGGTGGTCGTGCGCGAAAACCTCGAAGGCCTGTACATCGGCCACGAGCACTATGTGCAGATCGACGACGACCCGCACGCCGTGGCCATGGCCACCGGCATCAACACCCGCGCCGGCTGCCGCCACATCCTTGAATACGCCTTCGAACACGCCATCGCCACCGGCCGCAAGAAGGTGACGATCGTGCACAAGGCCAACATCATGAAGGCGCTGACCGGCATCTTCAAGGAAACCGGCGAGCAGATGTACGAGCAGAAGTACAAGGGCCGCATCGAGATGGACACGGTCATCGTCGATGCCTGCGCGATGAAGCTGGTGCTCAACCCCTGGCAGTTCGACGTGCTGGTCACCACCAACCTGTTCGGCGACATCCTGTCCGACCTGGTGTCGGGCCTGATCGGCGGTCTGGGCATGGCGCCGGGCGCCAACATCGGCAAGGACGCGGCCATCTTCGAGGCGGTGCACGGCTCGGCGCCGGACATCGCCGGCAAAGGCCTGGCCAACCCGACGGCACTGCTGCTGGCAGCGGCGATGATGCTCGACCACTGCCAGCGGGGCGACCTGGCGGCACGGCTGCGCAAGGCCATCGACGACACGCTGAACGTGGACCAGGTGCGCACCGGCGACCTGGGCGGCAGCGCCAGCACCACCGACTACACGCGCGCGCTGGTCAGCAGAGTCAAGAACGGCTGAGCTCGGCTGTTCAGCGCTCGGTCAAACCGAGCTTGTCGAGCAGGCCGTTCAATTCGTCCAGCGAGTCGAAAGCGATGGCGATCTCGCCCTGCTCGCCGCGCTGGGTCTTGCGCATCACGCGGATCTCGACTGCGGCAGCCAGCGCGTCGGCGAGCTGCTCTTCCAGCCGCACCAGGTCGCGCGGCTTGTCCTTCTTGACGCGCAGCAGCGGCGACTGGCGGCCATTGCTGCTCTGCTCGCGAGCGACCAGCTTCTCGGCATCGCGCACCGACAGCTTGCGCGCGACGATCTGATTGGCCGACAGGATCTGCTGGGCGTTATCCAGCGACAGCAGCGCGCGCGCGTGGCCCATGTCCAGGTCGCCGGCCATCAGCATCTGCTGCACCGGCGCGGCCAGGTTGAGCAAGCGCAGCAGGTTGCTGGCGGCGCTGCGCGAACGCCCCACCGCCGCGGCCGCCTGCTCGTGCGTCAGCTTGAATTCGTTGACCAGGCGCTGCAGGCCCTGCGCTTCTTCCAGCGGGTTCAGGTCTTCGCGCTGGATGTTCTCGATCAGCGCCATCACCGCGGCGGCCTCGTCGGGCACGTCCTTCACCAGCACCGGCACTTCGTCCAGGCCGGCCAGCTTCGCCGCGCGCACGCGGCGTTCACCGGCGATGATCTCGTAGTCGTTGGCACTGCCGGCCAGCGGGCGCACCAGCACCGGCTGCATCACGCCCTGGCTCTTGATGCTTTCGGCCAGCTCGTACAACGAGCCCTCGTCCATGCGCGTGCGCGGCTGGTAGCGGCCGCTGCGCAGCAGCGCCACGCGCAGCGTGGTGGGCGTGCTGCCGGCCGGTGAGTCGTTCACCTTCGGGCCGAGCAGCGCTTCGAGGCCGAGGCCGAGGCCCTTGGGTTTCTTCGTGACCATAGGGGCGATTGTCGGGCATCGCCACGGCGCATGTCGTATGCTGCGCGGCAGCAGCGGGGAGAGGCACCCATGAAGCACGTGGTTTTTGTCGATGGCCAGGAAGGCACGACCGGGCTGCGCATTCACGAATACCTGGCGCAGCGCAGCGATGTCGAAGTGCTGAACATCGCCCCGGAACGCCGCAAGGACCCGGCCGAGCGCGCGCGGCTGCTCAACGCCGCCGATGTCGCCTTCCTGTGCCTGCCCGACGATGCGGCGCGCGAAGCCGCGGCGATGGTGACCAACCCGCACACCTGCCTGATCGATGCCAGCACCGCGCACCGCGTCGCGCCGGGCTGGGTGTTCGGCCTGCCGGAGCTGGCGCCCGAGCAGCGCGAGCGCCTGCGCGCTGCCAAGCGCATCGCCAACCCCGGCTGCCATGCCAGCGCCTTCATCCTGCTGCTGCGCCCGCTGGTGGATGCGGGCATCGTGCCGGCGTCGCTGCCAATCTCGGCGACTTCGATCACCGGCTATTCCGGTGGCGGCAAGAAGATGATCGAGCAGTACGAACGCGGCGACGATGCTCGCCTGGCCGCACCGCGGCCCTACGCGCTGGCGCTGAAGCACAAGCACATTCCCGAGATGCAGCAGCACTGCGGCCTGCAGGCCCAACCGCTGTTCCTGCCGGTGGTCGGTAACTTCTACAAGGGGCTGGCGGTGACAGTGCCGCTGCACTTCAGCCAGCTGGCGCCCGGCTGCAGCGGCAAGGACATCCACCGCGCCTTCGTGCAACGCTACGAGGGCGAGCGCTTCGTGCGCGTGATGCCGCTGTCCGACCCGGCGGTGCTGGAAGCCGGCGGCTATTTCGACGTGATGGCTGCCAACGACAGCAACCGTGTCGACATCTTCGTCTTTGCCAACGACAGTCAGGCCATGCTGATCGCGCGCCTGGACAACCTGGGCAAGGGCGCCAGCGGTGCCGCGGTGCAGGCCATGAACGTGCACCTCGGCATCGACGAGGGGCTGGGGCTGTAGCGCGTCAGTCGCCGGCGCTGGGCAGCGCGCGGTAGTGGTAGTTGTAACCGTCGACGAAGCCCAGGCGCAGATAGACGGCCCGCGCGGCATGGTTGCCGGCATCCACCTGCAGGTAGCCGATGCGCGCGCCCTGCTCGCGCGCCTGCACCAGCAACTGCGTGCACAGCCAGCGCGACAGGCCCTGGCCGCGTGACTGCGGCGCGGTGAACACGTCGTACAAGCCCACCAGATCACCCTCGATCGCGACCTGGCCGCAAGCCAGCACCCGACCGTCGGCGGCACGCAGCACGAGACCGTGATACGGCACGGGGCTGTGCTGCAGCCGCTCGGCATGCGCCAGTCGACCATTCAGTGGTGTATTTCTTAACTCACCGATGATGTGAGCGTACGCTTCATGTGTTAGAACTTCGACGACCGAACCTTCCGGTGCGGCGCCTTCGACCTGGCGCGGCAGGCTGCTGCACACCATGACATGGGTGTCGCCGAAGCGCTGGTAGCCACGCTGGGCCAGCCAGCCGTCCAGGCCGGGTGGCTGCGAAAAGGGCGTGATGCGAAACAGCAGGCGCAAGCCGGCGGCACGGTACAGCGCCTGACAGGAGGCCAACTTTTCTGCCAATGCACCTCGCCCGGCGGCCACCGCATTGATGCAGCGCGAGCGCTGCGCCTTGCCTGGCGAGAAGCGCACGATCCAGCCGTCCACCCAGCGCTGCTGCGGCGGCGCGCTGGCGTTCAGCCCGGCATCCTCGACGCGCGACAGCAGTTCGGCCGACGCTTCACTCACAGCCTGGCGACGCGTTGCGTCAGTTCCTGGGCGAAGGCGACGAAGGCCATCGCCCCCTTGGAGGAAGGATCGAAGACCACGCCCGGCTGACCGTAGCTCGGCGCTTCGGCCAGGCGCACGTTGCGCGGAATCACCGTGTCGAAGACCTTGTCGCCGAAGTGCGCCTTCAACTGTTCGCTGACTTGGCTTTGCAGTGTGATGCGCGGATCGAACATCACGCGCAGGATGCCGATGACCTGCAGCTCGCGGTTGAGGTTGGCATGCACCTGCTTGATGGTGTTGACCAGGTCGGACAGGCCTTCGAGCGCGAAGTACTCGCACTGCATCGGCACGATCACGCCATGCGCGCTGCACAGGCCGTTGAGCGTGAGCAGGCTCAAGGACGGCGGGCAGTCGATGAGCACGAAGTCGTAGTCGCCGGCCACGGCCTGCAGCGCGGCGCGCAGTCGCTGGTCGCGGCGCTCCAGCTGCACCAGCTCAACCTCGGCACCGGCCAGCTCGCGGTTGGCGCCGAGCAGGTCGTAGCCGCCCTTGTCGGAGCGCACACGCGCCTCGGCGACGCCGGCCGATTCGAGCAGCACGTCGTACACCGACAGCACCAGCGCGCGCTTGTCGATACCCGAGCCCATCGTGGCATTGCCCTGCGGGTCCAGGTCGATCAGCAGCACGCGCTGCCCGGTCAAGGCCAGGCCGGCAGCCAGGTTCACCGACGTGGTGGTCTTGCCGACGCCGCCCTTCTGGTTGGCCACACAGAACACGCGAGCCATGGTCAATCGCGCACCAGGCGCAGGCCGAAGCCGACGAGGAACAGCCCGGCCACGCGCTGCAGCGCCACCGCCACGCGGCGGTGCACGCGCAGCTGCCGCGAGACCGCCTGCGCAAAGGCACAGAGCAGCAGGCAGTACAGCGCGGTGATCACGGCAATGGTCAGCGCCATTGCCACGAAGGTGGTGGCACCGCGGTGCGTCGCCGGGTCGATGAACAGCGGGAAGAAGGCCATGTAGAAGATGATCGCCTTGGGGTTGAGCAAGGTGATCAGCAGCGCTTGGCGCAGGTAGTGCCCCGGCCGGATGCGCACCGGCGAGGCGGCGCCCCCGCTGCGCGCCAACAGCAGGCGCAGCCCGATCCAGCCCAGGTAGGCTGCGCCCAGGACCTGCAGCGCCTTGAACCAGGTCGGATGCGCGGCCAGCAAGGCGGCGACACCGGCCACCGCCAGCCACATCAGCACTTGGTCGCCGAGGATCAGCCCAACCGTCGCGGCCGCGCCGGCGCGAAAGCCGCCCTTGCCGGTGGAGGTGAGCAAGGCGAAGGTGCCGGGGCCCGGCAGGACCAGGAACAGCAGGATTGCAGCGCAGAAGCCGCCGTAGTCGGCAATGCCAAACATCGTGTATCGCGTTTTCGTGTGTACGCAGCGCGGTCGCCGGCATTGCGCAGGGCCTTGCGTCAGGCAGCGAGGTTAACCCAGTTTTTGGCCCGCACCGGGCGTCGGACTCAGCTCGGCCGCATCCAGACCAGGCAACGCTGCGCATCCAGGCCCGGTACCTGTAGACGTTCCACGTGAAACACCGTCACGTCGGCGCCCAGCGCGGCGATCTCGTCCTCGGGCAGCTTGCCTTTCATGGCCAGCCAGCAGCCCCCGGGCGCCAGCTGACGGCGCGTCAAGCGGGTGAAGTCGGCCAGCGACGTGAAGGCCCGCGAAACCACCACGTCGAAAGGCGGCAACTGCAACTGCTCGACCCGGGCGTGTTCGGAGCGCAGGTTTCGCAGCGTCAGCTCAGCCGCCACCTGGCGCACGAAGGCCGCCTTCTTCGCCACGGCATCGACACAGCACAGGCTCCACTGCGGCCGCATCAGTGCCCACACCACACCGGGCAGACCGGCACCGCTGCCGACGTCCAGGATGCGCGCCTCCCGCCCCAGCAGATGGCGGTCGAGCGGTGGCAGCGCCGCCAGGCAGTCCAGCAGGTGCTGGTGCACCATCTGCTGCGGGTCGCGCACGGCGCTCAGGTTGTAGGCCTGGTTCCACTTGTGCAGCAGGTCCAGATAGACGAGCAGCCGAGCGCGCAAACCGTCGATCGCCGGCAAGCCGAGCGCCTCCAGGCCAGCACTCAGCGCCAACGACCGCGGATCGGGGGTGTCGCCCAGCACGCGGCTCATCGGCGCACGAGCGTCACGCCGCGTCCGGCAGCTCGGTCGGGCCGGGCGGCGCGCCCAGCGTCGACAGGCGCTTCTTCTTCAAGTGCACCAGCAGCAGCGAAACCGCCGCCGGCGTGACGCCCGAGATGCGCGACGCCTCTCCCAGGGTCTGCGGCCGGTGGCGACCCAGCTTCTGCCGCACCTCGAAGGACAGCGCACTCACCTGGCTATAGTCCAGATCCTCCGGCAGCGGCAGGTCCTCGAAATGCAACGCTCGCGCCACGTCCTCGCTCTGCTTGTCGATATATCCGGCGTACTTGGTGGCGGTCTCGACTTGCTCAATGACCGCATCGGCCAAGCGGGTGCCCCACTCCGCGGACAGTGTTTCACGTGAAACCTGATGACCCGGAATGGCGATGCGCGCCACTTCGGACAAGGTGTCGAAGCCCACACCCGGCCGCCGCAGCAGTTCCAGCAAGTTGTATTCATGCTCCAGCGTCTTGCCGAGCAACCGTTCGGCGTCGGCCGCCGGCAGCCGGCCCGAATGCACCCAGCTGCTCTTCAGCCTTTGGGTTTCGCGCGCGATGGCCTCGCGCTTGCGCTCGAAGGCCACCCAGCGCGCGTCGTCGACCAAACCCAGACTGCGGCCCAGTTCGGTCAGCCGCAGGTCGGCGTTGTCCTCGCGCAGTTGCAACCGATACTCGGCGCGACTGGTGAACATGCGGTAGGGCTCGGTCACGCCCTTGCTGACCAGGTCGTCGACCAGCACGCCCAGGTAGGCCTGGTCGCGGCGCAGCCGCAGTGGTTCGCGGCCCTGCACCTGCAAGGCGGCGTTGACGCCGGCATACAGGCCTTGCGCAGCCGCCTCCTCGTAGCCGGTGGTGCCGTTGATCTGCCCGGCGAAGAACAGCCCGCGGATGGCGCGCGTCTCGAAGCTGGGCTTGAGCTCGCTCGGGTCGAAGTAGTCGTACTCGATGGCATAGCCGGGCCGCAGGATGTCGGCGTTCTCCAGCCCGGCCATCGAACGCACCGCGGCGATCTGGATGTCGAAGGGCAGCGAGGTGGAGATGCCGTTCGGGTAGATCTCGTGCGTGTCCAATCCTTCGGGCTCGAGGAAGATCTGGTGCGCGTTCTTGCCGGCGAAGCGGCTCACCTTGTCCTCGATGCTCGGGCAGTAACGCGGGCCGGTGCCCTCGATCACGCCGGTAAACATCGGGCTGCGGTCGAAGCCGGAACGGATGATCTCGTGCGTATGCTCGTTGGTGTGCGTGACCCAGCAAGGCAGCTGGCGCGGATGTTGAGAAGCCTCACCCATGAAGCTGAACACCGGCATCGGGTCGGTGTCACCGTGCTGCTCGGCCAGCTTCGAGAAATCGATGGTCCGCCCGTCGAGACGCGGCGGCGTACCGGTCTTCAGCCGCCCTTGCGGCAGCTTCAACTCCTTGAGCCGCGCCGACAAGGTGGCCGCCGACGGGTCGCCCGCGCGCCCGGCGCTGTAGTTCTGCAGGCCCACGTGCACGCGGCCGTCGAGAAAGGTGCCGGCGGTCAGCACCACCGCGCACGCGCGGAAGCGAATGCCGACTTGCGTGATGACGCCCGCCACGCGGTCACCTTCGACGATGACGTCGTCCACCGCCTGCTGGAACAGCCACAGCTTCGGCTCGTTCTCCAGCCGGCGGCGGATGGCTGCGCGGTACAGCACCCGGTCGGCCTGCGCGCGCGTGGCGCGCACCGCCCGGCCCTTGCTGCCGTTGAGGATGCGGAACTGGATGCCAGCCTCGTCGGTGGCCGCGGCCATGGCGCCGCCCAACGCGTCGATTTCCTTGACCAGATGGCCCTTGCCGATGCCGCCGATCGACGGGTTGCAGCTCATCTGCCCCAAGGTTTCGAGGTTGTGCGTCAGCAGCAGCGTGGCGCAGCCCATGCGCGCTCCGGCCAGCGCCGCCTCGGTGCCGGCATGGCCGCCACCGACGACGATGAGGTCGAACTCGCGGGGGTAGAACACGTTTGCGCCTTGGTGGGACGGGGCTGCGAACGCAGCGCCGAAGGTGCGAATTTTAGGCTTCGCGCTCGGTGTTCGCAGCGTGGCCGACGCTGCGCAGATCCTGCGCCACGCGCCCGCCGTTCAGCGCCACCACGCGGCCGGCGCTGGCGATGGTTTCGGGCCGGTGCGCGACGATCACCCGCGTCAGCGCCAGCTGGCGCACCGCCTGGTTGACCAGCCGTTCGCCGTCGACGTCGAGCGCGCTGGTGGCCTCGTCCAGCAGCAGGATCTTCGGCCGCTTGTACAGCGCGCGCGCCAGCAGGATGCGCTGCTTCTGCCCGCCCGACAGGCTGGAGCCCATGTCGCCGATGAGCGTGTGGTAGCCCATCGGCATGGCCTCGATCTCCTCGTGCACCGAGGCCACGCGGGCGCAGTGCATCACCCACTCCATGTCGGGCTGCAGGTCGAAGAAGCTGATGTTGTCGGAGATCGAGCCGGAGAACAGCGGCTCGTCCTGCATCACCACACCGACCATGTCGCGCCAGGCGCGCAGCCCGAGCTGCGACAACGGCACGCCGCCGATCAGCATCTCGCCGCTCTGCGGCGCATGGATGCCCAGGATCAGCTTCAGCAAGGTGGTCTTGCCGCAGCCCGAGGGGCCGACGATGGCCACCGATTCGCCCGGCTCGATGCGCAGGTTCACACCGTTCAGCACGTCGGCTTCGGCGTCGGAGTAGCTGAAGCTGAGCTCGCGCAGTTCGATGGCCGGAATCTCCGCGCTCTTGCGCACGTGGCCGGCCGCTTCTTCCTGCTCGGGCGCGGTGAGCACGATGTCGGCCAGCCGCTCGCCCTGCAGGCGCAGCATCTTCAGCTCGACCACCTTGTCGATGAGCGCGCTGACGCGGGTGGCGAACTGCTCCTTGTAGGCCATGAAGGCGAACAGCATGCCCACCGAGAACTTCTGGTCCAGCACCAGCAGCGCGCCGATCCACACCACTGCCACGCGCTCCAGCCCGAACAGCAGCCGGTGCAGCACCGTGAACAACAATTCCAGCTTGCGCGTGGCCAAATCGGCGTTCATCGTGTCCACCACCAAGCTGGTGAAGCGCGACTGCCGGTCGGCCTGGGCGTTGAACAGCTTGATCGCCTGCACGCCGCGCAGCGATTCGAGGAAGTGGCTGGACTGCTTCGACGCGTGCACCAGTTCTTCTTCGGTGGCATCGCGCAGCGGCCTGAAGAAGGCCCAGCGCAACAGTGCATAAATACCCACCGCGGCCAGCACCACCGCCGTCAGCGTGCCGCTGTAGATGAACATCATGGCCAGCGTCATCACCACCAGCAAGCCGTCGAGCACGGCCTCGATGAAGCTGGTGGTCAGCGTCTTCTGGATCTGCTGCACGGCCGAGAAGCGCGACCAGATGTCGCCGATATGGCGCTTCTCGAACCATTCCACCGGCAGGCGCATCAGGTGCGCGAAGACGTTGGCCAGCCACTGCAGGTTGAGGGTAGCCGACAGCACCAGCACCGCCCACGAGCGTATCGCCGCGGTGCCGGCCTGGATCAGTACCAGCAAGCCGAAGCCGATGCCCAGCGTGGCCAGCAGGTCGCGGTCGGCGCTGACCAACACGTCGTCCACCACCCACTGCATCAGGAAGGGGCTGAGCAGCATGAAGGCTTCCAGCGCCAGCGCCAGCACGAAGATCTGCGCCAGCGAGCGCTTCAGCCCGCTGACGCGGCCGAGCATCTGGCGCGGCGAGACATGCTGCTTCTCGACACGCGGCACGAAGTCGGCCGCCGGCGTCAGCTCCAGCACCACGCCGGTGAAATGGCGCGACACCTGCTCCAGCTTCAGCCGGCGCAACCCATGCGCCGGGTCGTGAATGGTCGCGACGCCGCGGCTCACGCCCACCAGCACCACGAAGTGGTTCATGTCCCAGTGCAGGATGCAGGGGTGCTCGAGCTGCGCCAGATCCTCGATCTCGGCGCGCAGCGCGCGCGCATGCAGCTTCATGCTCTCGGCCATGCGCACCAGGTCGAGCAGGTTCAGGCCCTTCAGCGACAGCGAGAAGCGCTGGCGCAGCGTCGGCAGGTCGGAGCGGTGGCCGTGGGCCGCGGCCACCATGGCCAGGCAGGCCAGGCCGCATTCGGCGCCCTCGGTCTGCAGGATCACCGGCACGCGGCTGGCGCCAAAGCCCAGTCGCAGCCCGCCCCATTTGCCGAAGCGAGCGTTCATAGCCGGTGGCCCAGGCCGAGCACGGGAGCGAACAGCCATTCGATCAGGCGGCGCCGCTCGAGCAGCACGTCCGCCTCCATGCGCATGCCGGCCACCAGCGGCTGCGTGGTGCCGAAGGCGTTCAACTCGGGCGAATCCATGGCTACGGTGATACGGAACATCGGCTCGGCCGGGCGGCCGTCGGCGTCGGCGGGGCCGGCCAGCGGCAGCCCGGCCAGCTCGGGCACCGCCAGCGGGGTGCGCGAGACCTGCAGCACATGGCCGCTCTGGTGGCCGAACTTCTGGTACGGGAAGGCTTCGAAGCGCAGCCGCACCTCCTGCTGCGGTCGCAGAAAGCCGACAGCGCCGGAGGGCGCGAACAGATGCGCCTGCAACTGCGCCCCCGCCGGAATCAGGCTGGCCAAGGCCGAGGCCGGCGACACGCTCTGGCCGGATTCGGCCAGCACCGAACTGACCGTGCCGTCCTGTGGCGCGCGTACAACAATCTGGCGCACGGCATCCTGCTCGGCAGCCTCGCGCGACAAGGCTGCCAGGTCGCGCTCTATCGCCCCCTGCCGCGACTTCAGCTGCATCGGCAGGCCGCGCCTTTCGCCTTCCAGTGCCGCACGGTCCCGGGCCAGCGCGGCGCTCTGCCGCTGCAGCGCCTGCGCCTGCGCCTGCAGGCCCAGGACTTCCTCCTTCTTCGTCTGCACCTGCGCCGGGGAGATGAACTGGTCGCGGCTCAGCGATTCAAGGCGTTCCAGCGATTGCTGCGCCAGCGTCAGGCGCTGACGATGCAGCGCGGCCTCGGCCTCGATCTGCCCCTGCTCGCGTTTCATCTCGTCGAGCCGGCGCTGCAGCGACAGCATCTCGCCTTCGGCCAGCAGCGACTGCTGGCGCGCGGCATCTTCGAGGCTGCGCCGGCGTTCCTCGAGGCTGCGCTGCACGCGCGCCTGCACATCGGTGGACAGCGTGCTGCCCTCGAGCGTCAGCACGAACATCACCTCGCCGGCACGCACCGACTGGCCCTCTTGCACATGCCGTTCGAGCACGCGCCCCTGCACCGGAGGCACCAGACGAATCACGCCCAGGTCGGGCACCAGGACCCCGCCGATGCGTGCCTTGCGCGTGTACTCGCCGAAGAACAGGAAGGCCAGCACCAGCACCAGCATGCACAACACGCCAATGGTGAGCAGCGACAGCGACAGCGGCCGCACCAGCTGCACCTGCCCCAGCCAGTTCTGGCGCTGGGCCTCGGCCACCTCGGGACGGAACAGCGAGCCCATCGCGTCAGTGTCGCCGCACGGCGGCGATCGACAGCCCAAGCTGCCGAGCCAGCGAGACCGGCGCGGTGGCACGCTCGGCGTGCGCGGCTGGCGGCAACACCGTAGATTGCATCGTGGCTCGGAAAACAAAAAAGCGGACCGGAAAAACCGGCCCGCGGACATCACGGCAGGCCATGAGGCCCAACCATAATGCCAATCGGCCTAGGGGCACATCACCAAGTACCCCAAGGCGTCATGATCCCCGGCCTCGAAGGCCGCTCGACTTACTTGATTCTTTCCCAACCGCCCTTCGGCAGACCACCGGACACCTTCTTCAACTCGGCCAGGTCCAGTTCGACCGGGCCGGTCTTGGTCTGCTTCTTCTGCGGAACGACGTCGGTTGCAGTCTTGTTCTTCTTCGGGCTAACTGCTTTCTTCATGAGGACTCCTTCTGGTTCAGACCGTGCGATCGTCTGCGCACGCCTGCATTGCAGCAGCGGCCGTGATCAAAGGACACTGTCAGCTCTTACAGGGTAGGCATGCAAACGACAGTGGCGCCGGCGCGGCGGCGATCGTCGGTCAATGGATCAGACCCAGGCGCAACGCCTTCAGCACCGCCGCATGCTTGCTGACGCAGCCCAGCTTGTGCATCGCGTTGTTGACGTGCAGCACCGCGGTGCGCTCGCTGATGCCGAGGATCGCACCCACTTCCCAGGCGGTCTTGCCCTCCATCGTCCAGTGCAGCGCTTCCAGTTCCCTGGGCGTCAAGGCCGGCTTTTCGGGCTGCATCGGCTCGGGTAGCAGCAGGCGCAAGGCCGCCTCCTGGGCATGTACGGCGAAGAGCTGCAGATCGGCCACCACACGCTGCAGTTCGCCAGCGTCGGACGGTAGCGGCTTGTCCCGGTCCACACCCAGCACGAAATGCCGGCCCTCGGGCAAATGCAAAGCCATTGCGATGCCGGTGTTGAACCCGAACTGCGCCTGCTCTTCCCACAGCTCGCCCATGCCCTGGCCGGTGTAGGTCTGCTGGTCCCAGATGATCGGCACGCTCTGCTTGCGGCAATGCTGCATCACCGGATCGCGACGCATCAGCACGGCATCCCTGAAGGTGCTGACGAACTCCTGCGGCGTGTTGTCCACGCTGATGAACTCCGTGCCGGCCACGCCTCGCTCGACCACGGTGACGGCGGCTACCGTGTCGAAGCCGAGCTGCTGCGCGAAGCGCACGATCTCGTCGCGGAACTCGTCACGGTCCTTGGCCTTGAGCACCGCCGAATAACCACCGGGCAGCATCAGAATTCCCCGCGCGCCCCGCAACGGCACTGCCCCCGTCGCAGCAACATGCCCTGACAGGGTTTACAGCTTTCAACACAAGTGCCGATCCGGAAACATACCGGCATGTTCAGCACCATGAGTCCTTCAGACATCTCGCACATGACCCCTACCACACCCTGGTCCCTTCGAGCGTGGCCCCCTATATTGTGGCAGGCCGGGCGTGAATCGCAATTGCGCTTCCATCACCTGAGCACGCGCGTCATGTTGCCGGGCGACCGTAGTTCACGAACCGCGGGCCAGACCATCTGGGGCGGGCGCTCCGCCGACGGCGAGGCCGGCGTGGCCTGGGACTGGATACAGATCTCCAACGACGTGGTGGCCATGGCCGACCCGATGTCGGTCGTCACCAACCTGCGGCTGATCGGTGACGAAGGTGAAGTGCTCACCGCGCTGGAATCGGCCCGCTTCCTCAACGAGATCGTGCACGCCCTGCCCTGGCAGAGCGAAGTGCAGCGCGCGCTGCACGTCGGCCACGCTTGAGCAGCGCACTACTTCATCGCGGCGGTGCGCAGGCCGCGCGCCACGAAGCCCAGGCACAGCAGCACCAGCAGCCCGCACACCACCAGCGGCAGCGCCCATTCCCACGCGGCCATGGGCTCGCCCTTGAGCACGCGGCCCATCAGCGTGATCTGCGCCAGCGCCGGCACTGCCAGGTGCCAGAGCGCCTCGCCCTCTTGGCTGAACAGGCTCAGCAGTGGCAGCAGCGACACCGCCAGCACCAGCGCCGTGGCGTTGGCCTGCGCCTCCTTGACGCTGCGACAGCGGATGGCGATGGCCATCAGCAGCGCCGACAGCGCACCGGCCAACGGCAGCAGCAGCGCCAGGAACATCGCGCCTTCACGCACGCCGAAGCGGAACATCGCCGCCAGCGTCTCGCTGCGCAGCAGCCACTGCCCCGGCAGGAAGCTGGCGCAGCTGAGCAGCGCGATCAGCATGGCCACCGCCGCCACCGCGCCCCACTTGCCCAGCACCAATGCCAGCGGCGGCACCGGGTTGGTCAGCAGCGGCTCCAGCGAGCCGCGCTCGCGCTCGCCGGCGGTCGTGTCCAGCGCCGCATGCAGCGCGCCGTAGACCACTGCCATCAGCATGAAGAAGGGCACCAGCGTCGCCCACTGCGCGGCGCGGGCTGCCGGGCTGGCCAGGTCGCGCTCGTCCACCTCGACGGCCTGCAGCGCCGCCGGCGACAGCCCGCGCCAGGCCAGGCGCAGCATCGCCTGCTCCTGCGCAAAACCCTGCAGCAGCCGCGACGCTCGCGAGGCGCCGGCCTGAGCGCGCGGATTGGCCGAGCTGAGCACCAGTTCCACGCGCGGCGCTTCGCCGCGTGCCAGCTCGGCCTCGAAGCCGGGGCCGATCACCAGCACCGGCTC
>CAYUPF010000033.1:15551-18758 GCA_964446545.1 uncultured Rubrivivax sp.
TCCTTCTGCAGCACCGTCCATGCGGCGGCGATCACGCGGCGGCCTCGCCGCCGAAGGCCAGCTGCACGAAGCAGCGCTCGAAATCATCGTGGCCGGTCAATGCGCACAGCTCGGCCACCGTGCCTTGCGCGACCGCACGCCCACGCGCCATCACCAGCACCTGGTCGCACAGCCGCTCCACTTCCTGCATCAGGTGGGTGGAGAAGACGATGCACTTGCCCTGCTCGTCGCGCAGCCGCCGCAAGGCCTCGCGCAGCGCGCGCGTGGACTGCACGTCCAGGCCGTTGGTCGGCTCGTCGAGGATGATGTTGTGCGGGTCGTGCACCAGCGCGCGCGCCAAGGCGGTCTTCATGCGTTCGCCCTGGCTGAAGCCTTCGGTGCGCCGATCCAGCAGCGGCAGCATCTGCAGCGTCTGCGCCAGGCCGTGGGCACGTGCTTCGGCGGCAGCCTGGCTCAAACCCTGCAGCCGGCCGTAGTAGACGATGTTCTCGCGCGCCGTCAGCCGCGGGTACAGGCCGCGCGCGTCGCTGAGCACGCCGATGCGCGCCAGCGCCGCGCGCTGCTGCGTGGCCACGTCGATGCCGTCGACCCGCACCTGGCCGGCATCGGGCACCAGCAACCCGGCGACGATGCGCAGCAGCGTGGTCTTGCCCGCGCCGTTGGGGCCGAGCAGGCCGCTGATGCAGCCGTCGCCGGCCACCCAGTCCATGCCGGCCACCGCCTGCACACGTCGCGCCGAACGCCCGCGGCCCTGCACGAAGCGCCGCGCGATGCCGCGCACTTCGATCACGGCGCCGCCCCGGCGCCCGGCGGCACGAACAGCGGCGGGCGCGGGATGTCGCGCGCGCAATCAGCCTCGATGCGCAAGGCCTGGTCATCGTCGGCCGCGTCGACGAAGCGGAACACCGCATCGCGGACGCAAGGCAGCGCGAGCAGCCCATGGCCGGCGTTGGGCACGACCGCGTGCCTGGCCTTCGCACCCAGCGCCTGGGCCACGCGCTCGCCATGGCGCGGCGGCGTGGCCGGATCGATGCCGCCGGACAGCAGCAGCGTCGCCACCGGCGCCGCGGCGATCTGCCTGAGGCCCGTGGCCAGCTCGCCGCGCGGCCAAAAGGCGCAGACCTCGCGGTACAGCGGCGCCAGGCCTTCGCCGAAGTCAACGGCCGGCGCCGGGCTGGCCGCGCCAGGCAAGTCTTCGGTGCAGACCACCGAGAAGTGCATGCCCTGCGCCAGCGCTGCCTGGGCGCGCGCCGGTGCCAAAGCACTGGCCAGCCCGAACAGCGGCCCGAAGCGGCCCATCGCCGCAGCGTCCAGCGCGGCCGGCAGCGCCGCCGCAGTGGTGGGTGCATACAGCGCTGAGCGCACCATGCCGAGCACCATGTCGCGTGTCAGCAGCAGCGTCTCGTCGCGTCCGGTCAGCGGGTGCGCCACGCTCACCGTGCGCGGCAGCGACGCGAGCAGCGTGTGCCAGGTCTGCTGCAGCGTCGGGTGCCGGGTGCGGCAGGCGGCCTCCTGCGCGCAGGACCGCAGCAGCGCATCGAAGGCCGCCTGCGCGTCCGGTGCCGAGGCCTCGGGCAGCGCCATGTCCGGCGGCGCGACACCGTCCAGCACCACGCGGCGCACGTGCTGCGGGTACAGCCGCAGGTATTCCAGC
Organism: uncultured Rubrivivax sp.; assembly: GCA_964446545.1. Lineage (GTDB taxonomy): Bacteria > Pseudomonadota > Gammaproteobacteria > Burkholderiales > Burkholderiaceae_C > Rubrivivax. The sequence continues at coordinate 17,206 of CAYUPF010000033.1, forward strand.
GCCGCGCGCGTGCCGTAGGACACGCCCACCAGGTTGATGCGCTCGGCGCCGAGCGCCTGGCGCACGGCATCCAGGTCGGCCATGGCCGGCGTCGTGCCGTAGTGGCGCAGGTCGCCGTGCGGCAGCGCCTGCAGCTGGCGCAGGCAATCGCGCGCGCGCTGCAGCAGCCGCTGCGGGTCGAGCTGCTCGCTCAACGGCCGGCTGGGCGGTTCATCGCCGCAGCCCAGCGCCGCGCTGCGTCCGGTGCCGCGCTGGTCGACGAGCACGATGTCGCGCCGCTGGCCGAAGCGCGACAGCATGCGGCTCACCGTTCCGGCCAGGTCGATCGCACTCTGCCCCGGCCCGCCAGCCAGGAAAAACACCGGGTCGGCCTTCTTGTTGCGCGCCAGCGCCGGCAGCACGGCGAAATGAAGGTCGATGCGCACGCTGCTGTCTTGCGCCGCATCGAGCGGGCGCGACAGCGTGGCGCACAAGGCCTCGTGCGCCACGCCCTCGATGCGGCAGGGGCTCAGCACGGATCCCTGTGCGCCCAGTGCCAGCAGGCCGAGCAGCAGCGCCGCGCCGGCCCGCTCAGGCCAGCAGGCGCCGCAATTCACCGCTGTCGATCAGCTTGGCCAGCTCGGCGGCGCCACCGACGAGCACGCCCTTGACGAAGACCATCGGGAAGGTCGGCCAGCCGGTCCACATCTTCAGCGCATTGCGGCGCCGCCAGTCGCCGAAGTAGCTGCCGTACTGCAGGTAGTGGTAAGGGACGCCGGCGGCATCGAGCGCCTTGCGGGCCTTGCGCGGGAAGGGGTTCTGAGCCATGCCCACCACCACCACCGCATGCTGGCGGACGGCAGCCTGCACCTCCTGCACCAGCGCGGCATGGTGGCCAGCGATGCGCTCGCGGATGGCCGGGTGGATCAGGGATTCGTCGAGGATGTGTCGCGGCATGGAGCCCTCCTGGCTGCGAGGTTAACGCAGCACGGCGGCGGCGCCGCCAGCGTCTGCGGGGCCTTTCGCGTACGATTCCCGGCCCATCGCTCAAGCCCCTTTCGGAGACCCCATGAAGCTCTACTACAGCCCCGGCGCCTGCTCGCTCAGCCCGCACATCGTGCTGCGCGAAGCCGGCCTGGCCTTCACGCCCGTGCTGGCCAGCACCAAGACGCACAAGCTGGCCGACGGCACCGACTACTACAGCATCAACCCCAAGGGCTACGTGCCGCTGCTGGAGCTGGACGACGGCCAGCGCCTGAGCGAAGGCCCGGCCATCGTGCAGTACATCGCCGACCAGGTGCCCGACAAGAAGCTGGTCGCACCCTGGGGCACGATGGAACGTTACCGCCAGATGGAGTGGCTGAACTTCACCGGCACCGAACTGCACAAGGGCATCGGCGCCATCTTCAACCCGGCGCTGCCCGAAGAAGCCAAGGCCCTGGCGCGCACCAAGGGGGCCAGCCGCCTGGAATGGGTGAACCAGCAGCTCGAAGGCCGCAACTACCTGATGGGCGAGCACTTCTCCGTGCCCGATGCCTACCTGTTCACCGTCGCCAACTGGACGAAGTTCGTCA
>CAYUPF010000033.1:18858-27600 GCA_964446545.1 uncultured Rubrivivax sp.
TTCTCCGTGCCCGATGCCTACCTGTTCACCGTCGCCAACTGGACGAAGTTCGTCAGCATCGACATCTCGTCGCTGGCCCATCTGGGAGCCTTCATGGCCCGCATGGCGGCCCGCCCGGCGGTGCAGGAAGCGCTGAAGGCCGAGGGCCTGATCAAATAGGCCGGCGATGCGCGCCTTGCTGCTGGTGCTGGCACTGGCTGCCACGTCGGCGCTGGCTGCGCCCGAGCGCGGCATGGTCGGCACGGCCGGCGATCTGCTGAAAGCCGCACCGCCGCCGCCGGGCCACTACGACGCGGTGCTGTGCGTGACGGTCGGCGCCGCAGCCGCCAGTTGCGGGCCGGCGACGGCCGACATCGGCAGCGCCGGCCAGGCGCTGCTGCGCGTCAGCGACATCGCCTATCGGCTGGAGGTTCGCGCCGAGCAGCTGGGCGTGTCGCTGTTCCACGGCACGATGCAGATCGACGGCTTCTTCGCGCCCTACCAGTGGAACGGCCACCAGCTGCAGTTCAACGACACCGAAAAGGCCACGCGCTATGAGCTGAGACTGGGCCCGCGGCGCTTCGACGGGCCGTAGCGCTCAGGCCAGGTGCGCGGCGGCCAGCAGGTCGCGCGTGTAGGCCTGCTGAGGTGCATCGAACAGCGCCTGCGCCTCGCCCTGCTCGACCACGTCGCCGTCCTTCATGACCAGCACGCGGTGCGACATCGCGCGCACCACCGCCAGGTCGTGGCTGATGAACAGGTAGCTCAGGCCGTAGCGGCGCTGCAGGTCGGCCAGCAAGGCCAGCACCTGCTGCTGCACCGACACGTCCAGCGCCGAGGTCGGCTCGTCCAGCACCAGCACCTCGGGACGCAGCACCACCGCACGCGCAATGGCAATGCGCTGGCGCTGGCCGCCGGAGAATTCGTGCGGGTAGCGCTGCAGCACCTGCGCCACGCCGCTGCGTTCGCTCAGCCCCACCTCGTCCAGCATCTGCAGCACCAGCGCGTCGCGCTCGGCCTGCGACAGCTCGGGCCGGTGCAGCGCCAGGCCCTCGCCGACGATCTGCCCCACCGTCAGCCGCGGACTCAAGGCCGCAAAGGGGTCCTGGAACACCACCTGCATGCGCCGGCGCATGGCGCGGAGAACGGTGCGATCGGCGTTGTCGATGCGCTGCCCGTCGAGCTGCACTTCGCCGCCGGCGATGTCCTGCAGCGCCAGCAGCGCCATGCCCAGCGTGGTCTTGCCCGAACCCGATTCGCCGACGATGCCCAGCGTTTCGCCGCGCTTGAGCTGCAGCGTGGCGCCGCGCACCGCCTCGAACCAGCGCTTGCGGAACCAGCCTTGGGGGATCGGGAAGCGCACGTTCACGTCGCGCGCGTCGATCAGCAGCGCCGCGTCGTCGGCCACCGGCTGCACCACGCGCTGCGGCCGGCTGGCCAGCAGCCGCTGCGTATACGGGTGCTGAGGCCGGTCGAAGACCACGGCGGTGTCGCCACTTTCCACCAACTTGCCGCGCTCCATCACGCCGACGCGGTGGGTGAAGCGCCGCACCAGGTTCAGGTCGTGGGTGATGAACAGCAGCGCCATGCCCATCTCGCGCTGCAGTTGATCGAGCAGCGCCAGAATCTGCGCCTGGATGGTGACGTCCAGCGCGGTGGTCGGCTCGTCGCAGATCAGCAGCTGCGGCTTGCAGGCCAGCGCCATCGCGATCATCGCGCGCTGGCGCTGCCCGCCGGAGAGCTGGTGCGGGTAGGCATCGACCTTGGCCTCGGGGTCGGGGATGCCGGTGCGCTGCAGCAGCTCGACGGCGCGCGCACGCGCCGCATTGGGGCGCAGTGCCTCGTGCAGCGCCAGCACCTCGACGATCTGGTTGCCCACGGTGTACAGCGGGTTCAGCGCCGTCATCGGCTCCTGGAAGATCATGCCGATACGCGCACCGCGGATGCCACGCATCTCGCGCTCGCTCTTTTGCATCAGGTCCTCGCCGTCGAAGCGGATCGCACCGCCGCTGGTGGCCGCATCCACCAGGCGCAGCACCGACAGCGCGGTGATCGACTTGCCGGAACCCGATTCACCGACCAGCGCGAACTTCTCGCCCGCAGCGATGCTGAACGACACCTGGTCGACCACGGTGCTGGCACCGAAGCGCACCGTCAGCTGGTCGATCTCGAGCAGCGCGCTCATGACTTACGGGTGTCGAAGGCGTCGCGCAAGGCATCGCCGATGAAAGTCAGCGCCAGCATCGTCAGCACCAGCACCACGAAGGTGGGGAAGATGATCCACCAGGCGTCGAGGTTGTTCTTGCCCTGGCGCAGCAGGTCGCCCAGCGAGGGCACGGTGGCCGGCACGCCCAGGCCCAGGAAGTCCAGCGAGGTCAGCGCGACGATGGCGCCGCTCATGCGAAAGGGCAGGAAGGTGATGACCGGCGTCATCGAGTTGGGCAGCACGTGGCGCCGGATGATCTGGCCGTTGCTCAGACCCAGTGCGCGTGCGGCCTTGACGAATTCCAGGCTGCGGTTGCGCAGGAATTCGGCACGCACGTAGTCCGACAGCCCCATCCAGCCCCACAGCGACAGCAGCACCAGCAGCAGCAGCAGCGAGGGCTCGAAGATCGACGCGAAGATGATCAGCAGGTACAGCTCGGGCACCGCGCCCCAGATCTCGATGAAACGCTGCAGCACCAGATCGACGCGGCCGCCGAAGTAGCCCTGCAGCGCGCCGGCGGCGATGCCCATCGCCGTGCCCACCAAGGTCAGCGCGAAAGCGAACCAGATGCTGACGCGAAAGCCGTAGAGCAGCCGCGCCACCATGTCCTGCCCCAGGCTGTCGGTGCCCAGCCAGTGCAGTCGGCTCGGCGGCGCCGGGCTGGGTTCGAGCTCGAAGGGGTTGCTGGTGCGCGCACCGTAGCGGTTGAGCGTGAAGAAAGCCCAGTTGCCGGGCTTGGCGAACTGCTCGGCGACAAGCGGGTCGGACCAGTCGGTGGGCGTCTCGAAGTCGCCCCCGAAGGTGGTTTCCGGGTGGTTCTTGAACAGCGGAAAGAACAGCTGCCCGTCGTAGCGCGCGAGCAGCGGCCGGTCGTTGCTGACCAGCTCGGCCAAGGTGGCCAGCACCAGCACGGCCACGAAGCACCACAGCGAGACATAGCCGATGCGGTTGCGCTTGAAGCGCGCCCAGGCGCGCTGGTTCGGCGACATCGGCTTGGCCGGGCTCGGCACGGCGGCAGCGACGCTGGAAGGCAGCACGGCGCTCATAGAGCCCCCCAGGCGCTACGCGCCGGCCCCCCAAGGGGGCGCGAGCGCCTTCGGAACGGCCGTGCGGCGCTCATTTGCCCACCGCGCCGAACTGCACGCGCGGGTCGACCGCCACGTACAGCAAGTCCGACACCAGCTTGACGACCAGGCCGATCAACGTGAACAGGTACAGCGAGCCCAGCACCACCGGATAGTCGCGCCGCACCACCGACTCGAAGGACAGCAGCCCCAGCCCGTCCAGCGAGAACAGCGTCTCGATCAGCACCGAGCCGGCGAAGAAGGCGCCGACGAAGGCCGCCGGAAAGCCGGTGACCAGCGGGATCAGCGCGTTGCGGAAGATGTGCTTGTACAGCACGCTCTTCTGCGACAGCCCCTTGGCGCGCGCCACCAGCACGTACTGCTTGCGCATCTCCTCGACGAAGGTGTTCTTCGTCAGCATCGTCGTCACGGCGAAGCTGCTGATCACCAGGCAGATCAGCGGCAAGGTCAGGTGCCAGAAGTAGTCGGCGATGCGCGCCGGCCAGCTCAGCTCCTCCCAGTTGTCCGAGGTGAGCCCGCGCAGCGGGAACCACTCGAAGAAGCTGCCGCCGGCGAAGAGCACGATGAGGAAGATGCCGAGCACGAAGCCGGGGATCGCATAGCCGATCAGCACCACCAGTGAGGTCATGACGTCGAAGCGCGAACCCTCGCGTACCGCCTTGGCCACGCCCAGCGGCAGCGAGATCAGGTAGCTGATGACGAAGGTCCACAACCCCAGGCTGATGGACACCGGCAGCTTCTCCTTGATCAGCTGCCAAACATCCTTGTTGTGCAGGAAGCTGCGGCCCAGGTCGAAGCGCAGGAAGCTGCCCAGCATCTCGAAGTAGCGCACGTGCGCCGGCTTGTCGAAGCCGTAGAGCTTCTTCAGCTCTTCGATCTGCCGGGCGTCGCTGTCGCGGCCGGCCTTGTAGGCACCGCCGCCTTCACCCTGCCCGGCACGCGCCTCGGCCATGATCTGCTCCACCGGGCCGCCGGGCACAAACTGGATAACGATGAAGGTGATGGTCAGCGCGCCCAGCAAGGTGGGCACCATCAGGGCGATGCGCTTGAGGATGTAGAACAGCATGCGTCGTCAGCCCTTCAGCGCTTGGCCGGGTCCTTGATCCACCAGGTTTCTAGCGGCCAGGCCGGGAAGCCCGACGCGGTGTCGACGGTGAAGAAGCGCGGCCGCTGCGCCGGCATGCCGAACTTGTCCCAGAACGAGGCCTTCTCGTCCGATGCGTACAGGTCCGGGATCTGCCAGTGGCTCCACATGATCACCCGATCCAAAGCGCGCGCGGCATCGCGCAACTCCTCCAGCGTCTTGGCTTCGGACATGAGCTTGATCAGGTGGTCGGCCGCCTTGCTCTTGACGCCACGGAAGTTATTGTTGCCCTTCTCGTCGGCCGACTTGCTGCCGAAGGCGGTGAGCAGGCCGGTGGCATCGGGCAGTGTGAAGTCGCCGCCGGCGATGGCGATCATGTCGAAGTCGTACTCCTCCAGCCGGCGGCGGTACAGCGCGAAGTCGACGTTGCGCTCCTTCATCGTGATGCCGAGCTTTTCCAGGTTGGACTGCCAGTCGGCCATGCGCCCGCCCTCGCCGGGGCTCAGGAACTCGAACTCGAAGGCCTCGCCCTGGGCATTGCGCAGCTTGCCGTCGGGCGCCAGTTTCCAACCGGCCTGTTCGAGCAAATCCCGCGCCTTCAGCAGGTTCTGGCGCAACCGCTTCGGGTCGCGCCCGGTGGTCGGCGCGCGATAGGCCGGGCCGAACACCTGCGGCGGCAGCTCGGCGCGAAAGGGCTCCAGCAGCTTCAGCTCGCCCGGCGTCGGCAGCCCCTGGGCGGCGAAGTCGGAGTTGTTGAACTGGCTTTCGGCGCGCTTGTACAGGCCCAGCCGGTTGACGGTGTCGAAGTCGTAGGTGTAACCGAGTGCCTCGCGCACGCGGATGTCCTGGAACAGCGGTCGGCGCATGTTCATCATGTAGGCCTGCAGGCCCTGGCCGACCGAGGTCTCGAACAGGTCCTTGCGGATGCGCCCGTCGTCCCACTTCACGCCCTTGTGCTGGCGCACCCAGCTGCGGCCGCTGTACTCCTTGAAGATGTCGAACTCGCCGGCCTTGAAGGCCTCGCGCGCCACCGCCTGGTCGCTGTAGTAGCGGTAGACCACGCGGTCCCAGTTGAACATGCCGCGGCGCACGCCCAGGTCACGCGCCCAGTAGTCGGGGTTGCGCCTGAATTCGAGCCGCCGCCCGGAATCGGCCTTGGCGATGGTGTATGGGCCGCTCGTGAGCGGGTACTCGCTCACAATATCGTCGAAGCGCTTCGGCTGGCCGTCCGGCCCCAGCGCCCATTTGCGCGAGAACACCGCCAGGCCGCCGACGGTGAAGAGCATGTCGTTGGTGCGCTCGCGCAGCTCGAAGCGCACGGTGCGCGGGTCGAGCACCACCACGCGCTCCACCCCGGCCAGCGAAGCCTGCAACCCGGGCGAGGCGTACTTGCCCGACATCGATTCGAAGCTGTACCTGACGTCCTCGGCGCTCACCGGGTCACCGTTGGTGAAGCGCGCCTTCGGGTGCAGCCTGAAGCTGATCGATGACTTGTCCGGCGCAACGGCGATGGCCTCGGCCAGCAGGCCGTACATGGTCTGCAACTCGTCGCTGCCCAGCACCGTCAGCGACTCGAACATGAAGATGCCCAGGCCGGCCGGCGAGTTGCCCTTGGTGGTGAAGGGGTTGAACTTGTCGAAGCTGGAACGCCGATCCGGGTTGCGCAGGTTGATCGTGCCGCCCTTGGGGGCGTCGGGGTTGACGTAGTCGAAGTGGGTGAAACCGGGCGGGTACTTGGGCTGGCCGAAGGCGGCGTGGGCGTGGGTCCATTGCGGTAGCGCCGACCCGGCGGCCGGCGGCGTGTCGGCCATGGCAACGGCTTGCTGCGCCAACGCGACGACGAGAGCGCAGCGGAGCAGTCGAGCGCGGGTTGGCGGCCGCGCAGTACCGAGCAGCAGGGTTCTCCACATGGGAGCGCATGCTACGCAATAGTCCCGTGATCGGCCTCGACCAGCGGATCCGTGGACACAACATGGCTTGCCGGACCCCCTCAGTAGCGGGGTGCCGCTGGCGGAATGAACCGCACATAATGTCTGTGCCGAACTGGGTTGAAGGTTGCAGAATCGTTGTCGGTCGCCGGCAACAGGGCAGGCACGGGATCCAGTGAGGTTCATAACGCAACGGCTGGAGAAACCATGGTCAGGACAAGAGTCATCAGATCGCTTCTCTGCGGCGCCGTTGCCATTGCCGGCGCCTTTGCACTGCTACAGCCGGCCGAAGCCGGTCCGGTTCGGGTGCGCTTCACACCGCCTTTCGGAGTACCGTTCGATACCCTCGGCTGGGGTGGTGTAGCGGTGATGGATGACGGGAATTGCGATGTCACCGGCAGTCCCGTGTGGAACGTCGGCCCCGCCAGCCCCAACTGCAACGGCGAGTTCAAGTTCCTAAGCGCACAGCTTCATCTGTACGAGGTCGACACCGACGGCAACGCCATCAACCCCAGCAACGACATATTCATCAACCTCACTGCGCCTCAGTTCGGCACGGTGGTTGCCGTTGACCGAGACAATACGACGACAGCCAATGCGATCTACTCAAGCCCGTTCGCTCCGGTGCAGGCGCCCGACAAATTCTTACCGAGCAAGTACGGTGACGGTGACGCTGCCAAACAGGCTTGGTTCAGCCTGATCTTCGTTGGCGAGTACGCACAGCTGTACTGGTTCGAGGACGATCCAGGCGCCCCGATATTCAATCCGTTGGAGTTTCCGTACGTCCAATGGCCGAATGCCTACTATTTCCTGCCTGGAACCTCCATTGGAAACCACACGATAGGTGGCTGCTACCAGCCCGGAGAGAACTTGGTTGGGTCCAAACTGCTTCATGTGGAGTTTATGCACTGCGGCATCTCCGACGCGGACGAGGCGAGGGGTGCACGGCTGCAGATTACCGCCATCCCCGAGCCCGGAACCTTGGCATTGCTGCTCGTCGCAGGGCTGGGAGCCATGGGTCTGAGGGTTCGGCGCCGGAACGCATAGCGTTGTTCCCGCGATGCATCAAGCGGCGCTCGAGGAGCGCCGCTTGTCATTGCGCCGTTGCTTCTTCGAGCCTGTCAGGCAGCGCTCGCGCACTGCGTATCGCGTCCTCCGTTTCCCACTGATCCCAGGCCTCGTTCCATGCGGCGACGAAGCGCTCGTCGCCCAGCGGCTTGCGCAGCGCTTCCAGGCGTGCTTGCCAGCGCGTCTCCATCGCGGGCCGCCGGATCAAACCCAATCGCTGGCGTGTCACCGTGGCCACCGCCGCGATGCGAACCCCGACCTCGGGCATGTCGGCCCATTCCGCCAGGCATGCAAACTCTTCCAGGCAGCCGATCAACTCCTTCCACATCTCGGCGCGATGAAACGACTGCAGCGCTTCGCCGAGACGCTGGCGGGCCGACGCATAGTCTCCATTCAGCAGATCGACGGCACCGAGACGCCATAGAGCATTCGCCTCTCCACGTTTGTCGGCGCCTTCGCGGCAAACCTCGAGCGATCGAGCGAAATGCTCGATCGCCTCCCCAAACGCACCCATTTCGAGCTTGACTTCGCCAAGCAGAAGCTCGCACTCGCCTTCCTCTTCCGGGCTGCTGACTTGCCGTGCCAATGCCAGCGCGGCGCTCAGGTGCTCATGCGCCAGAGCGGCATCACCCTCGAAAAGCGCGATCTGTCCGAGGTTGCGCCGTGCAATCCCCTCGTTCAACTGCTGTCCAAGCTGACGGAAGATGTCGAGGGCCTCCAACTCGTCTGGCCGCGCCCGGGTGGTGTCGCCCGTTTCAAGTCGAGTCGTCGAGAGCGTCGACAAGGTCGCCGCAATGTTTTCCGGATCACCCAGCTCGCGATGAATTGCCAGGCTGTCCTCCAGCATTTCCAGCGCTTCCCCATGGTCGCTCTGGCATCCGGCCAGCGCCGCACCCACGTACAGGGCGTGGGCCTTCGCCAACTTGAATTCCTTCACCGCCGGCAACTGCAGGGCCGCCTTCACCAGCCTGCGGCCTTCGGTGATGTAGCCGCGCAAGATCCAGAAACCCTGAAGTTGCACCGCCAGCTTGACCGCGATGACCGGATCCACGCCACCAGACAGTGCCAAGTTCATGGCCGCGCGCAGATTGTCCAGCTCGCTCTCCAGCCGTTTCAGCCAACGCGCTTGCTCGGCGCCGTCGATGCCGTCGCGCGCCTCGATCGCCAGATGAAAGTAGTACTGGTTGTGCCGCTCGGCGGCAGCGGCCGCCTCGTCCGCATCGGTCTTCAGCTTGTCCGCGGCGTAGTCGCGGATCGTCTCCAGCATGCGGTAGCGGGATCCGTCCTCCCACTCCTCCAGCATCGCCAGCGACTTGTCCACCAACGAGCCCAGCAAGTCCAGCACCTCGAAGTCCTCGATCGGCTCGACGCCGCAGACCTTCTCGGCCGCCT
>CAYUPF010000034.1:0-2670 GCA_964446545.1 uncultured Rubrivivax sp.
GGGGCCGATGCGGGCGCGGCGGCCATGGCCGCGGTTTGCGCCGTGGCGCTGGCGGCCACCGGCGTCACCGTCTGATCGGGGCGCACACGCTGCAGCCCCTCGACGATCAGGCGATCACCGGCCTTCAGCCCGCTGGACACCAGCCACTGGTTGCCCACGGCGCGCGCCAGTTCCAGCCGGCGGCGCTCGACCTTGTTGCCCTCGCCCACCACCAGCGCGGTGGCGTCGCCGGTGGGCGAACGGGTCACGCCCTGCTGCGGCACCAGCAGCGCGCCGCGGTCGACGCCGGCGACCAGCCGCGCCTGCACCACCATGCCCGGCAGCAGCGTGCCCTGCGGGTTGGGCACGACGGCACGCAAGGTCACCGTACCGGTGCCGCGGTCGACCGTGACACCGCTGAACTGCAGCATGCCGGGTTGCGCGTGCACCGAACCGTCCTCGAGCACCAGCTGCACCTGGCGGCTGGTGGTCTGGCCTTCGAGCTGGCGGCGCAGCGCCAGCACCTCCGCGCTGCTCTGCACGATGTCCACGTACATCGGGTCGAGCTGCTGGATCGTCGTCAGCGCCTCCATCTGATTGGCCGTGACGAGTGCGCCGGGGGTGACGGTGGAGACCTCGATGCGCCCGCCGATCGGCGCCACGATGCGCGCGCGCTGCAGCTGGACCAGCGTGACATCGAGCGCGGCCTTGGCCACGGCCACGTCGGCCTCGGCCTGGTGCATGGCCGCGGTGCTGTCGTCGGCCGCCGCAGGGCTGAGAAACTCGGCGCGCAGAAGCTCGGCATCGCGCTGCACCCTGACGCGGGCGGAGTCGAGTTGCGCCTGCGCCTTCTGCAGCGCCGCGGCGGCGCGGGCGCGCTCGGCCTCGAAGCTGGCGCTATCCAGCTGGTACAGCGGCTGGCCCGCGGCCACCAGCGAGCCTTCGGTGAACAGCCGCTTGCGCACCAGGCCGCCGACCTGCGGACGGATCTCGGCCACCTGGCTGGCGCTCAGGCGGCCGGGCAGCTCCAGCACCAAGGGAGCATCGTGCGCGGCCACGGTGACCACGCCCACTTCCACCGGAGCCGTGCGCACGGGGGTGGCTGCTGCGGGCTTGTCCTGGCAGGCGGTGAGCAGCCCTGCCGCCAGCAGCGTCGCAGCCGCCGTCAGGAGCCGAAGGTGATGAGAAAGAGCATGGGACACGCGAGACATCGTGCCCCCACAATGTGGAGAGAGCTTGAAGCCCCCGGCCTGGCGGCGGCTTTGCGGCGCCGGCCGCGCCGGGGCGCCGCGCGATCGTGTACACCGACACTGCCAGCCGCAGGCCTGCCATGAATCTGAACCTCGCCACCCGCCTGTTTGCCGCCGTGTTGAGCACGGCGGTGGTGGTGGCCGTGGCGATGGGCGTGGGCGCGCACGTCAACCTCAACCGCGACTTCCTCGGCTACCTGAACGAGCAGGCGGTGAACCGCCTCGAACTGGCCGTGCCCGGCGTCACGGCGGGCTACCGCCAGCACGGCAGCTGGGATTTCCTGCGCCAGCGGCCTGAACTCTGGTACCGGCTGTTGCGGCCGCTGCCCGAGGACGATCGGGTGCCCTTGGCCGAGCGCCCACCGGCCTCGCCGACACCGGCCGAACTGACCGGGGCGTCGCGCCGCTTCACGCTGCTGGACGCGGACCACCGGCGCATCGTCGGCTTCGCAACCCCGGCGTCTGACGCCGTCGAGCGCGGCATCGTGGTCGACGGACTCACCGTCGGCTGGCTGGTACTGACGCCCTTCGAGTCGGCCAGCTCCGGCGCCGAGAAGCGCTTCGCCGACGCACAGGCGCGAACCGGCTGGCTGGTGGGTGGCGGCGCCGTGCTGCTGGCCGCGGCGGTGGCCTTGTGGGCTTCGCGCCGGCTGCTGCGGCCGGTGCGCCAAGTGGCCGAGGCCACGCACCAGCTGGCCGCGGGCCACTACGACACGCGCGTGCCCGAGCGCAGCGGCGACGACGAGATCGGGCGCCTGGCACACGACTTCAACCAGCTCGCGCTGACCCTGCAGCGCAACGAGGCGATGCGGCGCGAGTTCATGGCGGATGTGTCGCACGAGCTGCGCACGCCGCTGGGCGTGCTGCACGGCGAGCTGGAAGCCCTGGAAGACGGCGTGCGCCGGCTCGACGGGCCGGCGCTGCGCTCGCTCAAGTCCGAGGTCGAGACCCTGCACAAGCTGGTCGACGACCTGTACGAGCTGTCGCTGGCCGATGTCGGCGCACTGTCGTACCGCAAGACAGAGCTGGACCTGCGCGAGATCATCGACGACGCAGCCGGCGCCTTCGGCGAGCGGCTGCGTAACAGTGGCCTGGCGCTGCAGCTGGAGCTGCCGCCCGAGCCGCTGACGGCCTTCGGCGATGCGCGGCGGCTGCGCCAGCTGTTCGCCAACCTGTTCGAGAACAGCTGCCGCTATACCGATGCCGGCGGCGCGCTGCGTCTGCAGGCGCGGCGCGAAGGCCGGCAGATGCTGATCGATCTGCACGACAGTGCCCCGGGCGTGCGCGACGAGCAGCTGCCGCGCCTGTTCGAGCGCTTCTTCCGCGCCGAGGCCTCGCGCAGCCGGCGCAGCGGCGGCGCCGGGCTGGGGCTGTCGATCTGCGAACGCATCGTCCAGGCGCACGAGGGCCGTATCGAGGCCCGGCCGTCGCCGCTGGGCGG
>CAYUPF010000034.1:2770-27472 GCA_964446545.1 uncultured Rubrivivax sp.
GTGCTCGTCGTCGAGGACGAACCCAAGCTCGCAGCGCTGCTGGCCGACTACCTGCGCGCCGCCGGCCACGAGGCCGAGTGCGTCGGCGACGGCCGCGACGCGCTGCAGGCGTGGATCGAGCGCCGCCACGACCTGGTACTGCTCGACCTGATGCTGCCAGGCCTGGACGGCCTGGGCCTGTGCCGCCAGCTGCGCGCGCTCACCGATGTGCCGATCGTGATGTTGACCGCGCGAGCCGACGAAGCGGATCGCCTCGCCGGTCTCGAGCTGGGTGCCGACGACTACATTGCCAAGACACCCTTCAGCCCGCGAGAAGTCATGGCACGCGTGAAGGCGGTGCTGCGCCGCAGCCGAGCCGCGCAGCGGCCCTTGAAACCGCACCCGCCGCTGCAAGTCGACGAGCAGGCTTGGCGCGCGTCGTGGCAGGGCCGTGCGCTCGACCTCACGCCCAACGAGTTCCGCTTGCTGCGCACGCTCGCGTCGCACCCGGGGCGCGTCTACCCGCGCTCTCAGCTGCTGGAACTGCTGCTCGGCGATGCGCGCGCCGCCACCGAGCGCGCCGTCGACAGCCACGTGAAGAACCTGCGGCGAAAGCTGGAGCAGGCGGGCGCCGGCAGCGAGCGAATCCGCTCTGTCTACGGCGTGGGCTACAGCTACGACGATTGAGCAAGCTGCGCAGCCTAAAGCCGCTATCGAGCGATCGTTGAATCAATGCGCGCCACGAATATGCCGCCGCAGCGACGCGGACGGACCGATGGAGGCCGCGCGGTCCAGCCCGTTCAGGATGCCGCACTCGTCGATGGCGTGCGGTGAACTGCAGCTTGCGCGCAGCGCCTTCAACTCCTTCTCCAGCGTGCGCAGCTCGCGGATGCGCTGGGCGACATGTCCGATGTGCTCGTCGAGCAGCGCGTTGACTTCGCCGCAGTCCTTCGGCGGCGCGTCGCGCAGCCGCAGCAGGGACCGGATCTCGTCCAGGGTCATGTCCAGATTGCGGCAATGGCGGATGAACGCCAGCCGGTCTGCATGGGCCGCGGTGTACAGGCGGTAGTTGTTGTCGCTGCGCTGCGTGGGCGGTATCAGTCCTTCACGCTCGTAGAAGCGGATGGTTTCGACGGGAGTGCCGGTCGCTTCGGCCAAGGATCCGATGCGCATGCTGTGGCCCTGTTGGCGATGAGGGCTTGACTCTACAACGACTTCAGGGTTTTCAATGCGTCGCGGGAATCCAAGGAAATCATCTTGAGCATGCATCACCGGACATCCGTGACGGCGACGAAAGCCGAGGCCGCCGACAGTTGCGGCGCCTGCGCCGGCCACGCACACGCCCCCGCCCGTGCAGCGGTGGCGCCAGGCGATGGCTGGGCTCGCTTCCGCGTGCCGACGATGGATTGCGCCAGCGAGGAATCCGAGATCCGCCGTGCCGTGGCCGGCATTGCCGGCATACGCGCAATGCGCTTCCAGCTGGGCCAGCGCACGCTGGCGGTCGATGCGCCCGCGGCCGCCCTGGAGCTGGCGGTCGCAGCCATCCGCAAGGCGGGCTTCGACCCGCAGGCCTTGCCTGCCGCCAGCCCGGATTCGCCTGACGCTGCGACCGAGGTCGAGCACGATCACCCCATGGGCGCGGCCGGCTTGCGGTGGCTGGGATTCGCGCTGCTGTTGGCGATCGGCGCCGAACTGGTGGGCTACTTCGCGCCCGACACCTTGATGTGGAAGGGCCTCGGCCTGGGAGTGGCCGCAGCGGCCATCTGGATGGCCGGCTTCGACGTCTACAAGAAGGGGCTGACGGCGCTGCGCCATGGACGCCTGAACATCAACGCGCTGATGACGGTAGCCGTCACCGGCGCCTTCGCCATCGGCCAGTGGCCCGAGGCGGCGATGGTGATGGCGCTGTATGCCATCGCCGAGGCCATCGAGGCGCGTGCGGTCGACCGCGCACGCAACGCCATCAAGGGCCTGCTGGAGATGGCGCCCGAAGAGGCGGCGGTGCGCCAGCCGGACGGCAGCTGGTCGACCCAGCCGGTGGCATCGGTCGCGCTCGATGCCGTGCTTCGTGTACGTCCGGGCGAACGCGTGCCGATGGACGGCGTGCTCATCGCGGGCAGTTCCAGCATCAACCAGGCCCCGGTCACGGGCGAGAGCATTCCTGTCGACAAGGGGGTGGGCGACCCGGTGTTCGCCGGCACGATCAACGACACCGGCACCTTCGAGTTCCGCGTCACCGCCCTGGCATCGAACTCGACGCTGGCGCGCATCATCCACGCGGTGGAAGAGGCGCAGGGCACGCGAGCGCCGACACAGGGCTTCGTCGACCGCTTCGCCGCCGTCTACACCCCTGCCGTCTTTGCCATCGCCCTGGCAGTCGCCCTGCTCGGGCCATGGCTGTTCGACTGGACCTGGATGCAGGCGGTCTACAAGGCGCTGGTGCTGTTGGTCATCGCCTGCCCATGCGCGCTGGTGATCTCCACGCCGGTGACGATCGTCAGCGGCTTGGCGGCGGCCGCCCGGCGCGGCATCCTGATCAAGGGCGGCGTCTATCTGGAGGGCGCACGCAAGCTCAAGGCCATCGCGCTGGACAAGACCGGCACGATCACCGAAGGCAAGCCGAGGCTGGTGGACTGGCATGTGCTCGACAAGGGCAGCGACGCCGCCACCGCCGGGCACATGGCCGCCGTGCTGGCAGGCCATTCCGACCACCCGGTCTCGCGCGCCATCGCCGCCGGCCTGCAACCAAACACCATCGAAGCGAAGGACTTCAAGGCCATCGCCGGGCGCGGCATCCAGGCCGACATCGATGGTGCGGCCTACGTGCTGGGCAACCACCGGCTGATCGAGGAGCGCGGCCAGTGCTCGCCCGCCCTCGAAGCCCTGCTGCGCACGCACGAGGAAGCCGGCCGAACCGTCAGCGTGCTGGCGTCCGGCGCCGGTCCGGTCGCGCTGTTCGCCGTGGCCGACACCATCAAGCCCTCGTCGCGCCAGGCCGTGGCCGAACTGAGGGCGCTGGGCATCACGCCGGTGATGCTGACCGGCGACAACCAGGCCACGGCCACCGCCATTGCGCACGAAGCCGGCATCGACAAGGCGCGCGGCAACCTGCTGCCGCAGGACAAGCTCGAAGCCATCAAGACGCTGCAGACGCAGCACGGCCCGACCGCGATGACCGGCGACGGCATCAACGACGCGCCGGCGCTGGCGCAGTCGGATATCGGCGTGGCCATGGGCGCGGCCGGCACCGACACCGCGATGGAGGCGGCCGACGTGGTGGTGATGAACGACGACCTGCGGCGCATTGCCGAGACGGTGCGCCTGTCGAAGGCGACGCATGCGGTGCTGTGGCAGAACATCACGCTGGCGCTCGGCATCAAGGCGGTGTTCCTGGTGCTGGCGGTGTTCGGCAACGCGTCGATGTGGATGGCGGTGTTCGCCGACATGGGCGCGAGTCTGCTGGTCGTGGCCAACGGGCTGCGCCTGCTGAGAGCACGGGTGCAGGTGCGATGAAACCGAGCTCATCCCGCGTCGCCGCCTTCGAGACGGCGCTGTGCGAAGCGAGGCAGCGCGCCGCTGCAGCGGATCTGGCCGGCGCACGGCTGTCGCTGCAGCGCGCGCACGTGCTGGGGCAGCGCGACTTCGGCCGGCACCTGCGCGTGCACCTGCACATGCTCCGCGTGGCCTGGGCCCTGGGCGACGGCCGCGAAGTGCGAGGACAGCTGCTGCGCATCGTGCTCACGCCGATCGGCCATCTGACCGGGCGGCTGCCGCTGGGCAACACCGGCGCGTCGAATGTCAGTGCCTTCATGCCCATGCCGGTCTCGCCGGAACTGGCGCGACTCTTGGATCACAAGGAGCCCTGAGATGGACTGCCCTGCCTGCAAGACGGAGAGCGAGCTCAAGGCTGCCGCGGGCTTCAGCCTGCCCGCCCAATGACCGCAGAGGGTTTGCCGTCGAGGCTTGAGGGTCATCGAGGGCAAGGAGCCTGGACACCCATGTTCCTGGCCTGGCTGGTCGCCTTGTTGGCCACGGCAGGCGCGCTCTTCCTGGGCGAGGTCATGGGCATGACCCCCTGCGTGCTGTGCTGGTACCAGCGCATCGCCATGTTCCCGTTGGTGCTGATCCTCGGCGTGGGCCTGTTCGAGCCCGATGCGCGCAGCCTGCGCTATGCCTTGCCCCTGGCCTGGGCCGGGTGGGGCATTGCGCTGTACCACTGCCTGATCTTCTGGGGTGTGGTGTCCGAAGGTCTGGCCCCTTGCGGCAAGGGCTCGCCGTGTGCGGACGCCGATCTTCAGGTGGCCGGCTTCGTGCCCATCCCCTTGTTGTCCTGGCTCGCCTTCACGGCGATCCTGGCCCTGCTGTGGGCTGTCAAACGAAAGGTGCAGACGTGAACAAGAAACTCGTCGTGCTCTCGACCGCCGCCGCCGTCGTGGTGGCCTTCATTGCCGGTGCCTGGGTCTTTGATCAGCGTTCCAGGCAGGAAGTCAGCCAGGCGGCGCAGACGAATGCCGAAGCCCTGGTCAGAGCCCACTCGCCGGTCTTCGGCAACCCCGCCGCCAAGGTCACGATCGTGGAGTTCTTCGACCCGTCCTGCGAGACCTGCCGGGCCTTCTATCCGATCGTCAAAGGCATCGTCAATGCGAGCTTCGGCCAGGTCAGGCTGGTGCTGCGCTACGCGCCGCTGCACCCTGGGTCCGACACGGCGGTGAAGATCCTGGAAGCGGCCAGGCAGCAGGGCAAGTATTGGGAGGCGGTCGAGCGCGCCATGAGTGACCAGCCCCGATGGGCCGCGCACGGCAATCCGCAGCCCGAGATGATCTGGGACCTGATCGCGGATCTCGGGCTGGACATGGCGAAAGCCAGGTTGGAAGCCAACAGCCCGGCGATCGACCAACTGCTGCGGCAGGACGTGGCCGACATGCGCGCCTTGAAGGTGAACCAGACCCCGGGCTTCTTCGTCAACGGCACGCCGCTGCGCGACTTCGGCGAATGGCAGTTGAAGGCCCTGGTTGCAGAAGAGCTGAAGAAGGCAAGGGCGCCATAGCGGCAGACGCCTGGTGCTGCGTGGCTTGGCGGCTCGTCGTTCCACGACCGGCGTATCGCGCCGCTATTGCCAGCAGCCATCGCAGTAGACGTAGTCCGCATGCTATGGTTCGAATATCGCAAAGCAACCGCTTTGCTTAAACCGAACCATGGCAACCCGACACCCCCACACCGGCCGGCCCAGCGCCTTGAGCTCGATGCTCGAAACGCGCGCGGTCTTCGAGATGGCTTCGCTGCCCTATGCGCTGCCGCTGCTGCTGCACGCGCCGCAGGGCGACGGCCACCCGGTGCTGCTGCTGCCGGGCTTCATGGGCAGCGAAGGCTCGCTCATCGCGCTGGAGCTGTTCCTGCGCAACCGCGGCTACGACGTGCAGACCTGGGGCCTGGGCCGCAACCTCGGCTTCCGCCCCGGCCATGCCTCGGCCATCGAGCAGAAGATCCGCTACCTGCACCACGAGTCCGGGCGCAAGGTCAGCCTGGTCGGCTGGAGCCTGGGCGGCGTGTTCGCGCTCTACGGTGCCCACCAGGCCAGCAAATGCGTGCGCAACGTCATCACGCTGGGCAGCCCGCTGACGACCGACGCCTCGGGCAGCGCGGTGCCGCCGCTGCTGAAGGCGCTGTACCGGCTGGTCGCGCACCCGATGGGCTCGGCCGCGCATGCCATGCAGCCGCGCGCCAAAACTATGCGCGAAGGCCGGCCGCTGCCGGTGCCGATGAGCTGCCTTTATTCACTCAGCGACGGTGTCGTGCCGCCGCAGGAAGCCACCGTGGATGGCGACCCCAAGCTGCAGGAGAACATCCGCGTCTGGGGCAGCCACGTGGGCCTGGGCTTCAACCCGCTGGTGCTGCAGATCGTGGCCGACCGGCTCGCGCAGCCCGAGGGGCAGTGGCAGCCTTTCGAGCCTTCGGGCGTGCTCGGGGTGCTGCACCGGGCGCTGACGCACGAGGCCGTGCCGATCTAGCCCTTGGCGCCGGGCGTGAGCGCGCCAGCGCCAGGTACTCCTGGAAGCTGTCGCGCAGCTGCTGGGTGAAGGCCTCGGGGTCGGGCAGCAACTCGCGGCAGGACGTGGGCGAGATGATGATGCGCCCGTCGTAGCTGGTCACCGCGAACACCAGACCCATGCCGTCGGAGATGGGCATGATGGCCGAGAAGTAGGTCATGCGCGCGCCGTTCAGGTACAGCGGCACCGAGGGCCCGGCGACGTTGGTGATGCTGCAGCTGGCCGAGGGCGCACGCCGCCCGCTGCCCAGGCTGAGCAGGCTCTGCATGCGGCTGCTGATGGCCAGCGTGGCGGCGGCCTGGTGGCTGCCGTCGCCGCTGTCGGCGGCGTCCGGCGCAGCATCAGGGCCGAGCGCGGCCGCGGTCTGCTCGTGGATCAGCACCAGGCGGCGCACTGGGTCGTCCAGCTCGGTACCCAGTTGCACGCGCAGCCAGGTGAAGCTCTGCGACACGTCGCCGGCGCGGCGCCGCGCATGCAGCGGCGTCACCGCCGTCAGGCTGCTGCCGGGCAGCTCGCCGATGGCCTGCAGATGCTTGCGCAGCGCGCCGCCGCACACCGCCAGCACGGCGTCGTTGACGCTGGCGCCACTCACCAGCGTGCGGATGGCCTCGAACTCCTCGACCAGGAAGCGGCGCGTGTCGAACACGCGGTGCGCCGACACCACCGAATTGAAGCGCGTGGCCAGCAACTGCTCGGGACGCACCAGCAGGTCGTTGGCGAAGGTCCAGGCGGCTTCGGCGCTGCCGGCCAGCCTGCGCGCCAGCGGCGTGCGCAGCTGCAGCGGCGACAGCAGCGAGTTGGCCCAGCCGCGCAGCAGCAGCTGCAGCGTGCCCGGCGCGGGCTGCGGGAACCACGGCTTCGGCGGGGCCGGCGGCAGCGCGTTGGGCGTCAGGTCGTGCAGCAGCATGGCGATGCGGCTGCCGCCTTCGGCATCGACCGCGGCATGGTGGATCTTGGTCAGCAGCGCGAAGCTGCCGACCGGCAGTTCGAGCAGGCTGTCCAGGCCCTCGACCACGTAGATCTCCCACAGCGGCCGGTTCAGGTCCAGCGCTCGCGCATGGATGCGCGAGGCCTGGATGCAGAACTGGCGCCAGTCGCCGGGCTTGGGCAGCGCGATGTGGCGCACGTGGTATTCGAGGTCGAAGTTCGGGTCGTCGACCCAGTACGGGTGGTCCAGGTCCAGCGGCACACGCTGCAGCTTGCTGCGGAAGATCGGCAGCCCGGCCAGCCGGCTCTCGATGTGCGCCAGGATGCTCTTGAAGCGCACCTTGCCGCCGGGCGCGGTGGTCTGGTCGTAGATCTGGATCAGCGTGACGTTGGCGTTCGAGTGGCTGGTGTCAGAGTACAGGAAGCTGGCATCGCGGGCGCTGAGTTGTCGCATCGTGTGATTCTTAGAGTTGCCGTGCTTCGAAGGTGTTGCACTGGGTCATGCTGCCGCTGCTCAGGCCACGCTTGAACCAGCTCATGCGCTGCGCGCTGCTGCCGTGGGTGAAGGACTCCGGCACGACCACGCCCTGCGACTGGCGCTGCAGCGTGTCGTCGCCGATCTTCGACGCCGCGTTCAGCCCTTCTTCGATGTCGCCCGGCTCCAGCCAGGCCTTGGCCTTGTGCGAGTGGTGCGCCCAGACGCCGGCCAGGCAGTCGGCCTGCAATTCCAGCCGCACCGACAGCGCGTTCATCTGGTCTTCGGGCACCCGCCCGCGCATGCCGTCGACCTTGGCGGTGATGCCCAGCAGCCGTTGCACGTGGTGGCCGACCTCGTGCGCCACCACGTAGGCCTGCGCAAAATCGCCGGGCGCGCCCAGGCGCCTGTCCAGCGTGTCGAAGAAGCCCAGGTCGATGTAGACCTTCTGGTCGGCGGGGCAGTAGAACGGGCCCATCGCCGACTGGCCCTGGCCGCAGGCGGTGCGCGTGGCGCCGCGGAACAGCACCAGCCCGGGCGCCTGGTAGGCGCCGCCTGCGCCGCGGAACTGCTCGCTCCACACGTCCTCGGTGCTGGCCAGCACGGTGGACACGAAGGCCGCCATCTTGTCGTTGGCCGGCGGTGCCTGCGCCGGGGCCTGCTGTGCGCTGGGTGCGATGGCACCGCCGCCGCTCAAGGCGCCCAGCAGCGTCAGCGGGTTGATGCCGAGGATCCAGCCGCCCACCAGCGCGATGACGATGGTGCCGATGCCGATGCCGCGCCCGCCGACGCGCATGCCGCCGCGCCCGCCCATGCCGCCGGCGCCTCGCCGGTCTTCGACGTTGTCGCTCTGCCGGTGGCCTTCCCACTTCATGCTGCCTCCTTGGGCCCGGTCATCGGGGCCCTCAGGCCTTGGGCAATGTCACGCCGCGCTGGCCCTGGTACTTGCCGCCACGGTCCTTGTAACTGGTTTCGCAGACTTCGTCACTCTCGAAGAACAGCACCTGCGCACAGCCCTCGCCGGCATAGATGCGCGCCGGCAGCGGCGTGGTGTTGCTGAATTCCAGCGTCACGTAGCCTTCCCATTCGGGCTCGAAGGGCGTGACGTTGACGATGATGCCGCAGCGCGCATACGTGCTCTTGCCCAGGCAGATGGTGAGCACGTTGCGCGGGATGCGGAAGTACTCGATCGTGCGCGCCAGCGCAAAGCTGTTCGGCGGGATGATGCAGGTGTCGCCCTCGATGTCGACGAAGCTGCGCTCGTCGAAGTGCTTGGGGTCCACCACCGTGCTGTAGATGTTGGTGAAGACCTTGAACTCGCGCGCGCAGCGGATGTCGTACCCGTAGCTGCTGGTGCCGTAGCTGACGATCTTGCTGCCATCGGCGGCCTGGCGCACCTGGCCGGGCTCGAAGGGTTCGATCATGCCGGTGGTTTCGGCCATGCGCCGGATCCACTTGTCGCTCTTGATGCTCAATCGCTGTTCCTCCGTGCGGCGCAGCGCGCCGCGCCAATTCTGGCACGCAGGCCGCCCGGCGCCGCGCAGGGCGGCGCGGCAGCGGCTATGCTTGCCGAACTGCCAGACATCCCCCTGCCGGAGACCTTGATGGCCAGCAGCCTGTCCCTCCCTGCCGACGAACTGATGGTGCAGTACGCGCGCTACCACCGCGACCAGCGCAACATCGCCACGCACATGGTCGGCGTGCCGATGATCGTCTTCGGCCTGGGCGTGCTGCTGGCGCGCGGCCAGATGAACCTGGGCAGCGGCAGCCTGAGCCTGGCCTGGCTGGTGTGGACGCTGGCCACGCTGTGGTACCTGAGCCGCGGCCACCTGCTGCTGGGCCTGTCGGTCAGCCTGCTGAATGCGCTGCTTGTCGGCCTGGCGCATCTGGTCTCGGCCGGCACCGTGGCCCACTGGCTCAGCTGGGGGCTGGGCTTCTTCGTGGCCGGCTGGATCATCCAGTTCATCGGCCACTACTACGAAGGCAAGAAACCAGCCTTCGCCGACGACCTGGTGGGCCTGCTGGTGGGGCCGATGTTCGTCACCGCCGAGCTGCTGTTCACGCTGGGCCTGGCCCGGCCGCTACAGCAGGAGGTGGAGCGCCGCGCCGGCCCGACCGTGCTACGCGACCTGGCGCACCCGGTCGGCTGAGGCGAGCCTTCAGGCCAGCTGCCGCTGCGGCAGCGGCTCGGCATCGAAGCGCTCGATGCCGGTGTAGCAGAGGAAATGCCGGTTGGCAGCACGGCCGAACAGCGTCATGCCCAGCTTGCTCGCCATGTCGTAGCCCATGGCCGTGACGCCGTTGCGCGAGACGATGATGGGCACGCCGATCTGCGCCGCCTTCATCACCATCTCGCTGGTCAGCCGGCCTGTCGTGTAGAACACCTTGTCGTCGCCCGGCATGTGGCGCATCCACATCCAGCCGGCGATGGTGTCGATGGCGTTGTGGCGGCCGACATCCTCGACGAAGCACAACATGTCGGTGCCGCGAAACAGCGCACAGCCATGCACCGACCCGGCCTTGCGGTGAATGCTGTCCTGCTGGCGCATCGTCTCCAGCAGGCTTTGAAGCGTGCGCTGGCCGATGCGCGCCGTCGCCGCGTCGGGCAAGCGCAAGGCATCGACACTGTCCATCATGTCGCCGAACACCGTGCCCTGGCCACAGCCGGTCGTGACGACGCGCCGCGCGGTCTTGTGCTCGATGTCTTCGATGCCCTCGCGGGTGCGCACCGCGACGGCAGCGACGTCCCAGTCGACCGTCACCGACTCCACCGATTCGACCGATTCCACCAGCCGCTGATTGCGCAGATAGCCCAGTGCCAGCAGTTCGGGCATGGCGCCCAGGGTCATCAAGGTGACCAGTTCGCGCTTGTCGACGAACAGCGTCAGCGGGCGCTCATCGGGAACGTAGATGCAGCGACGCTGGCCGTATTCATCGAGCACCTCGATCTCGCGCGTCAGCGTGGCGCCGGCGTGGGTCAGGCGGGGCAAGGGCCCCAGTGGCAGGGGAAGGCGTGCAGTCATGTCATCGGCGTCTTGTCGCCGTATTGTCGACGCGACAAGCTGCGCGTGCCGGGCCACGCCGGATCAGGGTTTTTTCGCTGGCGTCTGCTCGGCCGCCGGCGCGGTGCCGCTCGGCGGCGCAACAGCGGTGGCTGCTGGCGAATGGGCGCCAGCCGCTTCCAGCGGCTTGGCGGGCGCGGGAGCTGCGTAGGCGAAGGGACCCGGGTCGGCGCAGGGCGGCGTGGCGGTCGGCTGCACGGTCTTGCCCGCCTTGGCGGCCTCCGCCAGATAGCGCGCCGCCACCTTGTCCATTGCCACACAAAGTTGATACGCGCTCACCTTGCCGCCCCACGCGGACCTGGCCGCGGCTTCGGCCGCCTTGGCCTTGGCTTCGTCCGACAGCGGCGGCAACTTGGCGCCGACCAAGCCGCTAGCGCCGGCCAGCAGCAACAGGGTCACCAGCTTTCTCATGTTCCCTCCTTCGCCGGCCGCAGATCGGGCGCTGTTTTCGAGCGCTGGGCGGAGATCTTGCCCGCACGCACGTCCTCGGCCCACAGTGCATGGTGTTCGCGAGCCCAGCCTTCATCGACATAGCCGGTGCGCATCGCGCTGTAGGCCCCCTTCATGCCCAGCGTGCCGATATAGATATGGCCCATGAACAGCGCCATCATGCACACGGCAGCCACCACGTGCACCATGTTGGCAACCTGCATCTGCGCGCGCGTCTCGCCCCAGCCCGGGACCAGGCCGTCGAGGACTAGGCCCGAGACAACGACCATCGTACCCAGCAGGAACACGCCCAGCCAGAACAACAGTTTCTCGCCGCCGTTGAAGCGATGCGAGGCCGGCTCGTGGCCGCTCAACAGACCGCCGCCCTTGGCCACCCATTGGGAGTCTTCCCGCCGCCAGACGTTGTCGCGCACGAAGGTGAAGAAGACGATGACCAACGACACGGCAAACAGCGGCCCGGCGAAGTTGTGCGCCGTCTTCAGAGCATAGGCCAGCCAGCCGAACAAGGTAGGGCCAAGGATCGGCAGCAGGAAGAACTTGCCCCAGGCGATGACGATGCCGGACACCGCCAGTACCACGAAGGCTGTCGCGTTGGCCCAATGAGCCGCACGCTCGAAGGGCGTGAAGCGCTCGATCTTGCGTCCGGTGTCGGCCTCATGCCCGCCGAGCGGACCCTTGCTGAAGTAGAACAGCGCGATCGCCGCAGCCACGATGAGCAGCAATGCGCCGCCATAAGGCAGCAGCCAGCGGTTGCGCACCTGCCGCCAGGCTTCACCCGCGGTGGTGTAGCGCGACCCCGGGTACTGCACGAAGGACTGAATGAGCGTGCCCATCTCGGCTCCGGGCAAGCTGGTGTAGCCCGCCTGCTCGCCCGAGTTGCGCACACCACGCCAGAACGGCGCGTTGTTGCCCGGCTGGCTCTTCGCGCGCTGCGCGCTGTTCTCGTCGACCTTCGGTTCCGCCGGCGCGACGAAGCCGGCAGGCGGTCCCGGTGGGGACTTGGCCGGCTCGGCGGCCCAGGTGGCGGGGGCCACCAGCACCACCACAGCCAGCGCGAGTTGCGGCAGCCACTGCGGCACAAGGACTTTCATTGCGGCTCCTAAGGTCGCGGCACGACGACCGGCAATCACGGCGCATTCATGCGCAGGTATTCGTTTTGGGGCTGGGCACGCTTGCGCATCTGCGCCTGCCAGCTGGCCTTGTCCCCCACCGTCCAGCCCGGCACGACGAACGGATCCTGCGCGCCCTGCCAAGCCTGCATGTCGGCCTTCGAAGTCCCCACGGCCTGCGGCTTTTCGGTGCAGGCCGCGAGCACCAGCAGCAGCGCGACGCCAATCCAACGAGACGGGCGCCGCATCATTTGGCACCCGCCGGCTTGCCGTAGGCCGTGCCCCAGCCCCAGACTTCGCTGCTCTTGCCGCGCACCAGCACACGGTCGCGGAAGATATCGGCGACGACATCGCCATCACCCCCGAGCAGGGCCTTGGTCGAACACATTTCCGCACACGCCGGTAACTTGCCTTCGGCCAAGCGGTTGCGACCGTACTTGTCGAATTCGGCCTCGCTGCCGTTGACCTCGGGCCCGCCGGCGCAAAAGGTGCACTTGTCCATCTTGCCGCGCAGGCCGAACTCGCCGTTGCTCGGGAACTGCGGCGCACCGAAGGGGCAGGCATAGGAACAGTAGCCGCAGCCGATGCACACGTCCTTGTCGTGCAGCACCACGCCGTCGTCGGTGCGGTAGAAACAGTCCACCGGGCACACCGCCATGCACGGTGCGTCGGAGCAGTGCATGCACGCTACCGAGATGCTCTTTTCGCCCGGCACACCGTCGTCCAGCGTGACCACGCGGCGCCGGTTGACACCCCAGGGTACGTCGTTCTCGGCCTTGCAGGCGGTGACACAGCCGTTGCATTCAATGCAGCGTTCGGCGTCGCAGATGAACTTCATTCGGGCCATGGATTGATCTCCTTGCGGGGGGTTTGTCAGGCCGTGGCCTTCTCGATCTGGCACACCGTGGTCTTCGTTTCCTGCATCATCGTCACCGCGTCATAGCCGTAGGTGGTGGCGGTGTTCACCGACTCGCCGCGCACCACCGGCATCGCACCTTGCGGGTAGTACGGTGCCAGGTCGACGCCGCCCCAGCGGCCAGCGAAGTGGAAGGGCAGGAACACGGTTTCGGCGTTCACCCGTTCGGTGACCAGCGCCTTCACGCGCAGGCCCTTGAAGCTGGGCAGCGCGGCCATCGTCGGGGTCTTGACCCACACGTCGTCGCCGTTGCGGATGCCGCGGTCGTTGGCGGCCCTCGGGTTGATCTCGACGAACATGTGCTGCTGCAGTTCAGCCAGCCAGGGATTCGAGCGGGTTTCGTCGCCGCCGCCTTCGTACTCGACGAGCCGGCCGCTGGTCATGATCAGCGGGAAGGTCTTGCCGATGTCCTTGTTCTTGTCCTGCACCGTCTTGAACAGCGTGGGCAGTCGCCAGAACGTCCGCTTGTCGTCATGCGTCGGGTACTTGGCGACGAGCTCGGGCCGGGTGCTGTAGAGCGGCTCGCGGTGCTGCGGGATGGCGTCGGGGAAGTTCCACACCACCGCACGCGCCTTGGCGTTGCCCCAGGGGTGGCAGCCATGCGCCATCGACACACGCTGGATCCCGCCGGACAGGTCGGTCTTCCAGTTCTTGCCCTCGGCGGCCTTCTGTTCGGCTTCTGTCAAATCGGCCCACCAGCCGAGTTTCTTCAGCAGCAGGTGATCGAACTCGGGGTAGCCGGTGGTCAGCTCGGCCCCCTTCGAATGTGAGCCGTCGCCCGCCAGCAGCGACACGCCCTCACGTTCGACGCCGAAGTTGGCGCGGAAATTACCGCCGCCGTCCATCATCGAGCGCGAGGTCATGTACAGGTTGGGCGAGCCGGGGTGCTTGATTTCCGGGGTGCCGTAACACGGCCACGGCAAGCCGAAGTAGTCGCCGTCGAGCTTGTAGCCGGTTTCCTTGTCGATACCGCCCTTGGCACGCAGCGTCTTGACATCGAAGACCTGCATGTTGCGCATGTGCGCCTTTAGCCGCTCCGGGCTCTGTCCGGTGTAGCCGATGGTCCAGGTGCAGCGGTTGATCTCACGCAGCATGTCCTCGGGTGATGGTTCGTCCAGGCCCTTGACCTTCTGCATCTTGTAGTTCTTGGACAGCTCCTTGCCGAAGCCCAGCTTGTCGGCCAAGTTTTGCATGATCATGTGGTCGCTGCGCGATTCCCACAGCGGGTCGATGACCTTTTCGCGCCACTGCAGCGAGCGGTTCGACGCGGTCACCGAACCGCTGGTCTCGAACTGCGTGGTCGCCGGCAGCAGATACACCGCCCGGTTCGGGTTGAGTTCGTCGGCCTTGCCCGGCATCGCCGCCAACGCCGCAGTGGCGCTGGGATACGGATCGATCACGACCAGCAGGTCGAGCTTGTCCATCGCCGTCTTCATTTCCAGTCCGCGCGACTGCGAGTTCGGCGCATGGCCCCAGAAGAACAGGCCGCGCAGGTTGCTGTCCTGGTCGATCAGGTCGTTCTTCTCGAGCACGCCGTCGATCCAGCGCGACACGGTCATGCCGGACTTGGTCATCATGCCCGGCGCGTATTGGCTCTTGATCCACTCGTAGTCGACGTCCCAGACCTGGGCGAAGTGCTTCCACGCGCCTTCGGCCAGTCCGTAATAGCCGGGCAGCGAATCGGGGTTGGGGCCGATGTCGGTAGCGCCCTGCACGTTGTCGTGGCCGCGGAAAATGTTGGCACCGCCGCCGCTGACGCCGATGTTGCCCAGCGCAAGCTGCACGATGCACGAGGCGCGCACCATGGCATTGCCGATGCTGTGCTGGGTCTGGCCCATGCACCAGACGATGGTGCTGGGCCGGTTCTCCGCCATCGTGCGCGCCGCTTGCAGGCAGGTGGCTTCATCGACGCCGCAGGCTTCCAGCACCTTTTCGGGCGTCCACTTGGCCATCACGTCGGCACGCACCTTGTCCATGCCGTAGACGCGATCTTCGATGTACTTCTTGTCTTCCCAGCCGTTGTTGAAGATGTGATACAGCATGCCGAACAGGAAGGGGATGTCCGAGCCCGAGCGAATGCGGATGTACTGGTCGGCCTTGGCTGCGGTACGCGTGAAGCGCGGGTCGACGACGATCATTTTCGTGCCGCCTTCCTTGGCGTGCAGCATGTGCAGCATCGACACCGGGTGCGCCTCGGCCGCGTTGCTGCCGATGTACAGCGCCGCCTTCGAGTTCTGCATGTCGTTGTACGAATTGGTCATCGCCCCGTAGCCCCACGTATTGGCCACGCCGGCCACGGTGGTGGAATGGCAGATGCGCGCCTGGTGGTCGGTATTGTTGGTACCCCAGAGCGAAACCCACTTGCGCAGCAGGTACGACTGCTCGTTGTTGTGCTTGGACGAGCCGACGAAGAAGATCGAGTCGGGGCCGCTCTGTTTGCGCAGGTCGAGCATCTTGGCGCTGATCTCGTTCAGCGCCACGTCCCAGCTGATGCGTTCGTACTTGCCACCGACCAGCTTCATCGGGTACTTCAGTCGGTATTCGCCGTGGCCGTTCTCTCGCAGCGCCGCGCCCTTGGCGCAGTGCGCCCCCAGGTTGATGGGCGAGTCGAACACCGGCTCCTGCCGCACCCACACACCGTTCTCGACCACCGCGTCGACGGCACAGCCCACCGAGCAGTGGCCGCACACCGTGCGCTTGACCTCGACCTTCTTCGCCCCTCCCGCCGCGGCGGATGCCGCCGGGTCGGCCGCGTGGGCCTTCCTCACCAGCGTGAGCTGCGACGCGGCCATGCCAGCGCCCACCCCCACGCCGGAGCGGCGCAAAAAGGCACGGCGGTCCATCGTCGGTACCGAGCGCGCCAGGCCGCGCGCCAGGTTCGACACCATGGCGCCGCCATTGGCAGCAGTGTGGCCCGCAGGGCCGGGCTTACGAGTCAGCAGCATGGTGTCTCCTGAAGGTGTGGGCCGGTGACGGGCCCGGTCATACCTTGGCGGTCTGGTAGTAGCGCTGCACGTGCGCCGTCAACTGGTAGCGCCCATCGGCATCGTCGGTAGGCGCCGCATCGGCGGCGACAAGGTCTTCAGGTTCACGTTGCGTCAGCGGCAATGCCACGGCGGCGGCGGCCAGTGCGCCCG
Organism: uncultured Rubrivivax sp.; assembly: GCA_964446545.1. Taxonomy (GTDB): domain Bacteria; phylum Pseudomonadota; class Gammaproteobacteria; order Burkholderiales; family Burkholderiaceae_C; genus Rubrivivax. Next base: position 18,873 of record CAYUPF010000034.1, read on the forward strand.
CGGTGCCGGCACCGGCGAAGACACGGCGGCGCGACAGCAGCGGTGACGTTGACGAGAACTTGTCCATGCGAGTCTCCTGGGCTGAACCCACCCGCACCTATGTCTGCGAGTGCATACCGCATTACCCGATGCCCAGCCAATCCCTGCAATAGGGTCTGCCCCCAATCGGGGCACCACATGCTGCGCTGCAGCACGGCTGCGGCAATGACGTTGCCATGGGTCTATTCACTGAGACCCTGCTGCTGTCATGCTGCCTAGAATGAATGTTCATTCTTCAGCGCCGCATGTCCGAACGCCCTGCCCTGAAAGTTGCCGTGCTGATCGAGCGCCGCAAGCAGCCCACCCGATGGGAGGACTGGGCCTTTCGCATTGCCGAGGTGTGCATCGACGACGGTCGCTTCGGCGACGCGGCGCGCTGCTTGCGTGAGGACGGCGGCTTCACGCAGTGGCTGTTCCCCGGCCTGCCTGTCATGCTGTATCGCGATGAGGCTGAGGGCTACCACCTGAACCTCAGCACCGGTCAACCCGTGTGGTTCGTGATGTGGCGCATCGACGCCGATGACCCGTCGCGCGCCTGGCCCGAACTGGTAACCGTGTCCTACCACGAGGCTGCGCGGCTGCTCGATGCGCAGGAGCGCGTCGACAACCTGCCGCTGCCGGCCGAGGTGCGCGATTGGCTGCAGGCCTTTGCCGACGAACACTACAAGCCCGCGCCGAAACACCGCCGGCGACCGGCGTCCTTCGTCGCGCCGGAACAGCGCTGACACAGAACATGGACGACCAAGAGCACGGCTTCCTGTCGCGCTGGTCGCAGCGCAAGGCCCGCGCGCGCGAGGGCCTGCCCGTGATCGAAGTGCCGACACCATCGTCCGTCGCGGTGCAAACTGCCGCGGCGCCGCCGCCCGCAAGCGTCACGCTCCCCACGCCGTTGCCGCAGCAGGACGACACCCCATCACCCGGTGTCGCACCACCCACGCTGGAGGATGTGGTGCTGCTGACACGCGAATCCGACTACGCGCGCTTCGTCGCGCCCGATGTCGAAGGCGGCGTGCGCAACGCAGCGCTGCACAAGCTGTTCAGCGACCCGCACTTCAACATCATGGACGGGCTGGACACCTATATCGACGACTACAACACACCCGACCCTTTGCCGCCGGGCATGCTGCGCCGGATGATTCAATCCGAAGCGCTGGGTCTGTTCAAGACGGAGCCCGGCGTGGACACCGTGCAGGCCATCACCGAGAGCCAACTCCCCGATGAAGACGCTGATCTGCGACTGCAACCGCACGATGCCGCTGGACCCGAAGGCCCTGAGCCTGGCGCTGGCGAAAACCCCGCAGGCCAGTCCTGACGGCCTGGACACACTGCACAGCGCACTGTGCCGGCGCGAGGCGCCGTTGTTCCAACGTGCCGCCAAGGAAAGCGCGGCCAGCGGCGATGCGCTACTGGTGGCCTGCACACAGGAGCAGCGGCTCTTCCTGGAACTGAACGAGCAGACCGAAGGCACTGCGAGCCTCGAAGAAAGGCCGATCCGCTTCGTCAACATTCGCGAGACCGGCGGCTGGTCGCGCGACGCGCGCGAGGCGATGCCGAAGATCGCCGCATTGATCGCCGCGGCGCAGGCGCCGGCACCGCAGCCGGTGGCCACCGTCGGCTATCACTCGGCCGGTCGTTGCCTGGTGATCGGCGATGCGCCAGCCGCCGAACAAGCCGCCACCATGCTGGCCGACAAGCTTGATGTCACCTTGCTGGTGCAAGGCGGTGCGTTGCCGCAAGCGCACGAACGCGCCGTGCATATCGGCCACCTGACCTCACTTCGAGGCTGGCTCGGTGCCTTCGAAGCTGAATGGGAAAGCGGCAACCCGATCGACCTGGACCTGTGCACGCGCTGCAATGCCTGCATCGACGCCTGCCCGGAGAGCGCCATCGATTTTTCCTACCAGGTATTGCTCGACGCGTGCAAGGGCCACCGCGAATGTGTACGCGTGTGCGAGGCGGCGGGTGCGATCGACTTCTCCCGTGCACCGCGCCTCGATGCCGCCAGCTTCGACCTGGTGCTCGACCTGAGGACCCATGCCGCGTTCACGATGCACCAGAAGCCGCAGGGCTACTTCCACGTCGCGGACGATGCGCAGGCCTTGATGAAGGCTGTGCTCGAACTGCGCGAAGCGGTGGGCGAGTTCGAAAAGCCGAAGTTCTTCCACTACCAATCCAAGCTGTGCGCGCACAGCCGCAACGAACAGATCGGCTGCCGCGCCTGCATCGACGTGTGTTCGGCGCAGGCCATCCGCAGCGACGCGTCGATGAAGGGCAAGGCGCCCGTCAAGAGCCTGCGCCGACCGGCCACCCCCGCGCTGCCGATGCCCAGCGGCGGCGGGATCGTCGTCGAGCCTCATCTGTGCGTGGGCTGTGGCGCCTGCAGCACCGTGTGCCCGAGCGGCGCGCTCAGCTTCGCCTATCCCGGCCCGGTCGACCAGGGCATGCGTATCCGCACCCTGCTGACCGCCTACACAGCAGCGGGCGGCCGCGATGCTGTGTTGCTGCTGCACAGCGAAGGCGCTGGCGCCAAGGCCATCGGCACGCTGGGCCGTACCGCGCGCACCGACAAGGCACGGCGCGGCGTGCCGGCGCGTGTGCTCCCGCTGGCGCTGTGGCACACCGTCAGCGTCGGCCTCGACCTGTGGCTGGCGGCCCTGGCACAAGGCGCGTCGCAGGTCTGGGTGCTGCTCAGCGATGAAGAAGCGCCCGAGTACCGCAAGGCGTTGGCCGCGCAAATGGCGGTGGCCCAGGCCATCGTCAGCGGCCTGGGCTACCGCGGCGAGCACTTCCGGCTGATCGACACGGCCGCAGCGGGCGACACACGCGCGCTCGATGGGCTGCTGGCCGCAGCGCCGGCACAAACGGTCGCGCGTGCCGGCAGCTTTGCCGCGCAGGCCGACAAGCGCGCCACACTCGACCTGGCGATCGACCACCTGCTGGCGCAGGCGCCGCAGCCCGACGAGGACATAACGCTGCCCGCCGCCGGCGCACCCTTCGGCAGCCTGCGGATCGACCCCGAGCGCTGCACGATGTGCCTGAGCTGCGTCGGCGCCTGTCCACAAAGTGCGTTGGCCGACAACGCGGACCGGCCGGAACTGCGCTTCATCGAATCGAACTGCGTGCAATGCGGGTTGTGCGCCACCACCTGCCCCGAAGACGCGATCACCCTGCAACCGCGCCTGTGGCTGGCCGACGGCGGCAAGGCGCGCAAGGCGCTGCGAGTCATCAACCAGATGGAGCCGTACCGCTGCGTGCGCTGCAGCAAGCCCTTCGGCACGCTACGCGCGGTCGACAACATGATCGGAAAGCTGGCGGGCCACTCGGCCTTCCAGGGCAAGGCAGCCGAGCGATTGAAGATGTGCGGCGACTGCCGCGTCATGGACCTGCATCGCAATCCCGACGAAGTGCGCATCACCGACATTCCGCGATGAAAACCGCACCCGACGCCCCGATGATCTTCGCCGGCGCCCACCAGGGCGAGGAGTTGCAACGCGCCGAACTCTATGGCCTGCTGGCCAGCCTGTGGCTGGTGCCGCCTGACACAGAGCTGTTCGAGCAGTTTGGCGTTGCCGCGACCCAGGCGCCACACAGCGGGGGCACGCTCGAGGCCGCCTGGCAGGCCTTGGTCGCAGCCATGCGCGGCAGCGACGTGGAGGCGGCAGCCGAGGAATACGACGCCTTGTTCCTGGGCGTCGGCAAGCCCGAGATCCTTCTCTACGGCTCGTACTACCTGAGCGGCTTTCTGAATGAACTGCCGCTGGCCAAGCTGCGCGATCACCTGGACCGATTGGGCCTGACGCGCGACGCAGCGCGCGGCGAAACCGAAGACCACCTGTCGTTCGTGTTCGAGGTCATGCGCTACCTCATCGCCGGTGACGACGCCGCGGTGTGCAACCTAAAGCAGCAGCGGCTGTTCTTCCGCGCGCAGTTGCAGCCTTGGGTCGAAGCCCTGTGCGATGTCGTGCAGGCCCATCCACGCGCTGTCGTATGGTCGGCCGTTGCGGAGCTCACGCGTCAGTTCGTGCGGGTGGAGACGCAGGCCTTCGACCTGCTTGAAACCTGAATCGAAGCACCATGAGCATCGACAAACAAGACATTACCGGCCTGGTTCTGGCTGGTGGCCGCGGCAGCCGCATGGGCGGTGTCGACAAGGGGCTGCAGCCCCACAGCGGCATGCCGCTGGCACAACATGCGCTGCTGCGCCTGGGACCGCAGGTCGGCGAGTTGATGATCAACGCCAACCGCAACCTCGCTGCCTACGAATCGATGGGCGTACCGGTGTGGCCGGACGCCAGCGCCGACTATCCCGGCCCACTGGCCGGCCTGCTGGCCGGGCTGGAGCGCTGCGAAACGCCGTACCTGGTGAGCGTGCCCTGCGACACGCCGAACTTTCCTGAAGACCTGGTCGCGAAGCTGGCGCATGCGCTGGTCGAACAACAGGCCGACATCGCCATGGCCGCCGTTCATGAAGACGGTCAACTGCGCACCCAGCCGGTGTTCTGCCTGCTGAAGAGTGCGCTGATGGAAAGCCTGTTGGCCTATCTGCATTCGGGCGAGCGCAAGATCGACCGCTGGACGGCGCAGCACCGCTGCGTGCCGGTGTTGTTCGAGGACGCGGCAGCGTTCTTCAATGCCAATACGCTGGCTGAGCTGCAGCAACTACAGCAAGCTACCGCCCCTGCGCCCACGAGGCGCTGAAACTTGCCGCTACGATGGGGTGATGGTCAACAGGGGATCCGGCCTGCGAAGAGCCATCGTTGCTGCGCTGGCAGGGTCACTGCCGTTGGCGGCGATGGCTTGTCCCGCCGACACCGAAGCGCGGGCGGTGGGAATCTTGCTTATCGTGCAAGGCGCCGGCGCTGCAACGCTGACACTGGATGCGGCCGATCTGGCGAAGATGCCTACGACGCGCCTGACGCAGCGTCAGGTGGTGTCCTCGAGCGCGAGTGCGAGCGCCGGGAGCGAGCACAGCACCGTCTATGTCGGTGTGTTGCTGCGCGACGTTCTGGCTCGAGCCGGCTTTGGTGGCACCACGGATCGCGGCGCACGCGTCGGCGTCGTGGAAGCCGTTGCCACGGATGGCTACCGTTCGGTGTTCAGCTGGGGGGAACTGTTCAACTCCGCTGCCGCAGAGCACACGCTCATCATCACCACCCAGGACGGCCGAACATTGGATGCCACCGCCGGCCCGTTGGCACTGCGCGCGTTGGCCGACTTGCGACCGGGTCCCCGGCACGTGCGCAACCTATGCGCCTTGGTGGTGCGGCGTTGAGGCCGGGCGCTTGAACGCGGCGCCGCCTCAGGTGTTCTTGGAAATCGAGATGCTCGGAAACTTCGACGAGAAGTCCTTGGCGCGCTGCGCGATCTTCACCGCGACCTGCCGCGCCACCGCCTTGTAGATGCCCGCGATCTCGCCGTCCGGGTCGGCGACGACGGTGGGCCGGCCGGCATCGGCCTGCTCGCGGATCGACAGGCTCAGCGGCAACCCACCGAGATAGTCGACGTTGTATTCGGTGGCCATCTTCTTGCCGCCGTCGGCGCCGAAGATGTGTTCGACGTGGCCGCAGTTGGAACACACGTGCACCGACATGTTCTCGACCACGCCGAGCACCGGCACGCCCACCTTCTCGAACATCTTCAGGCCCTTGCGTGCGTCGAGCAGCGCAATGTCCTGCGGCGTGGTGACGATGATGGCGCCGGTCAGCGGCACCTTCTGGCACAGCGTCAGCTGGATGTCGCCGGTGCCCGGCGGCATGTCGACGATCAGGTAGTCCAGATCGGCCCAGTTGGTCTGGCGCAGCAATTGTTCCAGCGCCTGCGTGACCATCGGGCCGCGCCAGATCATCGGGTTGTCGGCATCGATCAGGAAGCCGATCGACATCACCTGCACAGCGTAGTTTTCCAGCGCCTCCATGGTCTTGCCGTCGGCGCTTTCGGGGCGTGCGCTGATGCCCATCATCATCGGCTGGCTGGGGCCGTAGATGTCGGCGTCGAGGATGCCCACGCGTGCGCCCTCGGCGGCCAGCGCCAGCGCCAGATTGGCTGCGGTGGTGCTCTTGCCGACACCACCCTTGGCCGAGGCCACGGCGACGATGTTCTTCACGTTGGCGATCAGCGCCACGCCGCGCTGCACCGCGTGCGAGACGATCTTCCAGCTGAGGTTGGCGCTGACGTTGTCGACGCCGGGCACGCTGCGCGCGGCGGCCACCAGCGCCTTGCGCAGCAACGGCATCTGGCTCTTGGCCGGGTAGCCGAGTTCGACGTCGAAGGACACGTCGCCGCCTTCGATCTGCAGGTTCTTCAACTGCTTGCCCGACACCAGATCCTTGCCGGTGTTCGGGTCGACGACGGTTCTCAATGCGTCGAGTAATGCGGATTCGATGGGATTCATGCGTGGCTTTGGGCGTGGGACTGCGGCGAGTCTAGCCGCCTAGAATTCCACCATGACCCGCAAGCTCTTCGTCACCACCGCCCTGCCCTACGCCAACGCGCCCTTTCACATCGGGCACATGATGGAGTATATCCAGGCCGACATTTGGGTGCGCACGCAGCGGCTGCTGGGCCACGAGGTGCATTTCGTCTGCGCCGACGACGCGCACGGCGCGCCGATCATGATCGCCGCCGAGAAGGCCGGCCTGTCGCCGCAGGCCTTCGTCGCGCAGATTGCCGCCGGCCGCAAGCCCTACCTGGACGGCTTCCACATCGGCTTCGACAACTGGCATTCGACCGACGCGCCTGAGAACCATGCGCTGGCGCAGGACATCTACCGCGCGCTGCGTACCAACGATCTGATCGCCACGCGCACCATCGAGCAGTTCTTCGACCCGGTGAAGTCGATGTTCCTGCCCGACCGCTACATCAAGGGCGAATGTCCGAAGTGCGGCGCGAAGGATCAATACGGCGACAACTGCGAGGTCTGCGGTGCGGTGTACTCGCCTACCGACCTGAAGAACCCCTATTCCACGCTGACCGGTGCCGCGCCGGTGCTCAAGAGCAGCGAGCACTTCTTCTTCAAGCTGTCCGACCCGCGCTGCGTCGAGTTCCTGCAGGCCTGGACGCAGGACGGCAAGCTGCAGTCCGAGGTGGCGAACAAGGTGCGCGAATGGTTCGCCAAGGACGAAGCCGGCGCCACCGGCCTGGCCGACTGGGACATCAGCCGCGACGCGCCCTACTTCGGCATCGAGATCCCCGACGCGCCGGGCAAGTACTTCTACGTCTGGCTGGACGCGCCGGTGGGTTATCTGGCCTCGCTGAAGAACCTGTTCGACCGCCGCGGCCTGGACTTCGAGGCCTACATGGCCGACCCCGCGGTCGAGCAGATCCACTTCATCGGCAAGGACATCGTTACCTTCCACACGCTGTTCTGGCCGGCGATGCTGCATTTCTCGGGGCGCAAGGTGCCCAACCACATCTTCGTGCACGGCTTCATCACCGTTGGCGGCGAGAAGATGAGCAAGAGTCGCGGCACGGGATTGAGCCCGCTGCGCTACCTGGAACTGGGCATGAACCCGGAATGGCTGCGCTACTACATCGCGGCCAAGCTGAATGCGCGCGTCGAGGACATCGACTTCAACCCCGACGATTTCATCGCCCGCGTCAATGCCGACCTGGTGGGCAAGTACGTCAACATCGCCAGCCGCGCCGCCGGCTTCATCGGCAAGCGCTTCGGCGGCCAGCTGTCGGCCGACCTGGGTGTCGAAGGGCGTGCGCTGCTCGACGGCCTGCGCGCGCACAAGGACACGGTGGTCGAACTGTACGAGACGCGCGAGTTCGGCAAGGCGCTGCGCGAGGCGATGCTGCTGGCCGACCGCGTCAACGAATACGTCGACAAGCACAAGCCCTGGGAACTGGCCAAGAACCCGGAGCAGACTGCCGTGCTGCACGACGTGTGCAGCGTGTGCATCGAAGCCTTCCGCGTGCTGACCATCTACCTGAAGCCGGTGCTGCCGGCGCTGGCCGTGCAGGTGGAGGCCTTCCTGCAGGTGGCACCGCTGAACTTTGCCGATGCCGCACGGGCGCTGGGCGCGCACCGCATCGGCAACTACAAGCACCTGATGCAACGTGTCGATGCCAAGCTGCTGGACGCGCTGTTCGAGCCGCCGGAGGCGCCGGCACCGGCACCGGGCGGCGAGCCGCTGGCCGCCGAGATCGGCATCGACGACTTCGCCAAGGTGGACCTGCGCATCGCCAGGATCGTCGCCGCCGAGCAGGTGGAAGGCAGCACCAAGCTGCTGCGCCTGACGCTGGACGCGGGCGAAGGCCCCGACCCGCAGGGGCGTCCGATCCTTCGCAACGTCTTCAGCGGCATCGCCAGCGCATACAAGCCCGAAGACCTGGCCGGCAAGCTGACGGTAATGGTCGCCAACCTGGCGCCGCGCAAAATGAAGTTCGGCCTCAGCGAAGGCATGGTGCTGGCCGCCAGCCACGCTGACGAAAGGGCCCATCCGGGCCTGTACGTGCTGGAGCCCTGGCCGGGCGCGGTGCCGGGCTTGCGCGTGCGCTGACTCCTGCCGGTCAACGGTCGAATGTAAAATAGTTACAGGCAGCTGACGGCGCATAGC
>CAYUPF010000035.1:0-3429 GCA_964446545.1 uncultured Rubrivivax sp.
GGCTCCATCTCCACCAGCGTGCTGCCTTCGTCGACCACGTCGCCCACGGCCACGCCGATGGCGCGCACCACGCCCGACACCTGCGCCTCGAGCGCCACTTCCATCTTCATCGCTTCGAGCAGCAGCAGCGTCTGACCGGCGGCCACCGACTGGCCGATCACCACCTCGATGCCGATCACCGTGCCGTGCACCGGCGCGGGCAAGGCCAAACGTTGTGTCCCCATCCACCGACTCCTGCTTCCATGTTGTGGCCACCCGGACCACGGCGCTGCGTGCATTCTCCACGCTGCCGCGCAGCGGCCGCGGCACAACGCGGCAGCGACGCCGCCTTCCCCTAGACTGCGCGTTTGCCTCGCACCCTCCCAGCATGCCTGAACCGGTCGATCTGAAGCCTGCGCCGGCCCGCCCGGCCGCAGCGCCGGGGCTCGACGCCGCCGCCGCATTGGCGCTGCTGCAGCAGGGCCCGTCGGCCATCGCGCTGTGCGATGCGCTGGGCCAGATCGACTGGTGCAACCGCCGGCTGCTCGACCTGGCCGGCGGCGCGCCGGCCGAGGGCCGCGGCCAGAGCCTGGCGCTGCTGCTGGGCCTGTCGGCGGCCGATGCGCAGGCGCTGCACGACGCGCTGCGCGACGGCCGGCCGGGCCCGCTGTCCGACATGCAGATCGGCGGCATCAGCGGGCGCTGGTGGCGCGCGCAGCTGAGCCTGCTGCCCGACGGCCGCCGCGCCACGCACTGGCAGTCGGTGGAAGAACAGCGGCTGCATGCGGCCGACGCGGGCCGCCTGGCCGAACTGCTGGACCTGGCGCAGGACTTCGGCCGGCTCGGCGTGTGGGAGCGCGACATCCACTCGCTGCAGGGCCGCTGGGACCGCCACATGTACCGCATCTGGGGCCTGTCCGAAGACGACAGCACACCCGACTTCGAGCGTGCCGCGCAATCGGTCCTGGACGAGGACCGCGCGGCGCTGAACCAGGCCTTCCGCCAGTCGCTGCGCCGCGCCGGCAGCTATGCGCACCGCTACCGCGTGCGCGGCGCCGACGGCGTGCTGCGCCAGCTGCATTCGCAATGGGTGGTGAAGAACGGCGCCAACGGCCTGCCCGAGCGCGTGCTCGGCATCCTCGTCGACGACACCGAGGCCTGGGCCCAGGCACGCACCCATGCCGAGACCAGCGAACAGCTGAGCCTGGCGCTGACGCTGGCCAACATCGTCGTCTTCCGCCACGACCTGCGCAGCGACCGCGTCAGCGTCAGCGAGCGAGCCTTCGAACTGCTGGGCATGCCGAGCGCGTGCACCGAACTCAGCGCCGAAGAGCTGCGCGCCATGGTGCACCCCGACGACCGGCCCGCGCTGCGCGCCAGCCTTGAACAGGCCCTGGTCAGCGAACAGCCGGTGGACGTGGAAACGCGCTTCCGCCATGCCGACGGCGGCTGGCGCCACGTGCTGACGCGGCGCATCCTGCAGCGTGATGCCGAGGGCCGCCCGGCCGCGCTGCTGGGTGTGGGCCTGGACCTGAGCGAGCGTGTCGAGAGCAGCCGCCGGCACACCGAGTTGATGCGGCAGTTCGAGCTGACCACACGCGCCGCCGGCATCGGCTACTGGAGCGTCGAAGCCGAGACCGGCCAGACACGCTGGAGCGAACAGACCTTCCAGCTGCACGGGCTGCCGGCGGGCAGCACGGCGCTGTCCAATGCCGAGTGGCTGCAGCGTTTCGTGCATCCGGCCGATCGCGACGCGGTGCGGCAGCGCTACCTGGCCTGGGTGAAGAGCGGCGGGCCGAACCTGGAGCAGGAACTGCGCATCGTGCGCAGCGATGGCGCGACGCGCCACATGCTCAGCTATTCGCGGCTCGAAGGCCCGCCGGGCCGCTACGACTTCTTCGGCGTGCTGATGGACGTGACCGAACGCCGCGCCGCCGAGGCCGCGCTGCACCGCGCCAGCGAGCGCGCGGCGCTGGCCACGCGCGGCGCCGGCATGGGCACCTGGGAGCTGGACCTGCTCAGCGGCCAGGCCTACTGGGACGAACAGATGTGGCGGCTGCGCGGGCTGCAGCCGCGCGCGCAGGCGCTGAGCGTGCACGAGCGCATGGCGCTGGTGCACCCCGACGACCGCGAGTTCACGCTGCGCGAGCTGACCCAGGCCACCAGCGCGGGCCGGCCGTCGTACCTGGAGTTCCGCGTGTGCTGGCCCGACGGCCAGTGGCGGCTGATCGCCTCGCGCTCGATCGCGCTGCGCGACGAGCAGGGCCAGCCGACGCGGCGCATCGGCATCAACTGGGACATCACCGACTCGCGCGCCGCACAGCACGCGCGCGAGGAAAAGCTGCTGGCGCAGCGCGAGAGCCAGGCCAAGTCGGAGTTCCTGTCGCGCATGAGCCATGAGCTGCGCACGCCGCTGAACGCGGTGCTGGGCTTCGCGCAGCTGATGCTCGGCGACGGCGAGAAGGTCTCGGCCGAAACACGCCGGCGCCGCCTGGAGCAGATCCAGGTGGCCGGCCAGCACCTGCTGTCGCTGATCGACGACGTGCTCGACCTGTCCAGCCTGGAAGGCGGCGAGATCCGCATCAGCCTGCAGCCGGTGGCGCTGCCGGCGCTGGTGGCCGAGACGCTGCCGCTGGTGGCGCGCCCGGCGCGGCAGCGCAAGGTCAAGCTGCGCAGCGCGGCACTGACCGGCGTGGCGCTGGCCGATGCGACGCGCTTGCGCCAGGTGCTGCTGAACCTGCTGACCAATGCCGTCAAGTACAACCACGAAGGCGGCCAGGTGCTGGTCGAAGCCGAACCGGACGGCGACAGCGTGCTGCTGCGCGTCAGCGACACCGGCCGCGGCATGAGCGAGACACAGCTGCAGCATGCCTTCGAGCCTTTCAACCGGCTGGGCGTGGAAAACGAAGGCATCGAAGGCACCGGCATCGGCCTGGCCATCGTCAAGGCGCTGGTCGAGCGCATGGGCGGCACGGTGCAGGCGCGCAGCGCGCCCGAGCAAGGCAGCGTGTTCGAGGTGCGCTTGCCCAACGGTTCGACGGCTGTCGATACCGTCAACCCGTTGAGTGCCCGCGCCGCGCCGCCGCTGATGGTGGACACGCTGGGCAGCCGCGCGGCGCGGCTGCTGTACATCGAGGACAACCCGGTGAACCTGCTGATCGTGCAGGAAGTGCTGGCGCAGCGCCCCGACCTGCAGCTGGACACTGCCATCGACGGCCTCAGCGGCGTGAGCCTGGCGCAAAGCGCCCGGCCCGACCTGATCCTGGTGGACATGCAGCTGCCCGACATCGACGGCCACGAGGTGCTGCGCCGGCTGCGCGCCGATGCCGCCACCGCACACATCCCCTGCATCTCGGTATCGGCCAATGCCATGCCCGACGACATCGAGCGCGCGCTGCAAGCCGGCTTCGCCGACTACTGGACCAAGCCGCTGGACCTGCGGCGCTTTCT
>CAYUPF010000035.1:3529-27347 GCA_964446545.1 uncultured Rubrivivax sp.
GCAAGCCGGCTTCGCCGACTACTGGACCAAGCCGCTGGACCTGCGGCGCTTTCTCGGCTCGCTGGAGACGATCTTCGGCGCGCCGGGCTGAGGTTCAGGCCGGCTCGAGCAGCCCGCGCTTGCGCAGCAACGGCTCGACCTGCGGACCGCGCCCGCGGAAGGCGGCATAGGCCGCGCCCGGCTCCAGGCTGTTGCCGCTGGCATAGACATAGCGGCGCAGCCGTTCGGCCACCTTCGGGTCGAAGGGATTGCCGGCTTCCTCGAAGGCCTCGAAGCCGTCGGCATCCAGCACCTCGGCCCACAGGTAGACGTAGTAGCCGGCGGCGTAACCCGAGCTGGAGAACAGGTGCTGGAAATGCACCAGCCGATGGTTCATGCCCACGCCCTCGGGCAGGCCGCGGCGCTGCAACTCCTCGGACTCCCAGGCGCTGATGTCGGCCGGCAGTTGCTCGCGCGGCAACGAATGCACCGCCATGTCCGCATAGGTGCTGGCGCAGTAGCGCACCGTCTCGTAGCCCTGGTTGAAGCGCCGCGCGGCATGCATGCGCTCGATCAGCGCGTCGGGAATGGGCTCGTCGGTCTGCCAGTGGCGCGCATGGGCCTTGAGCACCGCCGGCTCGGTGATCCAGTGCTCGTACAGCTGCGAGGGCAGCTCGACGAAGTCCTTCAGCACCTGCGTGCCCGACAGGCGCTCGTAGGTCACGTCGGAGAGCATGCCGTGCAGGCCGTGGCCGAACTCGTGGAACAGCGTGCGCGCATCCTCCAGCGACAGCAGCGTCGGCGCGCCCGGCGCGCCCTTGGCGAAGTTGTTGTTGTTCAGCACCACCGGGATCGACGCAGCACCGCCGGGCTCGTTGCGGCTTTGCAGCCGCAAGGTGCTCATCCACGCGCCGCTGCGCTTGGTGGCACGTGCGAAGTTGTCCTGCAGGAAGATGGCCACCACCGCGCCGGCGGCGTCGCGCACCTCGTAGGCCTTGACGTCGGGGTGGTAGACCGGCAGATCCTCGCGCGCCGTGAAGCGCAGCCCGAACAATCGGCTGGCGCAGTCGAACGCCGCCTGCACCACGCGCGGCAGCGGGAAATAGGGCTTGATCTGCGCGTCGTCGAGCGCATAGCGTTGCTGGCGCACCTTCTCGGCCCAGTAGCGCCAGTCCCAGGCTTCGATCGGCTGGGCGTCGGCACCGGGGATCTGCTGCAGTTCCTCGCGCTCGCGCTGCAGCGCCGCCAGCGCGCGCGGCCAGACCTCGTCGAGCAGCCGGTACACCGCCGCGCGCGTGCCGGCCATGGTGTCGGTGAGCGCGAAGTCGGCATAGCTGGCGTGGCCGTGCAGCGCCGCCTGTTCGCCGCGCAACTCGAGAATCTTCCGCGCCACCGGCCGGTTGTCGTGCTCGCCGCCATGCTCGCCGCGGCCGACCCAGGCGCGCCAGGCCGTCTCGCGCAGGTCGCGCCGCTCGGAGAAGGTCAGGAAGGGCACGATCAGCGAACGCGACAGCGTGATCACATGGCCTTCGGCCAGCCCGCGTTCGCTGGCCGCCTGGCGCGCCGCGTCGCGCAGGAAGCCGGGCAGCCCGGCCAGATCGGCCTCGCCCTGCAGCAGCAGCTGGTACGAGGCCTCGTCGTGCAGCACGTTCTGCGCGAACTGCGTCGTCAGTTCGGCCAGTTGCTCCATCACCTGCGCATAACGCGCCTGCGCCTCGGGCGCCAGCTTGGCGCCGGAGCGCACGAAGTCCAGGTGCGTGCGCTCCAGCAGCCGCAGTTGCTCCGGTGTCAGCGCCAGCGATTCGCGCCGCGCGTGCAGCGCGTCGACCCGCGCGAACAGCCCGGCATGCATGAACACCGCGCTGTAGTGCGCCGACAGCGGCGCCGCCATGTCGCGCTGCACCGCCTGCAGCTCGGCCGAGGTCTGCGACGAGCTCAGGTTGTAGAACACCGACTCGATGCGCGCGAGCTGGCGCGCACAGCGGTCGAAGGCGGCAACGGTGTTGTCGAAGCTGGGCGGCTCGGCCGACGCGGCGATGGCGTCCAGCTCCTCGCGGTTGGCTTGCATCGCAGCCTTCAGCGCCGGCACGAAATGTTCGGTGCGGATGGCGTCGAAGGGCGGCAGGCCGTAAGGCGTGTCCCAATCCTGCAGCAGCGGGTTCGGGGACAGGGATTGACTGACTCTCTGGTCCATGGTTTGGGTGCTCCGTGAATGCGCATCATGCCACCGCGACGCCCCTGGAATAATCAACCGCCTCCCATCTGCAGCGCCCGAGCATGCTCACCCTGAACCCCCTTCCCGCATTGATCGCGCGCCGCCGCATCGGCGCCGCTGCCGTGCACTTCCCGGTCACCGAGGACTGGCAGCAGGGCCGCACCTGCTACGGCGGGCTGATCTCGACGCTGGCCGTGGTGGCGATGCGCGACCTGGCCGGCAGCGCCTGGCCCGCCGAAGCCAGCCTGCGCGGATTGCAGACCTGCTTCGTCGCGCCGGTCGTGCCCGGCGAGGTGGAGATCGGCGTGCAGCTGCTTCGCCAGGGCCGCAACGTCTGCCAGGTGCAGGCGCAGGCGCGCCAGGGCGGCCAGGTGGCGGCCGTGCTGCTGGGCGTGTTCGGCGCCGACCGGGCGTCGAGCCTGCGCCCGCAGCTGCCGCAGCGCCCGGCCGCGCGCCGCGAGGCCGAGGCGCTGCCGGCCCCGCCGGCACGGTTCGGACCGGCGTTCCTGCAGCACTTCGACATGCGCTGGGCCGACGGCCCGCCGCCCTACAGCGGTGGCGAGGGCTTCAGCACCAGCATCCACCTGCGCCTGGCCGGCGACGAGGCCGCGGCCTTGTCGGCCGAGTTGCAGACCGTGCTGCTGGCCGACCTGCCGCCGACCCCGGCGGTCGGCCAGCTGACGCAGCCCAGCGCCAACAGCTCGGTGACCTGGGCGCTGGAGCTGCGCCCGCTGCCGCCGGGCCCGCCGGGCGGCTGGTGGCGCGCCGACAATGAATCGACCATGGTCGACGGCGGCTACGTCAACCACACATCGCGGCTGTGGGCGCCGGGCGCGCAGCTGGCAGCCTTCGGCAGCCAGGTGGTGGCGGTCTTCGGCTGACGGGCATGCAGAGCCTGCGCCGGCAGGCGCTGCAATGGCTGCTGTGCATTGATCCGAGTGCCAAGGCGCTCGGCGTGCGCGGCCTTGAAGCGCATGGTCCGGTCGGCGCCGACGAGGTACTGGCCGAAGCACCGGGCATTCCGGGCCGGCCGCCACGCCCGCTGCTGGTGCCGCACACGCAGCTGAAGCCGCGTTCGGCACGCACGCCCGAGGGCCGCGCGACGCTGCTGCATTCGCTGGCGCATATCGAGCTGAATGCCATCGATCTGGCGCTGGACATCGTCTGGCGCTTCCCCGGCCAGCCCGAGGACTTCTACCGCCAGTGGTGGGGCGTGGCGCGCGAGGAGGCGCTGCACTTCGAGCTGCTGCGCGACCATCTGGCGACCCTGGGCCATGCCTACGGTGACTTCGACGCGCACGACGGCCTGTGGCAGATGGCGCAGCGCACGCGCCACGACCTGCTGGCGCGGCTGGCGTTGGTGCCACGCACGCTGGAAGCGCGCGGCCTGGACGCATCGCCCGCCGTCAAGGCCAAGCTGCTCGCCGCCGGCGATGCGCGCGGCGGCGAAATCCTGGACATCATCCTGCGCGACGAGATCGGCCATGTGGCCGTGGGCAACCGCTGGTACCGCTGGCTGTGCACGCAGCGCGGCCTGGACCCGCTGACCGCCTACGCCGCGCTCGCGCGCGAACACGGCGCGCCACGACCACGCGGCCCCTTCAATCTGGACGCGCGGCGCGCCGCCGGCTTCGACGAGGCCGAACTGGCCGCGCTGGGTACCATCGCCCCCTGAGCTCCACTCCAAGAACAACTTCCCTCATGCGCATCTTCGTCGCCGGTTTCCAGCACGAGACCAACACCTTCGCCCCCAGCAAGGCCGACTGGGCCGCCTTCGAAAGCGGCTCGGCCTTCCCGGCCTTCAGCCACGGCGAAGCCATGCTCGACAAGCTGGCCCCCACCAGCCTGCCGATGGGCGGCTTCATCCGCGAGGCGCGCCGGCGCGGCTGGACGCTGCTGCCTTCGGCCTGGGCCGGCGCCAGCCCCTCGGCGCATGTCACGCGCGAGGCCTTCGAACGCATCGCCGAGCACATCGTCGCCGACGCGAAGCGCGGCGGCTTCGACGCGGCCTACCTCGACCTGCACGGCGCCGCGGTGGCCGAGCACGTGGACGATGCCGAAGGCGAACTGCTCGAGCGCCTGCGCGCGGTGATCGGGCCGGTGATGCCGCTGGTCACCAGCCTGGACCTGCATGCCAACGTCACGCAGCGCATGCTGCAGCATGCCAGCGCGATGAGCGCCTACCGTACCTATCCGCATGTCGACGGCGCCGACACCGGTGCGCGCTGTGCCGAGCTGCTGGCCGAACTGTGGGCCCATGGCCGGCCCTGGGCCACGCAGCAGGCACGGCTGCCCTTCCTGCTGCCGCTGAACGTGCAGTGCACGATGATGCAGCCGGCCCAGGGCGTGTACGAGCGCCTGGCCGAGCTGGACCGGCGCAGTGGCGTGCGCCTGAGCTTCGCGATGGGTTTCCCGGCCGCGGACTTCGACGAATGCGGCCCCGTGGTCTTCGGCCACGGCCCCGATGCCGAAGCGGTGCACAAGGCGGTGCGGCAGGTGAGCCACGAGCTGATCGAACTGCGCCCCGACTGGGCGCTGGACCTGCTTCAGCCCGCCGACGCGGTGCAGCGCGCGCTGGCACTGGCCGAGCATGCGACCAAGCCGGTGGTCATCGCCGACACGCAGGACAACCCCGGCGCCGGCGCCGACAGCAACACCACCGGCATGCTGCACGCGCTGCGCGCCGCCGATGCCGGCCGGCGCTACCCCGGCCAGGTGGCGCTGGGCCTGCTCTTCGACCCGGCGGCCGCGCGCATGGCGCACGAGGCCGGCGTGGGCGCGACGCTGGAGATGTCGGTGGGCAAGGCGGTGCGCTGCTTCGACGGCGAGCTGAGCGACCCGCCGGTCAGCGGCCGCTTCAAGGTGCTGTCCTTGAGCGACGGCGTGGTGCCGCTGCACGGGCCGATGACCGCCGGCGGCACCGTGCACCTGGGCCTGAGCGCCGGCGTCGAGATCGACGGCATCCGCGTCAACATCGTCAGCGGCCAGTGCCAGATGCTCGACCTGGACCTGTTCCGCTTTCTGGGCGTGGAACCTGAAGCCATGAAGCTGCTGGTCAACAAGAGCTCGGTGCACTTCCGCGCCGCGTTCACGCCGATCGCATCGCACACGCTGGTGGCGGTGGCGCCCGGGCCGATGGCCGCCGACCCGGCCACGCTGCCCTGGAAACGTTTGGGACAGGGGATTGCGCCGAGACCCTGAGCGCAGCCAGACTGCGTGCGTCCTTTCCCCAGGAGAGTCCGATGTCCTCAGCCGCGTTCGAAGCCGCCATGCCCTTCATCCTGCGCTGGGAGGGCGGCTTCGTCGACCACCCGGCCGATCCGGGCGGCCGCACCAACAAGGGTGTCACGCAGCGTGTCTACAACGCCTGGCGCGCGCGCCAGGGCCTGCCCGGCCGCGATGTCAAGCTGATCGAGGATGCCGAGGTGCACGCCCTGTACGAGTCGGGCTACTGGGTGCCGCCGCGCTGCGACCTGCTCGTCTCGCCGCTGGACCTGGTGCAGTTCGACACCGCCGTCAACATGGGGCCCGGCCGGGCGGTGCGCTTCCTGCAGCAGGCGGTGGGCTGCGGCGTCGACGGCGATTTCGGGCCGATGACACAACGCGCGGTGATGGCCTGCGACGGCGGCGAGGCGATCACCAGCTACTGCAACATCCGCGAGGCCTTCTACCGCGGCATCGTGGCGCGCAAGCCCAGCCAGTCGGTGTTCCTGAAAGGCTGGATGAACCGGCTGAACAGCCTGCGCAAGGAGGTCGGCCTGCCCGGCTTCGAAGCCGCGCGCGGATTCGATTTCGGTGACGCCGGCTACATCGCCAAGGTGCCGGACATCGGCGAAGACCCTTCCTACGATTTCTGAGGAGATCGCCCATGGCACATGTCACCTTCATCCACGGCATCGCCAACAAGCCGGCGCCGGCCGAGCTGATGCGCATCTGGCGCGAGACGCTGGCCAATGCCGCCGAGCCGCTGCCGCTGGGTGACCTGGGCGTCAGCTCCGAGCTGGTGTACTGGGCCGACCTGATGTACGACAAGCCCGATGACAACGTCGCGGCGCACGAAGGCGTGCTCGAGAACACCCCCGCGGCGGTGGACGGCGGCGGCGGTGCGACGGCGCCGCATCCGCGCAATGCCGAAGAAGCCGCCTTCCTGGAAGCGATGCGCCGGCATATGAGCGGCCTGACCGACGCGCAGATGGCCACCGCCCCGGACATGCCGGCACAGCCGCAGGGCACGCTGGAGCGCGTGCCGCTGCCGTGGTTCCTGAAGAAGCCGATGATGGACGCGTTCCTGCGCGACGTGCACCACTACCTGTTCGACGTCGAGTTCGGGCCGCCCGGGCGCACGCCGGTGCCCATCCAGAAGACCATCCGCGAGCGCTTCATCGGCAGCGTTTGCGGCAAGGCGGTGACGCGGCCGCACGTGGTGGTCTCGCACAGCATGGGCACGGTGATCGCCTACGACTGCCTCAAGCGCGTCGGCGCCTGCGCCGAGGTCGACGGCTTCATCACGCTGGGCAGCCCGCTGGGCCTGGACGAGGTGCAGGACAAGCTGCAGCCCGGCTGGAGCCGCGACGACGGCTTTCCCAGCGGCAAGCTGAGCCAGGGCTGGGTCAACGTCTACGACCGGCTCGACCCGGTCTGCGGCTTCGACCCGAAGCTGGCCAACGACTACCGCAAGGGCGGCGCCGAAGTGGTCGAGGACATCGCGGTGCGCAACGATGGCGCCTGGCGGCACTCGATCACCAAGTACCTGCGCCAGCCGGCGGTCGCCGGCGCGCTGCGGCGCATGCTGCAGCTGGGCTGAAGGCATGGCCGACACCGCGCCGGTCGACCAGTTGAGGCTGGCCGCGCGCGCGGCGCTCGAACAGTTGCAGGGCCGCGCCTGCGACGCCGAGCTGCAGGCGGCCAGGCCGCTGGTCGAGCAGTTGCGCAACCAGCGCGACTACGAACTGATGGGCCAGCTGGCCGAGGCGGTGAGCCGGCGCGACCCCAAGAACGCGAAGAACCGGCGCCTGTATGCGCAGTACCTGATCGACACCGGCAAGGCCACCGCAGCCATCGACCTGCTGCAGCCGCTGGCGCGCCGCCTGGCGCAGGACGACCCCGAGTGGGCCGAGGCCACCGGCCTGCTGGGCCGTGCCTGGAAGCAGATCTACTTCGACGTCGGCGACAAGGGCGATGCCGTGGCGCGCGACGCGCTGAAGAAGGCCATCGCCGCCTACCGCGCCCCCTATGCCGCCAGCGGCAACCCCTGGCACGGCGTCAACCTGGTGGCGCTGCTCGAACGTGCGCGCGGCATCGGCGTGCGGCCGCCGGCAGGGCTGGATCTGACGGCCATCGCCAGGCAGGTGATCGAGACCTTGGAGACCACGCCGCCGGCGCAGCGCGACGCCTGGTTCCTGGCGACACTGGCCGAGGCTTCGCTGGGCCTGCGCGACTGGAGCGGCACCGAGGGCCGCGTGCGCCAGTACGTGTCGGCGCCGCAGACGCAGGCCTTCCATGTCGCCAGCACGCTGCGCCAGTTCACGCAGATCTGGAACCTCGAATCCGACCCGCGCGGCCGCACGCTGGTCGACCTGCTGCGCGCGCGGCTGATGCAGCTGCAGGGCGCGGAGCTGCGCCTGGCGCCGGCGGAACTGCAGCGCATCGGCCAGCAGGATGCCGCCCCGACCTTCCAGCTGGAAGCGGTGCTGGGGCCGAACGGCGCGCAGACCTACCGCTGGTGGAAGACCGGCATCGAGCGCGCCGCTGCCGTGGCCTGCGTGCGCCAGCGCCTGGGCGCACGCGTCGGCACCGGCTTTTTGCTGCGCGCCGGCGACCTGGGGCGCACGCCGGCCGACGAACTGCTGCTGCTGACCAACTTCCACGTGATCAACCCGCAGGGCGCGAGCCCGGGCCTGGCACCGGGCGACGCCGAGGTCGTGTTCGAAGCCGTGGATCCGAACCAGGCCTACGACATCGCCGAGATCGTCTGGCACTCCACACCCGATCGCCATGACGCCGCGTTGCTGCGCCTGGCCACGCCGGTCACCGGCATCACCCCGCTGCCCGTCGCCGCCGCACTGCCGGTGCTGGAGGACAGCGCGCGCGTCTACATCATCGGCCACCCCGGCGGACGCGACCTGGCCTTCTCCTTCCAGGACAACGAGCTGCTGGACCACGAAGGCCCGCCGCTGGGCCAGCCGGCGATAGCCGG
The DNA here is from genome assembly GCA_964446545.1 of uncultured Rubrivivax sp. Classification (GTDB taxonomy): domain Bacteria; phylum Pseudomonadota; class Gammaproteobacteria; order Burkholderiales; family Burkholderiaceae_C; genus Rubrivivax. The sequence goes on from CAYUPF010000035.1 coordinate 11,920, forward strand.
CGTGACGCGCCTGCACTACCGCGCGCCCACCGAAGGCGGCAGCTCGGGCAGCCCGGTCTTCAACTCGCGGCTGTGGCAGGTGATCGCGCTGCACCATGCCGGCGGCAAGATCGGCATGCCCAGGCTCAACGGCAGATCAGGCAGCTACGGTGCCAACGAAGGCATCTCGCTGGCCTCGATCGTGGCTGCGATGAAGGCGGGTTGAGCCTTTCGCCGATAATGCGCCGGCGAACGCTAGGGGTGTCGACGCAGGTCGACTGAGAAACACCCTCTGAACCTGAACTGGGTCGTGCCAGCGTAGGGAAGCGGTCATCGGCGCACCCGCGCCGCATGCGCTGCCCGCCGTCGGCCGACCCGCCCGCCAACCGCCGTGGAGGACGACGACGATGAACCCGAGCCCGATCGATGCTGCTGCCCTGTGGGCCGACCTGCAGGCCGTGCGCCGGCAAGCGCCGCTGGTGCACAACATCACCAACTTCGTGGTCATGAACTACAGCGCCAATGCGCTGCTGGCGGTGGGCGCATCGCCGGTGATGGCGCATGCCAAGGAGGAAGTGCAGGACATGGTCGGCATCGCCCAGGCGCTGGTGCTGAACATCGGCACGCTCGAACCCGACTGGATCGAGGCGATGCAGCTCGCGCTGAGGGCCGCACGCGCCCGCGGCGTGCCGGTGGTGCTGGACCCGGTGGGCGCCGGCGCGACGCCCTACCGCAATGCCGCCATCGCCGAACTGCTGCGCAGCGGCGCGCCCAGCGTGGTGCGCGGCAATGCGTCCGAGGTGATGAGCGTGGCCGGCCTGGCCGCGGCCACGCGCGGCGTCGACAGCGCTGCAGCGTCGGGCGAGGCGCTCGATGCAGCCCGTGCCTTGGCGCGCGACCTGCAGTCGGTGGTGTGCATCAGCGGCGCCGACGACCATGTGGTCGATGCCGGTGGTCGCTGGGCCACGCTGTCCAACGGCCACCCGTGGATGACGAAGGTCACCGGCGTCGGCTGCTCGGCCAGCGCGCTGGTCGGCGCCTTCGCCGCGGTGCAGGCCGACCACTGGCGCGCCACGGTCGCGGCGATGGCCGTGCTCGGCGTGGTCGGCGAGATGGCGGCCGAACGCACCCAGGCCGCGGGCGGCGGTGTCGGCCGGCTGCAGATCGAGCTGCTCGATGGCCTGCAGGTGCTCGACGAAGCCAGCTTCGCCGCGCGGCTGAAGCTGCGCGTCAATGGCTAAAAAAACCGCGGCCCGCGTCGCCGGGCTGCACCTGGTCACCGACAGCGCGCTGTGCGGCACACGCGGTGTGCTTGCCGTGGTCGAGGCCGCGGTGCGCGGCGGCGTGCGCGTGGTGCAACTGCGCGAGAAGACGCTGGCCACGCGCGCCTTCGTCGAACGTGCACGCGCACTGAAGGCATTGCTCTTGCCGCTGGGCGTGCCCTTGATCATCAACGACCGGCTCGACGTGGCGCTGGCCTGCGGCGCCGATGGCCTGCACGTGGGCCAGGACGACCTGTCGCCCGAGGACGTGCGCCGCTGGCTGCCGCAAGCGCTGATCGGCCTGTCGATCGAGCGCGTGGAACAACTGGCCGCAGCCGAGCGCCTGAACGTCGACTACTACGGTGCCAGCCCGGTCTTCGCCACTACCACCAAAGCCGATGCGGCGCCTGCCCTGGGCCTGGACGGGCTGCGCGCGCTGCGTGCGCGTTGCACGCGACCGCTGGTGGCCATCGGCGGCATCGGCGAACACAACGCCGCGGCGGTGATGGCCGCCGGCGCCGATGCGCTGGCCGTCGTCAGCGCGCTGTGCGCCGCCCCGGACCCCGAAGCCGCGGCACGGCGCCTGTGCGCCGCGATGGAGAGCCGAAGCCCATGAGCCCTGCAACCCCTTCCCCACGGCGCTATGCGCGCGTGCTCAGCATCGCCGGCTCCGACAGCGGCGGCGGCGCCGGCATCCAGGCCGACCTGAAGACCATCGCCGCGCTGGGCGGCTACGGCATGACGGCCATCACCGCGATCACCGTGCAGAACACCGTCGGCGTGCGCGCCATCCAGGCGCTGCCGCCGGAACTGCTGGCGCAGCAGATCGACGCCGTGGCCGAGGACATCGGCGTCGATGCGGTGAAGATCGGCATGCTGCACGACCCAGCCGTGGTGCAGGTGGTGGCCGCGGCGCTGCGGCGCCACCGCTTCGCGCACGTCGTGCTCGACCCGGTGATGGTCGCGACCAGCGGCGACAAGCTGATCACGCAGGACACGGTGGCGGTGCTGATCCGCGAGCTGTTCCCGCTGGCCACGCTGATCACGCCCAACCTGGACGAGGCCGGCTGGCTGATCGGCCGGCCCATTGCCAGCGCCGCCGAGCTGGACAGTGCGGCGCACGCGCTGCTCGCGCTGGGTGCGCGAGCCGTGCTGCTCAAGGGCGGGCACCTGCCCGGCGACGAATTGGTGGACCTGCTGCTCGAAGCCCCGCACACGCTGCAGCGCTGGCAGGACAGCCGCATCGCCACCCGCAACACGCACGGCACCGGCTGCACGCTGTCCAGCGCCATCGCCTGTCAGCTGGCGCTGGGCGAGCCGCTGGCAGATGCGGTGGCTGCTGCCCGCGCCTATGTGCGCGGGGCATTGGCGGCCGGTGCCGACGTGGTCACCGGCCACGGCCATGGGCCGCTGAATCACGGCTTCGCGCCGCGGCCGGCGCGGGTGTTCGACATGACCTCCTCCTGATACGGGCTGGCGAGCCACCGCGGCTGCGGCAGCGCGTCGGCGTCACCCGCGTTCTCCGGCCCACGCTCGCGGGCCACCGGCTTCTGTTCGCGCCAGCTACCTCGTCGCCACGAGCCAAGTGCGCCACAAGCCAGCGTACCGCGAATGGGGCCTGCGCCCGCGGATGCCACCACCGCACTGCAAGCACCGACGGTGGCCTGCCTGGTGGACGGCCCGTACGGTGGCAAGGCGGGTGGTGCGGGTTCGCAGACGCAGGCCCCATTCGCGGCACGCTGATCCCGTCCCAGCCTGGTCGGTAATGACGAGGTAGCCGTCGCAGTGCCAATTCGGTGGCCCGCGAGCGTGGGCCGGAGAACGCCGGCCCGGACCACCCGTCACGCTGAACGCCGCGCATGCAGGGTCCAAAACGCCTCAGCCGCGCGGATGATGTCGCGCATGCAGCGCCTTCAGCCGCTCGCGCGCCACGTGGGTGTAGATCGTGGTCGTCGAGATGTCGGCATGGCCCAGCAGCATCTGCACCGCGCGCAGGTCGGCACCGTGGTTCAGCAGGTGCGTGGCGAAGGCGTGGCGCAGCGTGTGCGGCGACAGCGGCGCGTGGATGCCGGCCTTCAGCGCATGCGCCTTGATCAGCTTCCAGAACATCTGCCGCGTCATCGGAGCGCCGCGCGCGGTGACGAAAAGCGCGTCGCTGGCCTGGCCCTTCAGGATGGCGGTGCGCGCTTCGGCCAGGTAGCGCCGCACCCAGGCATGGGCCTCGGCGCCGAAGGGCACGAGCCGCTCCTTCGAACCCTTGCCGGTGACGCGCAGCGCGCCCTCGTCCAGGCTGACATACACCGTCTTCAGGCCCACCAGCTCGCTGACGCGCAGGCCGCTGGCATACATCAGCTCGATCATCGTGCGGTCGCGCAGGCCCAGCGGCGTGTCGATGTCGGGCGCGGCCAGCAGCGCCTCGACCTGCGCCTCGCTCAGGATCTTGGGCACGCGCAGCGGCGTGCGCGCCGCCTGCAGCCGCAGTGTCGGATCCGCACCGATCAGCTTCTCGCGCAGCGCCCAGCGGCTGAAACGCTTGAACACGCTCAGCCGGCGGTTGGCGGTGGTGGCGCGCGTCGCGCCGTGGCGTTCGGCCATGTAGGCCAGCAGGTCCGATTCGCGCGCTTCGGCCAGGCCTCGGCCCGGCCCGGAGCGCAGCCACTGCGCGAACAGGCTCAGGTCGCGGCGGTAGGCGGCGAGCGTCTGCGTGGACAGGCCGTCCTCGATCCACAACGCGTCGATGAAGCGGTCGATCAGTGCGGCGCTGTCTGCCATGAAGAACGCAAAAGCCACCCGGGGGTGGCTTCCTCGCGGGTGCTGCGGGTGCCTATTCGAGCGACAGCTTCTGCTTGGCCACCACGTCCTTGTAGACCTGGAATTCGGCCGCGATCTGCGCCGCAAACTCCGCCGGCGAATTGCCGACGATCAGCGAACCGGTGTCCTCGATGCGCTTGCGCACCGCCGGGTCTTCCAGCACCTTGCGCGCCGCGGCATTGAGCTTGTTGACGATGTCGGCGGGCGTGCCCTTGGGCGCGAGCAGGCCGTAGTAGGCCATGCGGTTGACCTGCTCCAACCCCAGCTCCTTGAAGGTGGGCACGTTGGGCAGCACCGCCAGGCGCTGCGGCGCGGCCACCGCCAGCGGCACCAGGCGGCCGTCCTTGATGAAGGGCAGCGCCGACGGCAGGTTGTCGAAGATGATCGGCACCTGCCCGGCCACCGTGTCGTTCAGCGCCGGCCCCGCGCCGCGATACGGGATGTGCGTCATGAAGACGCCGGACAGGCTCTTGTACAGCTCGGTCTGCAGGTGGCCGATGCCGCCGGTACCCGAGCTGGCATAGCTGTACTGGCCCGGCTTGCCCTTCAGCTCGGCGACGAAGGCTCTGTAGTCCTTGGCCGGGAACTTGGGGTTGACCGCGATCACGTTCGGCGTGGCCGCGATGTTGATGATCGGCACGAAGTCGGTCACCGGGTTGTAGCCGATCTTGGTGTTGATGGCCGGGTTGGCGGCGGTGGTGGACACCGTGGCCATGCTCAGCGTGTGGCCGTCGGGGGCGGACTTGATGACCTCGAGCGCGCCGATCGAGCCGCCGCCGCCGGCCTTGTTCTCGACGATGACCTGCTGGCCCAGCACCTGGCTCATGCCGGGCGCCATGATGCGCGCAATGATGTCGGTGGTGCCACCGGGGGCGAAGGGCACGACCAGGCGGATCGGCTTGGTCGGGAAGGCCTGGGCCAGTGCCAGCGCGGGCGACAGTGCCAGCACGGCGGCGGCGGTCTTCAGCAGTCTCAACGACATGGGGTGTGCTCCTGGTTCGGGGATGACAGACAGGCCCGCGAGGGGCCGCAAGAGGCCCGGATTGTCGCAAAACCGCAGCCCTGCGCTTCTCAGGGTTGACGCAGGGACCTGGCCGTGGCCAGCGAGCGCTCGTGCGCGACACGCGCAGCCTCCCGTTCGGCGGCGCTCAGCCGCGCCGGGTTCAGGTACGCATCACGCCAGGCATCGCCGCCGGGCCAGCGCAGCGGGCTTTGCACCGTGGTGCGCGCGGCCGGCGCCGTTTCCAGCACGCGCAGGGCCAGCTCCAGCGTGAAGTCCTGCGAGGCCCGGTCGTGCGGCAGCCCGGCCGCGTGGCCCAGCGGCAGATCGCTGAACAGCAGCCTTGGTGCGCCCACGTGTTCGACGATGTCCTTGGCCGCGCCCAGGATCAGCGTGGCGATGCCCCCAGCCTCGAGTTCGCGCGCCAGCAGCGACATCGTCTGGTGGCACACCGGACAGTTGGGCACCAGCAGCGCGGCATCGACGCCGTCGGCCCGGCACTGCGCCAGCACCTCGGGTGCGTCCACCTGCAGCGTGTGGCGCTGGCTGCGGTGGGTGGGCACGCCGATGAGCTGCGGCGCGACCGCGCCGATGCGCCCGCGCTGCCAGGCACGGCGCAGCGCCGGCAGCGGGAACCAGGTGCCGCTGTCGTCGCTGAGATGCTCGCGGTCGATGGCCACGTGCGAGACGCGCAGGTCGTGGTCGACGCGGCTGTCCAGCGTGTAGACGCGGTAGAACTTGGCGGCGGCGTTGTAGGGCGCGCCGGCGCCCTGCTCGCCCAGCCCGGGCCGGTACGGCGCCGCGGTGGTCAGCAGCGCCACGCGCGAGCGCGACAGCGGCCGGCGCAGCGGGCTGAACGGCATCTCGCTGAAATGCGCATAGCGGTACGGCGCATAACCGAGCGCGCCGTACCACGCATGGGTGCGTTCGATGTAGCGCACGGGCTCGGTGGTCCGGGACATGCGACCAGCATAGCCGCTGGCACACTCGCCCCATGTCGCATGCGCTGCTGCTGGTCCCCGATTTCCTGCTGATCCTGTGCGGCTTCATGCTGTGCCGCTGGACGGCGTTGAACCGCAGCGTCTGGGACGGCGTGGAGCGGCTGGTGTACTACCTGCTGTTCCCGGTGCTGCTCTTCAACTCGATCCTCAAGTCGCCGCTGCAGCCGGGCGCGACGCTGAGCCTGGCCGCGGCAGGTGTCGCGGTGGTCGCTGCCGGCGTGCTGCTGTCGCATTCGCTGCGCCTGTTTCCCGGCGTCGACGCCCGGCTGCATGCCTCGGGGGCCCAGACCGCCTTCCGCTTCAATTCCTTCATCGCGCTGGCGCTGGCCGAGCGCCTGGGCGGGCCGCAGGGCCTGGCCTGGATCGCGCTGCTGATCGCGCTGTGCGTGCCGCTGTGCAACGTGGCTGCGGTGTGGCCGCTGGCGCGCCACGGCGGCCACGGCTACCTGCGCGAGATCGTGCGCAATCCGCTGATCCTCGCCACCGCGGCGGGGTTGATCGCCAACCTGGCCGGGCTGCGCTTTCCCGATGCGGTCGCCTCCACCTTGCAGCGCATCGGCTTGGCCGCGTTGCCGCTGGGACTGATGGCGGTGGGCGCGGGCCTGAAGCTCGGCGGGCTGAAGGACGCGCCCGGCCTGGCCGCAGCCCTCCTCTTTATCCGCCATGCGCTGCTGCCGCTGCTGGCCATCGGCCTGTGCCTCTGGCTGAAGCTGCCGTCGGCGCAGAGCCTGGTGCTGGTGGTCTTCGCGGCGCTGCCCACCGCGCCTTCGGCCTACGTGCTGGCGGTGCGCATGGGCGGCCAGGGATCCTTCGTCGCCGGGCTGGTGACGGTGTCGACGCTGCTGTGCGCGCTCAGCCTGCCGCTGTGGCTGGCGGTGCTGGAGGGCATATGACCCGCCCCCTACGCGCTGCGCGCGCCAGCCGGCTTGCAGGCCGGCTGGCCTTCGCAGGCGAGAGGCCGTCCGCAGGGACGGCCTCTCGTCCGGGCTCAGCCCCCTCGAGGGGGGCGAGTCGGACGGGGAACAATCCCCGCGGACCGTTCCTCGCCGACGAGCGCCAACAGCGTCCTCGCTGTTGGCACCGCCAGCGGACCGGCGCAGCCGGATCCGCGGCAGTCGCTTGACGCACCGGTAGATGCGTCGCCGGGCACGCGATGCGCTGCAATCTGATCGAGCGCCCAGTCGATGTGCTCGGCCAGCAGTTCGCCGGCATCGGCGAGCCGCGCGCGCAGCGCCTGTTCGATGGCGGCATCGGGCGTGGCGCGCAGCGCGTTGCCCAGCGCCACCGCCAGGTTGCGCTGCCAGCGCGCGTGGCCGATGCGGCGGATCGCGCTGCCTTCGGTGCGGCGCAGGAACTCGGCCTCGTCCCAGGCCCACAGCTGCAGCAAGGTGGCGCCGTCCAGCGGCGCGCGCGCGTCGAAGTCGGGCAGCGCCGAGGTCCGCGCGTACTTGTTCCACGGGCACACCAGCTGGCAGTCGTCGCAGCCGTAGATGCGGTTGCCGAGCAGTGGCCGCAGCGCTTCGGGGATGGCACCGTCGTGTTCGATGGTCAGGTAGGAAATGCAGCGCCGTGCGTCGAGCCGGTAGGGCGCGACGATGGCCTGCGTCGGACACACGTCGATGCAGGCGCTGCAGCTGCCACAGTGTGCGGCAGCCGGCGGCGTGGCCGGCAGCGCCAGGTCGACGAAGATCTCGCCCAGGAAGAACATCGAGCCGCCGTCGCGCTGCAGCGCCAGCGTGTGCTTGCCGCGCCAGCCGATGCCGCTGCGCGCGGCCAGCTCCACCTCCAGCACCGGCGCCGAATCGGTGAAGACGCGCGCGCCCAGCGGGCCCACCTGCTCGGCCAGCCGCGTCGCCAGCGCCTGCAGCCGCATGCGCAGCACCTTGTGATAGTCGCGGCCGCGCGCATAGATCGACACCGCTGCCTGCTGCGGGCTGCGCAGCCGCTGCCATTCCACCGCCTGCCAGCCCGGCGTGGTGCCGCGCGGCAGATAGTCCATGCGCGCGCTGATCACGCTCAGCGTGCCCGGCACCAGCTCGGCCGGGCGCGCGCGCTTGGCACCGTGGCGCTGCATGTAGTGCATCGAACCGTGGAAGCCTTGCGCCAGCCAGTCGCGCAGTCCGCTCTCTGCAACACCCAGGTCGACGCCGGCCACACCGATCTGGGAGAATCCCAGCCCATGCGCCCACTCCCGCAGTTGCGCCACCAGCAACTGCCCGTCGAAGTGATGACGCTCACGCATGCACCCATTCTAGAAACCCGCACCCAGACGTGGCCCGACGAGGCCGCATGCGCCGAGTACGCCGCCACGCTGGCCCGCAAGCCCGCGTTGCGCGATGCCTATGTCGAACTGCAGGGCGAACTCGGTGCCGGCAAGACCACCTTCGTGCGCCACCTGCTGCACGCGCTGGGCGTGAGCGGGCGCATCAAGAGCCCGACCTACACCGTGCTGGAACCCTACGCGCTGCCGGGGCTGGCGGTCTCGCACTTCGACTTCTACCGCTTCGAGGATGCGCGCGAGTGGGAGGATGCGGGCTTGCGCGAGGTCTTCGCGGCGCCCGGCCTGAAGCTGGCCGAATGGCCGCAGCAGGCCGCGGCGATGCTGCCGCTGCCCGACCTGCGCCTGCTCATCGACGTGGTCGACGACACGCAGCGCCGTGTCACGCTGCAAGCCTTCACGCCGCGCGGCGTGGCGCTGATCGCATGAGCAGCCGCCGCGCCGCACTGCAACGCATGGGTGGGCTGGTGCTGGCTTTCGGCGCGGTGCATCGCGCCTGGGGCGCGGCCATCGTCGGCGTGCGCGTCTGGCCGGCCGAGGACTACACGCGCGTCACGCTCGAATCCGATCAGGCGCTGAACGCACGCCACCAGCTGCTGCAGAACCCGCCGCGACTGCTGATCGACATCGACGGTCTGATGCTGGATCCGGCGCTGCGCGAGCTGGTCGGCAAGGTGCAGCCGGACGACCCGTACATCGCCGGCGTGCGCGTCGGCCAGAACACGCCGCGTGTGGTGCGCCTGGTGCTGGACCTGAAGCAGCCGGTCGCACCGCAGCAGTTTGCGCTGCAGCCGGTGGCCGCCTACAGGTACCGCCTGGTCTTCGACCTGTACCCGACGCAGGAGCACGACCCGCTGCTGGCGCTGATCCGCGAGAAGGAAGGCGCCGACCAGCGCGCCGCGCAGAGCGTGCGCGATGCACTCGGCGAGCTGATCGCGCGCGTCGACAAGCCGCTGCAACCCGCGCCGCCGGCGGCCCCGCCGACGGCCTCGGCGCCGATGCAGACCAAGGCGCCCCCGCCACCACCCGAGCCGGCCAGCGCGGAGGAACAGCGCCGCATCGACCGGCTGATCATCGTCGCGCTCGACCCCGGCCACGGCGGCGAGGACCCGGGCGCCGTCGGTCCCGCCGGCACCAAGGAAAAGGACGTGGTGCTGCAGATCGCGCTGCAGCTGCGCGACCAGCTCAACGCGCTGCCCAACGTGCGCGTGATGATGACGCGCGACGCCGACTTCTTCGTGCCGCTGCACGAGCGCGTGCGCAAGGCCCGGCGCGTGCAGGCCGACCTGTTCGTGTCGATCCATGCCGATGCCTTCATGCGGCCCGAGGCGCGTGGTGCCAGCGTCTTCGCGCTCAGTCAGAGCGGCGCCAGCAGCGCCGCGGCGCGCTGGATGGCGCAGCGCGAGAACGCCGCCGACCTGGTGGGCGGCATCAACGTCGCCGCGGTCAGGGACAAGCATGTGATGCAGGCCATGCTCGACATGAGCACCGCCGCGCAGATCAAGGACAGCCTGAAGCTCGGCAACGAGGTGCTGGCGCCGCTGGGCCGTGTCGGCCGGCTGCACAAGCGCCAGGTCGAGCAGGCCGGCTTCGCGGTGCTGAAGGCACCCGACGTGCCCAGCATCCTGGTGGAGACGGCCTTCATCTCCAACCCCGAAGAAGAGCGGCGACTGCGCGACCCCAAATACCAGGCCGAGCTGGTGGAGGCGCTGACCATCGGCATCCGCCGCTACTTCGCGAAGAACCCGCCGCTCGCGCGCAATCGGCAGTTGTGAGGCCCGCTGTGAAGACGCTGCTCATCGTCTGGCAGTCGATGACCGGCGGCAGCGCACAGATGGCGCAGGCCGCGGCCGAGGGCGCGCGCGCCGAAGCCGGGGTCACGGTGCGCCTGCTGGCCGCGCCGCAGGCCGGTCCGCAGGACCTGTTGGACGCCGACGGCGTCCTGTTCGCCACGCCCGAGAACCTGGCCTCGATGGCCGGGCTGATGAAGGACTTCTTCGACCGCTGCTACTACCCGGTGCTGGAGCGCATCGAAGGCCGGCCCTATGCGGTGATGATCTGCGCCGGCAGCGACGGCAGCGCGGCGGCACGCCAGATCGAGCGCATCTGCACCGGCTGGCGGCTGAAGGCCGTGGCACCGGCGCTGATCGTCAACACGCACGCGCAGACGCCCGAGGCGATCCTGGCGCCGAAGCAGATCACAGCCGAGGATCTGGCGCGCTGCCGCGAGCTCGGCGAGGCGCTGGCCAGCGGCCTGGCCCTCGGCGTGTACTGAATTCGCATCCCTACAATGGGCCGCATGTCCACGCCCAAACCCCTCATGACCTCGACCCTGCTTCTGGGCCTGGTACTGTTGGCCGCACCTGTGTTCGCACTGGCCCAGGCTGCGCCTGCGGCGCTGGCCGACTGTGCGGCGATCGCCAGCGACAGCGAGCGCCTGGCCTGCTTCGACCGCCTCAGCGGCCGGGCCGCGCGTCCCGCGGCCGAGCCGAAGCAGGACGCGACGCCCGCGCCTGCTGCCAGCACACCCAGCAACGAGGGCACGACGGCCACGGTGGCGGCCCCGGCGGGCAGCGGATCGATGTACGACAAGGCCTGGAGCTTCGATCCCTCCAGCCCGCGCTACGACATCTCGCTGTACGCGCCCAACTACTTCCTCTTCGGCCGCTACACCAACGACCTGAACACCGCACCCTTCGACCCGCTGGTCGGCGGCGGCGTGCTGGCGCCCGGCACCGAACTCGACGCCACCGAGGCCGCGTTCCAGCTGAGCTTCAAGTTCAGGCTGTGGACCACCGACGACCGCCGCTGGGGCGCGTGGGCCGCGTACACGCAACAGAGCCAATGGCAGCTATACAACGACTCGGGCAATGCCTCGCGGCCCTTCCGCGAGACCAACTACATGCCCGAGCTGATCCTCAGCTACAAGCCCGGCCTGGAGTGGGGTGGATTGCAGTGGAACCTGGTCAACCTGGCCTTCAACCACCAGTCGAACGGCCGCTCCGACACCCTCTCGCGCAGCTGGAACCGCCTGATCGCCAGCTTCGGCGTCGAAAGCGGCAACCTCGGCATCCTGGGGCGGCTGTGGTGGCGCATCCCCGAGTCCAGCGATTCGGATGACAACCCGACCATCTCCGACTACTACGGCTGGGGCGATCTGTCGGCCATCTACAAGTGGCGCGGACAGAGCTTCAGCGGCACGCTCCGCGGCAACCCGAGCACCGGCAAGGGCGCCGGCCAGCTGACCTGGACCACCCAACCGCTGCTCGGCCCGCTGCGCGGCTACGTCAAGGTGTTCAGCGGCTACGGCGAGTCGCTGATCGACTACAACTGGAACCAGACGACCTTCGGCCTGGGCATCACGCTCAACGACTGGCTGTAGGCACCGCGCACGAGAGGAAGGAGACACGATGCTGCATCCGCAGGCCAAGTTCCTGCTCGACCTGATGGTCGAGCGGCAAGTCCCACCGACGCATACGCTGTCACCGGCCGAGGCGCGCAGGTTCTATCGCGAACGCCGGGCGGTGACGCAGCCCGAGCCGCCGCCCATCGCGCAGACACGAGACCTCGTGGCCGAAGGCCCGCACGGGCCGGTCCCGCTGCGCCTGTACCACCCGCAGGCCGCGGCCGAGCGCCGCAGCGCGCCGCCGGTGCTGGTGTACTACCACGGCGGCGGCTGGGTCATCGGCGACCTGGACACGCACGACACGCTGTGTCGCGAGCTGGCCAACGCGGCCGGCATCGCGGTGGTGGCGGTGGACTACCGCATGGGCCCGGAGCACCGCTTCCCGGCCGCGGTGGACGACTGCATCGCCGCCACGCGCTGGGTGCGCGACCACGCGACGGAGCTGGGCGTCGACGCCTCGCGCCTGGCGGTCGGCGGCGACAGCGCCGGCGGCAACCTGGCGGCGGTGGTGGCGATCGCGATGCGCGACGCCGGCGATGTGCCGATCCGCTTCCAGCTGCTGATCTACCCGGCCACCGATCAGCGCCGCGGCTGGCCTTCGCACACGACGAACGGCCAGGGCTACCTGCTGACCGCGGAAACGATGGACTACTTCCACGACCACTACATCAGCGACAAGGCGATGGACCTGGACTGGCGCGCCTCGCCGCTGCTGCACGCCGATTTGTCGAAGCTGCCGCCGGCGCTGGTGCTGAGCGCCGGCTACGACCCGCTGCGCGACGAGGCGCTGCAGTACTCGCACAAGCTCACGGCAGCCGGCAACCGCTGCACGCACATCCTGTTCGAGCGGCAGATCCACGGCTTCATCACCATGGGCAAGGTCATCGACGAGGCGAACGCCGCGGTGCAGATCTGCGCCGCCGAGCTGCGGCGCGCCCTCGCCTGACTCAGCTTGCGGTCTTCATGCTGTTGCGCCTGGCCTTCCAGGCGCCAAACAGCGCGATCATGCCGGGCACGATGATCATCGCCCAGATGATGATGCTCATGTTCGCCTTGGCCCAGGGCATGTTGCCGAACAGATAGCCGGCCGTCACCAGGCTCAGCACCCACACCAGCGCGCCAGCCACGTTGAACATGGTGAACTTGCGCCGGCTCATCTCGGCCACGCCGGCCACGAAGGGCACGAAGGTGCGGATGAACGGCAGGAAGCGCGCCAGCATGATGGTGATGCCGCCGTACTTCTCGTAGAAGTCGTGCGCCTGGTGGAAGGCGCGCTTGTTGAAGAAGCGCGAGTGCTCCCACTGCCACACCTTCGGCCCGAAGAAACGGCCGATGCTGTAGTTCACCTGGTCGCCGAGCACGGCGGCCACGATGAGCAGCGGCATGGCGATGCCCAGTTCCATCAGCCCCAGCCCGCACAGTGCGCCGACGACGAAGAGCAGCGAGTCGCCCGGCAGGAAAGGCATCACCACCACGCCGGTCTCGACGAAGACGATGGCGAACAGCAGCGCGTAGACCCATGCACCGTACAGAGTGACGAACTCGGCCAGGTGCTTGTCGATGCGCAGCACGAAGTCCATGAGGAAGGCGAGCACGTCCATGCGCGAGGCACTCTACCAGCCCGGCCGCCGATTGCGCCCCGGCAAAGCATCCGGGCCCCCGGTACTTTCCCGCAGCACCCCGCGAATGCGTGTAGGGGCGTGCGGCGGCTGCTAGCCTTCCGGGCTCACGACAAGGAGGAGAGCCATGACAACGATCCATACCTTTTTTGCATTCGGCCTGGCCCTGCTGCTGGGTGCGTGCAGCACCGCACCGACACGCCCGGCCGGCTGGTCCGCTCCCGAGCCGCTGGTCGCACCCTCGTCCTTCCGTGGCGTGCACGGTCTGGCCGTCGACGCACAAGGCCGGCTGCTCGCCGGCACCGTGGTCGGCAACGATATGTGGGTGGTCGACCGCAGCAGCGGCGCCGCGCGTGTGTTCATCGCCGCACCCGAAGGCCAGGCCGACGACATCGCCATCGGCCCCAAGGGCGAACTGGCCTGGACTTCGTACCTGCAAGGCATCGTGCGCTACCGCGAGAACGACAACGCGCCGATCCGCGTGCTGGCCAAGGAGCTGCCGGGCATCAACTCGCTGGCCTTCGACATGAAGAGCGGCAGGCTGTACGCGAGCCAGGTGTTCCTGGGCGACGCGATGTGGGAGATCGACGTCGCCGGCACGAAGCCGCCGCGGCTGATCGCCAAGGACATGGGCGGCTTCAACGGCTTCGAGGTCGGGCCCGACGGTTGGCTCTACGGGCCGCTGTGGTTCAAGGGCAGCGTGGCGAAGATGGACCCGGCCAGCGGCGCCATCACCGTCATCAACAGCGACTTCAAGACCCCGGCCGCGGCCAACCTGGACGGCAAGGGCAACCTGTGGGTCATCGACACGCAGACCGGCGAGCTGAGCCGCGTCGCGCTGGCCAACGGCGGCAAGACGGTGGTGAAGAAGCTGTCCACCTCGCTGGACAACCTGGCCATCTCGCCGGAAGGCACGATCTACGTGTCGAACATGGCCGACAACGCCGTGCTGTCCTTCGACCCGGCCAGCGGTGAGTTGCGCACGCTCACCGCCGGCAAGCTGGCCGTGCCCGCGGGCCTGAAGATCGACGGTGACACGCTGTGGGTGGCCGACATCTTCGCCTTCCGCGAGGTGGACCTGAAGACTGGCGCGGTGCGCGACGTCCACCGCATGCAGGCCTCGGAACTGGAGTATCCGTTCGCCGTCGGTGTCAATGCGAAGCAGCTGCTGCTGACTTCGTGGTTCACCGGCTCGGTGCAGGTGCTGGACCGCGCCGGCTGGAAGACCGCCACGATGATTCACGGCCTGAAGGCGCCGATGGACGCGCAGTTCCTGAGCGACGGCAGCATCGCCATCGCCGAGATCGCCACCGGCAGCATCACGATCGCCAGCGGCGACGGTTTCAAGCAGCGGCGCACGCTGGCCAGCGGCTTGGCCGGCCCGGTGCAGATGGTGGTCGGCCCCGACGGCAAGCAGCTGTACGTCACCGAAGCCGCCGGCAACCTGCTGCGCATCGATTTGGCCAGCGGTACGAAGACGGTGGTGGCCGACAAGCTGCTGCTGCCCGAAGGCCTGGCCTTCACACCCTGGGGCAGCATCGTCGTCGCCGAAGCCGCGGCGCGCCGGCTGACCGAGATCGACCCGGCCAACGGCTCGCGCCGCACGGTGGCGGAAAACTTGCCCATCGGCCTGGAAGCCGGGCCGGGGCTGCCGCCGCCCTATGTGGTGACCGGCGTCGCGGTCGCGGACGACGGCACGATCTACTTCAGCGCCGACCGCAACAACGCCATCTACCGGGTGCGGCCGCAGCGGTAGCCTCATAAGGACTTGCGTTCAAACGTCGAGAACCGGAAAGACGGTTCGCCGACACACCCACGCGTCCGCACAGTGGCGCCAGCCAAGGACGCCGGGTGGCCGTCGGCGCTCATGTCCCCCGACCGGGCTGGCGCCCGGTCTCCTCCTTTACTTCCCGCCGACAGCCACCCGGCGTCCTTGGCCACAGGCCCTGGTGGGCTGCGGCGAGCGAACACCAACGATGGTGGCCGATCAGGACGGTGGGGTGCTGCTCTGCGGAGCGAAGTAAATCGGGATAGGGGCCAGCCATTGCAGGCCGGGCCCCTCCCACACCACC
>CAYUPF010000036.1:0-5851 GCA_964446545.1 uncultured Rubrivivax sp.
GCGGCGCGCAGCATGTCGCCGGTGGAGATCTGCGGAATGCCGTACTTCTGGCAGATCTGCGTCGCCTGCGTGCCCTTGCCGGCGCCCGGTGCGCCCAGAAGAATGAGTCTCATGGATGGTCGTTGCCTTCGCCGCTACCGCGGCTGGTGGATGGGAATCTTCGCCATGGCACGCGGGCTCATGGCTCGGAAAGATTATCACGGCAGTTTTTGCGCAGCCTTACAGGCCGCCGGCCTCAGCGGAACAGCGCGCGCACCCGCTCCAGGTCCTCGGGCGTGTCCACACCGGTGCCCGCCGCATGCGCGCTCACGTGCACGGCGATGCGGTGGCCGTGCCAGAGCACGCGCAGCTGTTCCAGCGCCTCGCAGCGCTCCAGCGCGGTCGGCTGCAGCGCAGGAAATCGGCGCAGGAAATCGGCGCGGTACGCATACAGGCCCACGTGGCGCAGCGCCGGCGGGTCATGGGGCAGGGCCGGGCCGCCGTCGCGTTGCCACGGGATCGGCGCGCGGCTGAAGTACAGCGCCAGGCCCTGCGCGTCGAGCACCACCTTGACGATGTTCGGGTCCAGGTAGTCCTGCAGCGTGGCGATCGGGTGCGCGGCCGTGCTCATCACACAGTCGTTGCGCTGCTGCAGCAGTTGCGCGCACTCGCGGATCAGCTTCGGCTCGATCAGCGGCTCGTCGCCCTGCACGTTGACCACCACCTGCGCGCCGTCCAGCCCGAGCAGGGCGCAGGCCTCGGCCAGGCGGTCGCTGCCGCTGGCATGGTCGCTGCGCGTCAGCAACGCGTGCACGCCGAAGTCGCTGCAGGCCTGCACGATGCGCGCGTCGTCCGCCGCCACCACCACCTGCTCGGCACCGGCCTCGGCCGCGCGCTGCGCCACGCGCACCACCATCGGCAAGCCGCCGATGTCGGCCAAGGGCTTGCCGGGCAGGCGCGTGGACGCCAGCCGGGCCGGGATCAGCACGGCGAAGCCCATCACTCCGGCCGAACCGCCGCCTCGCCTTGGGCGTCCAGGTTGCGGGCCTCGTGCTCCAGCATCAGCGGAATGCCGTCGCGGATCGCAAAGCCCAGCCGGTCGGCGGGGCATTGCAGTTCGACGAGACGGTTCTCGCTGTCGCGATGCGGCTGCAGCGCTCCCTTGCAGACCGGGCAGACCAGCAGGTCCAGCAGGCGGTGATCGATGCTCATGGCTATACCTTCGTGCTGCGCACTGCGGGATTGGCTGTGACATCACAAGTGCTTCGCACAGTTGTGAGTCTTCGCCGCAACTTCGTTGTCGCCTTGGGGTCGGCCCGGCGGCTCATCGACGGTGGATGAGCCGCAGGTTGGCCAGCACTGCGGCGCTGAATTCTTCGGGCAGCTGGAAGTCTAGCGTCACGACCCAGATGCGCGTGGCGCCGCCGCCGGCGCGCGGCAGCTTCACCGCATCCTTCTCGGTCACCAGGACTTCGGGCGTGTCCGCCGGCCAGGGCAGGGGGTCGAAGCCATGGTGGTCGGGCAGCGGCAGCTCCGTCGGCTGCAGGCCGGCCTCGCGCAGCATCGCAAAGAAGCGCTGCGGCGCGGCCATGCCGGCGGCGGCCAGCAGCGGCCGGGCGCGCAGCTGCTGCAGCGCCTGCGTGGTGGCCGGCGTGCCCGCCCACCAGTCCTGCAGCAGCACCGCGCCGCCCAGGCGCCGCTGCGCCAGCGCGCCGGGCCAGCGCGTGCTGGCGGTGGGTGCGTTGTAGAGCACGTGGCTGTTCACCGGCACGTGCCGCGGCATCGGCTGGCGCAGCGGGCCGGCCGGCAGCAGGCAGCCATTGCCGATGCCGCGTTCGTCGAAGACGATGAGCTGCACGTCGCGCGCCAGGCCCAGGTGCTGCAGGCCATCGTCGGCGACGAGCACGTCCACTTCGGCATGCGCGGCGCACAGGCCGCGCGCTGCGGCGATCCGCCTGCGCGCCACCCACACCGGCGCCTGTGTGCGCCGGTGGATCAGCAGCGGTTCGTCGCCCACCGCGGCGGGCAGGCTGCGCTCGGACACGGCTGCAGCCGCATCGCCCTGCCGGCCGTGGCCGCGCGAGATCACGCCCGGCGTCCAGCCGGCGCGGCGCAGCGCCTGCACCAGCGCGATGACGGTGGGCGTCTTGCCGGCGCCGCCGGCCACCAGGTTGCCGACCACGATCAGCGGCACCGGCGCGTGTTCGGCGCGAAGCCAGCCCAGAGCGTAGGCCCAGCGCCGCAAGGCCGTCACGGCCCGGTACAGCCAGGACAGTGGCCACAGTGCCCACGCGGCGACGGAACGGGTTTCGCGCCACCACAGGCGCGTCAGGGCCGCTTCGGCGCGGCCCACGGCTAGCGTGTGGACCGGCCGCCGTCCCCGGTCTGCGCGGCGAAGCTCAGGCGCGGCAGTCCGGCGCGGCGCGCGGCATCGAGCACGTTGATCACCGACTGATGCGTGCTCATCGCGTCCGCGGAAATGATCAGCACCATGTCGCTGCGCCCGGCAGCAGCGGCCCGCAGCTCGGCCGTCAACACCTCGACGCTGCGCCCGTCCACCGGCCGGCGGTTCAACGTGGTGCGCCCGTCGCCGGCGATAGCGACGATGATCTCGCCGGGTCGCTCGCGCATCTGCTCGGCGTCGGCCGCCGGCAGGGTGAGCTGCAGTTCGGTGAAGCGCGAGTAGGTGGTCGACAGCATGAGGAAGATCAGGATCACCAGCAGCACGTCGATGAACGGGATCAGGTTGATCTCCGGTTCCTCGTGGCGGCGGTGGCGCCTGAAGTTCATGCGCTGGCCTCGGCAGCCGCGTGCACCGGCGGCGTGCGCACCGCAAAACGCATCAGGTGCGGCACCAGGCGCTCGGTGGCCAGTTCCATGGTCAGCAGGTATTCGTCGACGCGGCCACGGAAGTAGCGGTAGAACATCAGCGCGGGGATCGCGATCATCAGCCCGAAGGCGGTGTTGTACAGCGCGATCGAGATGCCGTGCGCCAGCTGCTGCGGGTTGCCGCCGGCGCCGGTGCTGGGCGCTTGCGAGCCGAAGATCTCGATCATGCCGATGACCGTGCCGAACAGCCCAAGCAGCGGCGCGGCCGCGGCGATGGTGCCCAGCGTGTTCAGGTAGCGCTCCAGCCGATGCAGCGCGATGCGCCCGGCGCTTTCGAAGGACTGGCGCACCGCTTCCTCGGTGATGCGCGGCTCGGCGATGACACTGCGCAGCCCGGTGGCGAAGACGCCGCCGAGCAGCGAGTTGGCGGCCAGCTTGTTGACCACGTCGCTGCCGGGCAGGCTGCTGCGCGTCACGCCCAGCACTTCATCGAGCAGGCTGGCCGGGGCGATCTGACTGCTGCGCAGGCTGACCAGCCTTTCGATGATGATCGTCAGCGCGACGATGGAACACAGGATCAGGGGCCAGATCGGCCAACCAGCGGCTTGTATGATCGAAAGCAAAACGTCCTCTGAGGTGTGGCGGGGGGCGCAACGCCGCGCGATTATGACCGCTGGCCCCGGCCGCCGACCGTGCTGTTTGCGCAGCCCGGACAGCGCATCCGAGAGCTAATCCACCGTTGCTGTGGATAAGAATGTGGGTAACCCGCCTCATCCGCCCGCTGAGCCGCACGATTGCTGGACACAGGCTGCATTGCCCAAATTTTAATCAGCGGATTTCCCTTGAAATTCAATCACTTGCACGAGCGTTACGCTTCGATGACGGCGCCATCGGCGTTTGCGGCCAATGCTGGCGCGCCTGTGGATGTCCCGAAGCGCATGAACATTGACTGTGCACGTGGTTGAGGCTTCTGCAACAGCGCCACGTCAGGCCTGGGATGTCGGCGCACTGCTGCTGGCCGCGGGCGATGCACTGCAGGCGCGCTTCGGCGCCGTCACCGTGCGTGGTGAGCTGTCCGGCCTGACCCGCGCCGCCAGCGGCCACTTCTACTTCTCGCTCAAGGACATGGCCGGCGCGAGCGCACTGCTGCGCTGCGCGATGTTCCGCCGCGCCGCGTCGCTGCTGGACTTCGACGCGCGCGACGGCCAGCAGGTCGAGCTGCGCGGGCGATTGATGGTGTACGAGCCGCGCGGCGAGCTGCAGCTGGTGGTCGAGGCCATGCAGCGCCTGGGCGCCGGTGCGCTGTACGAGCAGTTCCTGCGGCTGAAGGCGCGGCTCGAGGCGGCCGGCCTGTTCGACGCGTCGCGCAAGCGGCCGGTCGTGCCCTGGCCGGCGACGCTGGGCATCGTCACCTCCACCGCCGCGGCCGCGCTGCACGATGTGCTGGCAGCGCTGGCACGACGCGCACCGCACTTGAACGTCATCGTCTATCCGAGCCCGGTGCAAGGCGCCGACGCGCCCGGCGCGCTGGTGGCGGCGCTGCGCCTGGCGGCTGCGCGCCGCGAGGTCGATACCTTGCTGCTGGTGCGCGGCGGCGGCTCGTTCGAAGACCTGTGGTCCTTCAACGACGAGTCGCTGGTGCGTGCCATCGTCGCCTCGCCGATCCCGGTGATCTGCGGCGTCGGCCACGAGAGCGACGTGACGCTGGCCGATCTGGCGGCCGACCTGCGCGCGGCCACACCCACGGCGGCGGCCGAACTGGCGGCGCCGGTGCGCGACGACGCGCTGGCCCGCCTCGACACCCTCGCCGACCGCCTGCAGCGGCGCGTGCACCACCTGTTCGACACGCAGGCGCAGCGCCTGGATGCGCTAACGCTGCGGCTGGGCGCGCCGGCCCATGCCATCGCCGCGCAGCGTCAGGGCCTGGCGGCGCTGGACGAACGGCTGCGCCTGGCGCTGCGCCATGCGGTGGCCGGCGTGGCGCGCGAGCCGGGACTGCTGGCCGCGCGGCTGCATCGCGCCATGCAGGCCCAGCGCGAGCGCCAGGCGCAGCGGCTGCAGGCCGCGGCGCAGCGGCTGGCGGCGCTGGACCCGCAGCGCGTGCTGGCCCGCGGTTATGCGTGGATGGTCGATGCGCAGGGGCGGCCGGTACTGTCGGCGCACGGCGTCAGCGCGGGCGACCGGCTCGCGGCGGTCTGGGCCGACGGCTCGGCGCAGGTCGAGGTGCTGCAGGTGCAGCCGCAGGAGCCCGCACCGCCGTCCAAGCCATAGGCGCGCGGCCCCGGATGCCGCGACGGCCGTGCCTACAATGTGTGGCCTTAACCCAGCGCCGCGCCACGCTTGGCGTCGCGGCCGATTCGAAAGGACACCTGATGGAACACACCCTGCCCGCATTGCCCTTTGCGCTGGACGCGCTGGCCCCGCAAATGAGCCGCGAGACGCTCGAATACCACCATGGCAAGCATCACAACGCCTACGTCGTGAACCTGAACAACCTGCAGAAGGGCACCGAGTTCGAATCGATGCCGCTGGAGGACATCATCAAGAAGTCCAGCGGCGGCATCTACAACAACGCCGCGCAGATCTGGAACCACACCTTCTTCTGGAACTGCCTGAAGCCGGGCGGCGGCGGCGAACCCAGCGGTGCGCTGGCCGCGGCGATCACGGCCAAGTGGGGCTCCTACGCCGCCTTCAAGGAGGCTTTCGTCAAGTCGGCCGTGGGCAACTTCGGCTCGGGCTGGACTTGGCTGGTGAAGAAGCCCGACGGCACGGTGGACATCGTCAACATGGGCGCCGCCGGCACGCCGCTGACCACCGCCGACAAGGCGCTGCTCACGGTGGACGTGTGGGAGCACGCCTACTACATCGACCACCGCAACCTGCGGCCGCGCTTCGTCGAGACCTTCATGAACTCGCTGGTGAACTGGGAGTTCGCGCAGCGCAACTTCGGCTGAAACCGTTCAGACGCCGAAGCTGCTGGCGCATCAAGCGCCTTTCCAAGCGGACGCCGCGGATCCGGCTCTGCCGGGCCGCTGGCGTCGCC
>CAYUPF010000036.1:5951-26634 GCA_964446545.1 uncultured Rubrivivax sp.
CGCCCTTCAGCTTGAAGCCGGGCTTGATGCCGCGCTTGGCGAACCAGCCCTGGTTCATCTCCAGCGCAAAGCGCACCGGCTGCGCCGCACAGTGCGACTCCTCCGAGCGCGGCTGCATGTCGGCCAGGTTGACGATGCTGCCGTCGTCGGCGATGAAGGCGATGCTCAGCGGCAGCAGCGTGTTCTTCATCCAGAAGCAGCGCCGCTCGGCCTGGTCGAAGACGAAGAGCATGCCCTCGTTCGCGCCCATCTGCTGACGGAACATCATGCCGGTCTGCGTCTGCATCGGCGTGCGCGCCACCTCGGCGCGGATGTTGTGCATGCCGGCCTGCAGCGTCAGCGCGGCCAGCCGCGGCTGGGCCGCATCCTGTGCCAGCGCGCTGCCGACGAAGCTTAGGCCCAGCCCCAGCAGGCGCAGTGATTTGTTGATCATGGCAAACGAGATCATGTAAGGTTGCTCGCGTGGAATCCGCATTGTCGAGCATCGCGGTCCTGGACGATCCGCTGGAACAGCAGCGCTTCACGCGCTGGTCCACCGGCCGCGACGGCCATCGTGTGGCCGAATCGACGCTGCGCCTGTCGGGCATGTATTGCGCGGCCTGCGCCGGCATCATCGAACAAGCGCTGGCCGCCGTCGACGGCGTCAGCCAGGCCACCGTCAGCGCGGCCGGTCAGCGCGCCGCGGTGCACTGGGACCCGCGGCGCACGCGGCCGTCGCAGCTGATCGAGGCCGTGCGCCGCGCCGGCTACGACGCCGCGCCCGATGCCGCCGCGCCGGCGCGCGAGCTGCGCCGCGCCGAAAGCCGGCAGGCGCTGTGGCGGCTGTTCGTCGCCGCCTTCTGCATGATGCAGGTGATGATGCTGGCCACGCCGTCCTACGTGGCCGGCCCGGGTGAGTTGGAGCCCGACCTGGCGCAGCTGCTTAACTGGAGCAGCTGGGTGCTGAGCCTGCCGGTGCTGCTGTTCTCGGCCACGCCCTTCTTCGCCGGCCTGTGGCGCAGCCTGCGCACGCGCCGCATCGGCATGGACGTGCCGGTGGCCATCGGCATCGCCGTCACCTTCGTCGCCAGCACCGGCGCCACCTTCGATCCCGGCGGCCTCTTCGGCCACGAGGTCTACTTCGATTCGATGACCATGTTCGTCGCCTTCCTGCTGGGCGCGCGCTATATGGAAATGCACGCGCGCCAGCGTGCGGCGCAGGCGCTGGAGAACGCACTGGACAGCCTGCCGCAGCAGGCCACCCGTTTGCTAGCCGACGGCCGCAGCGAGCAGGTGAGCGTGCTGCGCCTGGCGGTTGGCGAGCGTGTGCGTGTGGTGTTGGGGCAGGCCTTTCCCGCCGACGGCAGCTTGATCGACGGGTGCACGCAGGTCGACGAGGCGCTGCTCACCGGCGAAGCAACGCCAGTGCCCAAGCGGCCCGGCGATGGGTTGGTGGCCGGCAGCATGAATCTCGGCGCCCCGGTGACGATGCGCGTGGAGCGCGTGGGCGCGGACACGCGGCACGAGGCCATCGTCGCACTGATGCGCGAGGCGATGAGCCAGCGCCCGGCGATGGCACGCGCAGCCGACCGGTTGGCGGGGCCCTTCCTGTGGGTGGTGCTGGCGCTGGCCGGCGCCGCGGCCGCGGTGTGGAGCGTGATCGACCCGTCGCGGGCCGTCTGGGTGGCGGTGTCGGTGCTCATCGTCACCTGTCCTTGTGCGCTGGCGCTGGCCGTGCCGGCCGCGCTGGTGGCCGCGGCCGGCGGCCTGGCGCGGTGCGGTGTGCTGGTGCAGCGGCTGGACGCGCTGGAAAGCATGGCCAGGCTCGACCACTTGTTCATCGACAAGACCGGTACGCTGACCACGCAGGCACTGAGTCTGCAGCAGGTGCAGGTGCAGCGCGCCAACCAAAGGCTGGCCACGCCCGATGCGGCACTGGCCGTGGCGGTGTCGCTGGCGCAGTGGTCGCACCATCCGCTGTCGCAGGCGCTGGTCGCGGCCGGTGCGTCGGCTGCGCCCTGGGCCTGGTCGCAGGTCGAGGAACGGCCCGGGCAGGGCCTGGTGGGGCGCGACGAGCAAGGCATGGCCTGGCGGCTCGGCGCACGCGACTGGGCCTGCACCGGTGGGGTGGCGCCGGACGAAGCAGCCAGCGATGCAGCCCCACGGGTGTGGCTGTGCGCCGAGGACGGCGGCTGCGCCAGCTTCAGCTTCGAGGAGACGCTGCGCGAGGGTGCGGCCGAGGCGGTGACCGCGCTGCAGGCACAGGGCTACCGGCTGAGCCTGCTGTCCGGCGACAGCCCGGCACGCGCGCAGCGCCTGGCGCAGCTGCTGGGCTTCGATGCGGCGATCGGCGGCGCCACGCCGCAAGGCAAGCTGGCCGAACTGGCGGCGGCACAGCAGCGCGGCGAGCGCGTCGCCATGGTCGGCGACGGCGTCAATGACGGCCCGGTGCTGGCGCGTGCCGACGTGTCGCTGGCCATGGGGCAGGGCGCACTGGTCGCGCGCGCGCAGGCCGATGCGGTGCTGGTCGGCAACCGGCCGATGGACCTGGTGCACACGCTGCGGGTGGCACGGCGCACCATGGGCATCGTTCGTCAGAATCTTGTATGGGCCTTGCTCTATAACGTGGCATGCGTTCCGCTGGCATTGCTCGGCTATCTGCCGCCCTGGGCCGCCGGCCTGGGCATGGCCACGAGTTCGGTGGTGGTGATCCTCAACGCACTGCGGGCGGCGCGCTGAGTTGAGCTGCGCACGATGGACATCCTCTATCTGCTGATCCCGCTGTCCACCGCGCTGGTGCTGGTGATCCTGGGCATCTTTGCCTGGGCGCTGCATCGCGGCCAGTTCGAGGATCTCGAGCGCGAAGGCGAACGTATCCTGCAGGACGAGCCTGCGCTGGTTGATGCCGATCAAAGCCGTGCAGTGCGGCGCACGGAACAATCCACCACAATCTGAAAAATCCGGTCAGGAGGCGCGTCATGGCAGTAAGTTCGAAGTCCGCAGCACCGATCTACACCGACGAGTCGGTGCGCTGGTTCGCGCTGGCCACCGTGGTCTGGGGCGTGGTCGGCATGCTCGTCGGCGTGATCATCGCTGCGCAGCTGGCCTGGCCGCAGCTGAACCTGGGCATTCCCTGGCTCAGCTACGGACGGCTGCGTCCGCTGCACACCAACGCGGTGATCTTCGCCTTCGGCGGCTGCGCGCTCTTCGCCACCAGCCTGCACGTGGTGCAGCGCACCTGCCAGACGCCGCTGTTCATGCCCTGGCTGGCCAAGCTGGTGTTCTTCGGCTGGCAGCTGGTCATCGTGCTGGCCGCGGTGACGCTGCCGATGGGCCTGACGCAAAGCCGCGAGTACGCCGAACTGATCTGGCCGATCGACATCCTCATCGCCGTGGTCTGGGTGTCCTACGCGGTGGTGTTCTTCGGCACCATCGGCATCCGCAAGGTGCGTCACATCTACGTCGCCAACTGGTTCTTCGGCGCCTACATCCTCGCGATAGCGCTGCTGCACATCTTCAACAACATCCAGCTCCCGACCAGCCTGACGCATTCGTACTCGGTGTATGCCGGCGTGCAGGACGCGATGGTGCAGTGGTGGTACGGCCACAACGCGGTGGGCTTCCTACTCACCGCGGGCTTCCTGGGCATGATGTACTACTACATCCCCAAGCAGGCCGAGCGTCCGGTGTACAGCTACCGGCTGAGCATCGTGCACTTCTGGGCGCTGATCTTCACCTACATGTGGGCGGGCCCGCACCACCTGCACTACACCGCGCTGCCCGACTGGGCGCAAAGCGTGGGTATGGTCTTCTCGCTGGTGCTGCTGGCGCCCAGCTGGGGCGGCATGATCAACGGCATCATGACCCTGTCGGGGGCGTGGCACAAGCTGCGCGACGACCCGATCCTGAAGTTCCTCATCGTCAGCCTGTCCTTCTACGGCATGAGCACCTTCGAAGGCCCGATGATGTCGATCAAGACGGTCAACGCGCTCAGCCACTACACCGACTGGACCATCGGCCACGTGCACAGCGGCGCGCTCGGCTGGGTCGGGCTGATCACGATGGGCTCGATGTACTACCTGATCCCCAAGCTGTTCGGCCGCAAGGACATGTACAGCGTGCGCGCGATCGAGTTGCACTTCTGGATCGCTACCATCGGCATCGTGCTGTACATCGCCGCGATGTGGATCGCCGGCGTGATGCAGGGCCTGATGTGGCGCGCCATCAACCCCGATGGCACGCTGGTCTACACCTTCGTCGAAAGCGTCAAGGCGACCTATCCGTTCTACGTGATCCGCTTGCTCGGCGGTCTGCTCTACCTGGGCGGCATGCTGCTGATGGCCTGGAACACGGTGATGACGATCCGCGTCGGCAAGGTGACCACCGCCACGGTGCCGCCGGTGGCCGCGGCGCACGCCTGAACAAGACAAGAAGAGGATCCAAGCCATGGCGCAACAACACGCTCCGTCCGGCCACGAGAAGATCGAGACCAGCAACTTCCTGATGATCGTGCTGATCCTGCTCACCGTCGCGGTGGGTGGCATCGTCGAGATCGTGCCGCTGTTCTTCCAGAAGTCGACCACGCAGCCGGTCGAAGGCCTGAAGCCCTACAACGCGCTGCAGCTGGCCGGGCGCGACATCTACATCCGCGAGGGTTGCTACAACTGCCACTCGCAGATGATCCGGCCCTTCCGCTCGGAGACGCTGCGCTACGGCGCCTTCTCGCTGGCCGGCGAATATGTCTACGACCATCCGTTCCAATGGGGCAGCAAGCGCACCGGGCCGGACCTGTGGCGCGTCGGCGGCAAGTACAGCGATGAATGGCATCGGCTGCACCTGATCAACCCGCGCGACCTGGTGCCCGAATCGAACATGCCGGCCTATCCCTGGCTAGAGAAGACCGCCCTCGATCCGGCCGAACTGGCACCGAAGCTGAAGGCGCTGCGCGTGCTGGGCGTGCCCTACACCGACGCCGACATCGCCGGTGCCGGCGATGCCGTCAAGGACAAGACCGAGTTGGAGGCCGTGATCGCCTACCTGCAGGGCCTCGGCACGTCTGTCAAGTAAAGGGGAGCCGCTGCAATGGACGTCAATGACATGCGCGTGGTGGTGATGGTGCTGGGGCTGGTGCTGTTCCTCGGCATCTGGGTCTGGACCTGGAGTTCGCGGCGTCGCGCCGCCTTCGACGAGGCGGCGCGGCTGCCCTTCCTCGACGACGAGTCGGACCTCGACACCCGCGGAGAACAACGATGAGCGACTTCTTCCACATCGGCTGGTCGATCTTCGTCGCCGCCTTCACGGTGCTCGGCCTGATCTGGTGCCTGTGGCTGCTGTTCGTGGCCAGCCAGCGCAAGGTGATGGCCAACGACAACACCACCGGACATGTCTGGGACGTGGACCTGAAGGAGATGAACAACCCGCTGCCGCGCTGGTGGCTGTGGCTGTTCGTCATCACCGTGGTCTTTGCCGGCATCTACCTGGCGCTGTACCCCGGGCTGGGCAAGTTCCCCGGCACGCTGGGCTGGACCAGCGTCGGCCAGTACAAGACCGAGCAGCAGCGCGCGCAGGAGCAGATCGCGCAGATCTTCGCCAGGTTCAACGGCAAGTCCGCCGAGGAACTGGCCAAGGACAGCGCCGCCATGGGCATCGGCGAGCGCCTGTTCGGCAACAACTGCGCGCAATGCCACGGCTCCGATGCGCGAGGCAGCAAGGGTTTCCCGAACCTCACCGACACCGACTGGCTCTACGGTGGCACGCACGAGACCATCGTCGAGACCATCACCAAGGGCCGCACCGGCACGATGGCACCGATGGCCGCCGCGGTGGGCACGGCGGACGACGTGCGCAACGTCGCCAACTTCGTGCTCAGCCTGTCGGGCAGCGCGCACAACAGCGTCGCGGCGCAGTTGGGCAAGCCGAAGTTCGCCGTCTGCGCGGCCTGCCACGGCCCCGAGGGCAAGGGCAACCCCGCGCTCGGAGCGCCGAACCTGACCGACAAGGTCTGGCTGCACGGCTGGGGCGAGGCGGCGATCGTGTCGATCGTCAACACCGGCAAGACCAACGTCATGCCGGCCTTCGGCGAGCGCCTGAGCGCCGAGCAGATCCATGTGCTGGCGGCCTATGTCCGGAGCCTTTCGCAGACCGCGGCCGTAGCGGCCAAGTAGGCCACCGGGTGAACCCCGTGACCACCGCGTCCAAGCCCGTTGCCGCCCCCGGCGGCGTGGGCTCTGCTGCCGACGAGAACAGCGACGACGCGGTGGTGTCCGTCGTCTCGATGTATGCCAAGCAGCAGAAGATCTACGCGCGTGCCGTCAGCGGCTGGTTCGCGACCTGGCGCTGGGCC
Source organism: uncultured Rubrivivax sp. (assembly GCA_964446545.1). GTDB lineage: Bacteria > Pseudomonadota > Gammaproteobacteria > Burkholderiales > Burkholderiaceae_C > Rubrivivax. Next base: position 12,274 of record CAYUPF010000036.1, read on the forward strand.
ATGGTCTGGGCCACGCAGCTGGTCTTCTACGGCCTGCCATGGCTGCAGTGGAACGAGCGCCAGGCGGTGCTGTTCGACCTGGGAGCGCGGCGCTTCTACATCTTCGGCATGGTCCTGTACCCGCAGGACTTCATCTACCTGACCGCGCTGCTGATCATCTCGGCCTACGCGCTGTTCCTGTTCACCGCGGTGGCCGGGCGGCTGTGGTGCGGCTTCACCTGCCCGCAGACGGTCTACACCGAGATCTTCATGTGGGTGGAGCGCAAGATCCAGGGCGACCGCATCGCGCGCATGAAGCGCGATGCCGGGCCCTGGAGCCTGGACCGCAGCTGGCGCGCCGCAGCCAAGCACGCCGCCTGGATCGCCATCGCCCTTTGGACCGGCTTCACCTTCGTCGGCTACTTCACGCCGATCCAGACGCTGGCGCAGCTGGTGTCTCAGCTGGCGCTCGGGCCCTGGGAGACCTTCTGGGTGCTGTTCTACGCACTGGCCACCTACGGCAACGCCGGCTTCCTGCGCGAGCAGGTGTGCAAGTACATGTGCCCGTACGCGCGCTTCCAGGGTGTGATGTTCGACAGGGACACGCTGGTCATCAGCTACGACCCCGAGCGCGGCGAGCCGCGCGGCTCGCGCTCGCGCAAGGCCGACCACAAGGCCCTCGGCAAGGGCGACTGCATCGACTGCAGCCTGTGCGTGCAGGTGTGCCCCACCGGCATCGACATCCGCGAGGGCCTGCAGTCCGAGTGCATCGGCTGCGCCGCCTGCATCGACGTGTGCGACGGCGTGATGGACAAGATGAACTACCCGCGCGGACTGATCCGCTACGACACCCAAAACGCGATGGCTCATCACCTGTCGCCCGCCGAGCGCCTGCGCCGCGTCTTCCGTCCGCGCGTGCTGGTGTACTCGGCGATCCTGCTGCTGCTCGTCGGCGGGCTGAGCGCGAGCATCGCGCTGCGCAGCCCCTTCCGGGTCGACGTCGTGCGCGACCGCGCTTCGCTGGCACGCCTGGTCGACGAGGGTCAGATCGAGAACCTGTACCGGCTGCAGATCATGAATACCACCGAGCAGCCGCAGCGTTACCGCGTGGCCGTGCAGGGTCTACCCGGCATCCACATCGAAGGCAGCGACGCGCTCGAAGTGCAGTCGGCCGAGGCGCGCTGGATGACGGTGTCGGTGCGCGTGCCGCCCGAGACGGCGGCCGCCCACAAGGCGGGTGCGCACCCCATCGCCTTCGAAGTGCAGCGCCTGAACCCGCAACCGGATGCGCCGGTGGCGCGCGCGGTGGAGCAGTCCACCTTCGTGCTGCCACGCTGACGCGTCTCAACCTGGAGCAACCGCCATGAACGCCAAAGCCCCCGCGTCCCCCGCCGGATCCGAGCCGGCTGCGCCGCCTTGGTGGCGCGTCGGCATGGTCTGGCTGGTGCTCGGCGGGCCGGCGACGGTGGTGGTGGCGGGGCTGATCACCGCCGTCCTCGCGGTGCACGGCGCCGAAGAGGTGTTGACCGCGCCCCAACCGGCCACGACGGACGCTCACACGCCGGCGATGCAGGCCCGCAACCACGCGGCCACGCCCAAGAAGCCCTGATCGGCACCCGCCAAGCCGCGCCATGGACGACAACCGCCTGCGCCTGCGCTCGATGAGCGTGCTGTGGTCGGCCTTCCTGATGGCCGCGGTGCTGGAGATGGTGGTGTTCGCGCTGGTCGACCCCGGCGACCTGCGCTGGTTCGGCGGCGAAACGCTGGACCTGTCGCCGCGCGCGGTCTACACGCTGGCCTTCTTCGTGTTCTGGGCGGTCATCGCCGTGGGTGCGGCGCTGGCCGTGCTGCTGTGCAGCCGGCCCGACGGCGAGCCGGCCGATGCTGGTGCACGCTGAACTGCGCTTACGATGGACCTCGCGCTGATCCTCAGTGCCTTGATGCTGGGCATTGCCGGCGCGCCGCACTGCGCCGCGATGTGCGGTCCGGCCAGCGCCTCGCTGCTGCACGGCTGCCGCCACCATGCACCATTGGCTTCGCCCTTGGCCTTCCATCTGGCGCGTGTGGCCAGTTATGCCATCGCGGGTGCAGCGGCGGCATCGAGCGTGGGCCTGCTGACGCAACTGGGCCAACTGTCGCCGGTGCTGCGGCCGTTGTGGACGCTGCTGCACTGCGCCGCGCTCGGCCTGGGCCTGTGGCTGCTGTGGCAGGGCCGACAACCCGTCTGGCTCGAAAACATGGGCCGCAGCACGCGCCGCATGGCTCCGCAGCAGACCGGCGGCTGGCAGCGCATGCAAGGCCCGGCGCGCGCCTCGGCGGCCGGATTGTTATGGGTGGCGTGGCCCTGCGGGCTACTGCAGTCGGCGCTGGTGGTGGCGGCGCTGGCCAACACCGCCTGGGGCGGCGCGGCGGCGATGGCCGGCTTTGCCGCGGCCAGCGCCGCAGGGCTGGGCCTGGCACCCTGGGCCTTTGCGCGCCTGGCCGGCGGCGGCGCCGGCGCCTTGCAGCTCAGTGCCTGGGCGGTGCGTCTGGCCGGTGCCGCACTGGCCGCGGCCTCGGCCTGGGCGATGGGGCACGACCTGTTCCGCCGCGTGATCGCCTACTGCCTGTCCTGAGCTTCAGCCGTGCGCTGCCGCCAGCACGGCGTTGAAGGTGGCACTCGGCCGCATCACGGCCTCGACCTTGGCGCTGTCGGCCATGTAGTAGCCGCCGATGTCCGCCGGCTTGCCCTGCACCGCGGCGAACTCGGCGACGATCTTCTGCTCGTTGTCGGCCAAGGTCTTGGCCAGCGGCGCGAAGTGCGCGGCCAGGGCCGGATCGTCCTTCTGCTCGGCCAGCGCCTGCGCCCAGTACATCGCCAGGTAGAACTGGCTGCCGCGGTTGTCCAGCTGTCCGGTCTTCGGGCTCGGGCCCTTGTTGTTATCGAGCAGCTTGCCGGTGGCGGCGTCCAGCGTCGTCGCCAGGATCTTGGCCTTGGCATTGCCGGTCTTCAGCCCCAAGTCTTCCAGGCTGACGGCCAGCGCCAGGAACTCACCCAGCGAATCCCAGCGCAGGTGGTTCTCCTCGACCAGCTGCTGCACGTGCTTGGGGGCCGAGCCGCCCGCGCCGGTCTCGTACATGCCGCCGCCGGCCATCAGCGGCACGATCGACAGCATCTTGGCGCTGGTGCCCAGCTCCATGATCGGGAACAGGTCGGTCAGGTAGTCGCGCAGGATGTTGCCGGTGACGCTGATGGTGTCCAGCCCGCGCACCACGCGCTCCAGCGTGTAGCGCATCGCCCGCACCTGGCTCATGATCTGGATGTCCAGGCCCGCGGTGTCGTGGTCCTGCAGGTACAGCTTGACCTTCTTGATGACCTCGTTCTCGTGCGGGCGGTACGGGTCGAGCCAGAACACCGCCGGCATGCCCGAGTTGCGCGCGCGCGTCACCGCCAGCTTGACCCAGTCGCGGATCGCGGCGTCCTTCACCTGGCACATGCGCCAGATGTCGCCCTGCTCGACGTCCTGGCTCAGCAGCACCTCGCCGCTGGCGATGTCGACGATGTTGGCGACGCCGTCCTCGCTCACCTCGAAGGTCTTGTCGTGCGAGCCGTATTCCTCGGCCTGCTGCGCCATCAGGCCGACGTTGGGCACCGTGCCCATGGTCTTCGGGTCGAAGTTGCCGTGCCACTTGCAGAAGTTGATCATCTCCTGGTAGATGCGCGCGAAGGTGCTCTCCGGCATCACCGCCTTCACGTCCTTCAGCCGGCCGTCGGCGCCCCACATCTTGCCGCCGTTGCGGATCATCGCCGGCATCGAGGCGTCGACGATGATGTCGTTGGGCGAATGGAAGTTGGTGATGCCCTTGGCCGAATCGACCATCGCCAGCTCGGGCCGGTGCTCGTGGCAGGCGTGCAGGTCGCGCTTGATCTCGTCCTGCTTGCTCTGCGGCAAGGTGGCGATCTTGTTGTACAGGTCGACCATGCCGTTGTTGACGTTGATGCCCAGCTCGTCGAACAGCTTGCCGTGTTTGTCGAAGGCGTCGCGGTAGAAGATGCGCACGCAGTGGCCGAAGACGATCGGGTGCGAGACCTTCATCATCGTCGCCTTGACGTGCAGCGAGAACATCACGCCGGTCTTGCGCGCGTCCTCGATCTCACGCTCGTAGAAGGCCAGCAGCGCCTTCTTGCTCATGAACATCGAGTCGATGATCTCGCCGTCCTTCAGCGACACCTTGGGCTTGAGCACCACGGTCTTGCCGCCCTTGGTGAGCAGCTCCATGCGCACGTCGCGCGCCTTGTCCAGCGTCATCGACTTCTCGCCGTGATAGAAGTCGCCGCCGTGCATGTGCGACACGTGCGAGCGCGAGGCTTGGCTCCACTCGGCCATGCTGTGCGGGTTCTTGCGCGCGTACTCCTTCACCGCTTTGGGCGCGCGTCGGTCGGAGTTGCCTTCGCGCAGCACCGGATTGACCGCGCTGCCGATGCACCTGTTGTAGCGCGCGCGGATCTCCTTCTCGGCGTCGGTCTTCGGGTTCTCCGGAAAATCCGGGATCTTGTAGCCCTTGGCCTGCAACTCCTTGATGGCCGCCACCAGCTGCGACACCGACGCGCTGATGTTGGGCAGCTTGATGATGTTGGCCTCGGGCTTGAACGTCAGTTTGCCCAGTTCGCCGAGCGTGTCGGGCACGCGTTGTTCGGGCGTCAGCGCGTCGGCGAAATTGCCCAGGATGCGCGCCGCGACCGAGATGTCGCTGGTATCGACGCGGATGCCGGCCGGCTTCGTGAAGGTGCGGATCACCGGCAGGAAGGCGCTGGTCGCCAGCGCCGGCGCCTCGTCGGTCAGTGTGTAGATGATGGTCGGTTCGGTGCTCATGCGAGTGTCTCCTGCGGAATTCCGGGGTTGCAGGCGCGCCGCGGCGGGCCTCGGCGCGCATGCCTCCAATGTAAGGGACGATGGCCGTCAATTCTGTCGTTGGCCTGACGCGTGCCGCTTTGCGCGATCAGCGCCGCGCCCGCAGCGGCGGCGGCAGATCGTCACCCGCATGGCGGCGGCGAAACAGTGCCGCGCGCGCCAGCACGACGGTCGTCACCGGCGCGGTGATCGACAGCACGATGATAATCAGCCAGACGTGCAGCGCCAGCCCGGCGCCGCGTGTGCTGAAGTGCAGGATCGAGGCGAAGCTGACGATCCAGGCCGCCAGCGTCGAGGCCAGCGCCGGCGCGTGCATGCGCGCAAAGAAGTCCGGCAGCCGCACCAGGCCCGTGGCGGCGATCAGCACCACCACGCCGCTGGCCAGCAGCAGCAGCGCGACGACGATTTCGGGCCATTCAGGCATGTTCATGCGACCCTCCGGGAGCTGCGGCCCGGCACCCCAAGGGGGCTGAGTGCCGCGGCTCCAGGTTCGCCTGCGCGGACCTGGACGGCACGAAGGCCAACCGCGTCTCGCGGTTGGCGCGGGCGCCTTTGCAGCGGCCGTGCGGCGTTCATTCGATGACCTCCCCGCGCAGCAGGAACTTGGCCAGCGCCACCGAGCTGACGAAGCCGAACAGCACCATCAGCATCGCTCCTTCGAAGTACATCTCGCTATCGTGGCGGATCGCCAGCACCAGCATGATCAGCATGCCGACGACATAGAGGAAGTCCAGCGCCAGCACGCGGTCCTGTGCCGTCGGGCCGCGCAACAGCCGCCACAGGCCCAGCGCCATCGCGGCCACGTACATCACCAGCGTCACCGCGATCGCCAGCGTCAGCAGCGGGCTCATAGGATCTCCCTGCGCGCTGCGCGCTGCGCGATGAGCGCTTTGGAGCGGCCATACGCGCTCATTCGAAGATCTCCTTCAGCGGGTGTTCGTAGTCGCGCTTGAAGTGCGCGATGAAGGCGGCCTCGTCCGCCAGATCGAAGACGTGCAACAGCAGTGCACTGCGGTCGGGGGCCAACTCGGTCCAGACCGTGCCGGGAATCACCGTCGTGATCATCGCCAGCGCCGCCAGCGCATGTTCGTCGCGCAGCTCCAGCGGCACGACCACGAAATTGCCGCGCGGCGGCCGGCGCCGTGTGCGCACGACGCCGAGGCCGACCTGGATGGCCGAACGCAGGACATCGGCGCCGACGCGAACGATCAGCCGAAACAGCGTGCCGAAGTGACGCAGCGGCCCAGGGCGCGGGCGCAGCGGTGCCGTCAGCAGCGGCGCCACGACGGCGACGAGCAGACCCAGCAGTGCCTGGCCGAGGCTGACGCTGCGCGTCAGCAGCAGCCAGCCGCCGAACAGACCCAGCGACAGCCAGGGGGAGGGCAGCACGCGGCGCAGCAGCTTCATGGGACACCCAGCGTGGGCTGCGGTAGCGGCCGTGCCGACATCACGGCCTGCATGTAGCGCGTCGGCTCGTGCAGCATTTCGGCGGTGGCGCGGGTGTAGGCCAACGCCGCATCGGCCTGCAGCACCAGGGCCACGGTCGCCGCCAGCAGCGCGGCGATCGGCAGCGTCTCGGCCACGCGCAGGCGCGGTGCCACGCGGTCCTGCGCCGTCCAGAAGTGGCGCACGCCGACACGCAGCAGTGCGATGGTCGCCGACAGGCCGGACACCAGCAGCAACGTGAACAGCGTCCAGGCGGCCGGCCCGGGCCGTTCGAGCAGCACGCTGAGCATGCCCAGCTTGGCGACGAAGCCGGCCAGCGGCGGCAAGCCGGAGACAACCATGGCGCACAGTGCGAAGGCCACGCCCAGGAAGGCCAGCGCCGCCGGGATGGCGCGGCCGATCAGCGCCACCTCGTCGTCGTCCAGGTTCATGTGGTCCGGCGGTTCGATATCGAAGAAGGCGGGCAGCCGGTCGTTGCCGTCGTCCATCTCGGGGGGTGCGACCTCCACCTCGCGCGAGCGCTCCAGCAGCTCCACCAGCAGGAACAGTGCACAGGCCGCCAGCGTGGAGCTGGCCAGGTAATACAGCGCCGCGCCGCTCAGCGCCGGCACGTCGAAACCGATGGCCGCGATCAGCGTGCCCGACGAGGCGATGACGCTGTAACCGGCCAGCCGCGCCAGCTGCTGCGAGGCCATCATGCCGATGGCGCCGTAGGCCAGCGTAGCGATGCCGCCCCACACCAGCACGCGGTCGCCGAACTCGGCCGAGACGCTTGCGTCGGCCGGAAAGCACAGCGTCCACAGCCGCAGCACCGCGTACACGCCCACCTTGGTGAGGATGGCAAACACCGCGGCGGCGGGTGCGCTGGCGGCGGCATAGGCCGGCGGCAGCCAGAAGTTCAGCGGCCACAGCGCCGCCTTGGCGAGGAAGGCGATGGCCAGGATGGCGGCGCCGGCATGCGCCAGCCCGCGGTCGGCGACCGGCACCAGCGTCAGCTTGTGCGCGATGTCGGCCATGTTCAGCGTGCCGGTCACGCCGTACAGCACGGCCACGCCGATCAGGAACAGCAGCGAAGCCACCAGATTGACGGCGATGTAGTGCAGCCCGGCGCGCACGCGCTCGAGCCCGCCGCCGTGCAGCAGCAGGCCATAGCTCGCGGCCAGCAGCACCTCGAAGAAGACGAACAGGTTGAACAGGTCGGCGGTGAGGAAAGCGCCGTACAGCCCCATCAACTGCAGCTGGAACAGCGTGTGGAAGTACACGCCGGCACGCTGCCAGCGTGCCAGCGCGAACAGCAGCGCGGCCAGCCCGACACTGCCGGCCAGCACCGCCATCAGCGCTGACAGCCGGTCGGCTACCAGCACGATGCCGTAGGGCACCGCCCAGTTGCCGGGCAGGTACACGCCGAAGGCTGCCGGCCCGTCGGCCTGCACGCGCAGCAGCAGCGCCACCGCCATCGCCAGGCCCAGCGTCGTCGACAGCACGTTGAGCAGCGCCTTGAGGTCGCGCCGGCCATCGCCCAGCAGCAGCATCAGCGCCGCGGTGGCCAGCGGCAGCAGCACCGGGCCGACGATCAGGTGGTCCGACCACGGCATCAGGGCTGCTCCTCGCGGCCGTCCACGTGGTCGCCGCCGGACAGGCCGCGCAGTGCCAGCAGCACCACCAGGAACAGCGCCGTGGTGGCGAAGCCGATGACGATGGCCGTCAGCACCAGCGATTGCGGCAGCGGGTCGGTGTAGTTGGCCAGCGTGGGCGCCAGGCCGGGGCGCACGATCGGCTCCTCGTTCACCGACAGGCTGCCGACGCTGAAGATGAACAGGTTGATCGCATAGGACAGCAGCGACAGCCCGATCAGCACCTGGAAGGTGCGCGGACGCAGCAGCAGCCACACGCCGGCGCCGGCCATCACCCCGATCGCGAGCGCGATGATCACCTCCATCAGCCGGCCCCGCTTTCCGGTTCGACGCTGCCGCGGCGCTGCGCGCGCAATGACTGGTGGGCGATGGCCGTCAGCATCAGCAGCGTGGCGCCGACCACCACCGCAAACACGCCGAGGTCGAAGATCGCCGCGGTGGGCAGGTGCACCTCGCCGACCCACGGCCAGTGCACGTGCGCGGTGTGCGTGGTCAGGAAGGGATAGCCCAGCGCCAGCGAGCCCAGTCCGGTGAACAGCGCCGCCATCAGGCCGAAGCCGATCCAGCGCGGCGGCAGCAGCCGCATGCGTTCTTCGACCCAGCGCGTGCCACCCACCATGTACTGCGCAATGAAGGCGATGGCCACCACCAGCCCGGCGACGAAGCCGCCGCCGGGCTCGTTGTGGCCGCGCATGAACAGGTGGAAGGCGAACAGTGCCGCCACTGGCAGCAGCAGCCGCACCAGCACCGCCGGCACTTCCAGGTATTCCTGCAGCCGGTTGACCTCGAAGCTTCGGTCGGCCAGGTCCCGCCCGGCCAGCTCGAGTGCCAGGCGCTGCTGCTCGGGCAACTGCTGCGTCTCGCGCGGTGGGCGAAAGCGCCGCAGCAGCGCATAGACGGTGAGGCCGACGATGCCCAGCACCGTGATCTCACCCAGCGTGTCGAAGGCGCGGAAGTCCACCAGCATGACGTTGACCACGTTGCTGCCGCCGCCCACCGGCAGCGCATATTCCAGGAAGTAGGGCGAGATCGACAGCGGCGCCTGGCGCGTCTGCAACGCGAAGGACAGCGCGGCCAGGCCGATGCCGATGAACAAGGCGAGCAGCAGGTCGCGCCGGCGGCGCCAGCGCGCGCGCGGCGCCACGCTCGGATGCTCGGGCTCGATGCGCTTGGGCATCCAGCGCAGGCCCAGCAGGAACAGCACGATCGTCACCACCTCCACCGCCAGTTGCGTCAGCGCCAGGTCGGGCGCCGAGAACCAGGCGAAGGTGATGCACAGCACCAGGCCCACCGCGCCCAGCATGATCAGCGCCGCCAAGCGGTGGAAGCGTGCCTGCCGCGCGGCACCGATGGCGCAGGCGCCGCCGATCAGCCACAGCAGTGCAAAGCCCGGCGCTACCGGAATGCGCGTGCGGTCGCCCCAGGTCAGCGGCACGATCAGCGAGGAGGCCAGGCCGGCCAGAGCGGCAATCAGCACCAGCCACAGCATCTGCGGCTGCAGCCGGCGCGTGCCCAGCGCTCGCGCAAGGCGGCGCGACAGGTCCGACACCGCGGCCAGCAGGGCTTCGAAGACGCGCCGGCCGTCCAGGCCCAGCAGCCCCGGCGCGCTGCGGCGCGCGCGCCGCTTGAAGGCCTGGGCGAAGCGCAGGTACAGCAGCGTGCCGCCGAGGGTGGCGATCAGGCTCATCAGCAGCGGCGCATTGAAGCCGTGCCACACCGCCAGGCTGTAGGCCGGCAGCGCAGCGCCGACCACCGGCTGCGCCGCGGTGGCCAGCAAGGCGCCTATGGACCAGGCCGGCAGCACGCCGACGACCACGCAGGCCAGCACCAGCAGTTCCACCGGTACGCGCATCCAGTGCACCGGCTCATGCGGCTGGCGGGGCAGATCGCGTGCCGCCGGGCCGAAGAACACATCGTGGCCGAAGCGCAGCGAATACACCACCGCAAACACACCGGCCAACGTGGCCAGCGCCGGCAAACCGTATTCGATGGCCGGGTGCGCGCTGACGAACACCGTCTCGGCGAAGAACATCTCCTTCGACAGGAAGCCGTTGAGCAGCGGCACGCCGGCCATGGCCGCACAGGCCACGATGGCCAGCGTGCCGGTGATCGGCATGCTGCGGTACAGCCCGTCCAGCCGACGCATGTCGCGCGTGCCGGTTTCGTGGTCGATGATGCCCACCGCCATGAACAGCGAGGCCTTGAAGGTCGCGTGATTCATCATGTGGAAGACCGCGGCCACTGCCGCCAGCGGGCTGTTCAGCCCCAGCAGCAGCGTGATCAGCCCGAGATGGCTGATGGTGGAATAGGCGAGCAGGGCCTTCAGGTCGTTCTGGAACATGGCCGCATAGGCGCCGAGCAGCAGCGTCGCCAGGCCGGCGCCGCCGACGGTCCAGAACCAGGCGTCGGTGCCGGCCAGCACCGGCCACAGCCGCGCCAGCAGGAACACGCCGGCCTTGACCATGGTCGCCGAATGCAGGTAGGCCGACACCGGCGTCGGCGCGGCCATCGCATGCGGCAGCCAGAAGTGGAAGGGAAACTGCGCGCTCTTGGTCAGCGCACCCAGCAGCACCAACGCCAGCGTCAGCGGATACAGCGCATGCGCACGCACCACGTCGCCGGCGGCCAGCACCGCATCGAGTTCGTAGCTGCCGACGATGTGGCCGAGCAGCAGCACACCGGCCAGCAGCGCCAGCCCGCCGGTGGCGGTGACGGTGAAGGCCATGCGCGCGCCGCGGCGTGCGTCCTTGCGGTGTGTCCAGTAGCCGATCAGCAGGAAGCTGAAGACGCTGGTCAGCTCCCAGAACACCACCAGCTGCACCAAGTTGCCGGAGATGACGACGCCGAGCATCGCGCCCATGAAGCCCAGCAGCAGCGAGTAGAAGCGCGCCGCCGGGTCGTCGGGCGACAGGTAGTAGCGCGCGTAGACGATGACCAGCAAGCCCATGGCGCTGACCAGCATCGCGAACATCCAGGCGAAGCCGTCCAGGCGCACCACCAGGTTCACGCCCAGGCTGGGCAGCCAGGCGATGCGCTCGGCGATCACGCCGCCGTCGCGCACCTCGGGGTACATCAGCGCCAGCGGCAGCGCCAGCGCCAGCGCCACGGCGGCGGCCCACAGCGATTCGAGGTTGCGCGCGCTGGTCGGCAGCAGCGCGGCGACCACGCAGCCCACGAAGGGCAGAACGAGCAGGAAGAATAGGGACATCGGCGCAGAGTCTAGGCGACCCGGCGCTGCCGCAGCTTTCGGCCGCTCAGACCTGGACGCTGCCGACGATGCTTTGCAGGGCGGCCGGGTCCAGCACCTGGATGCGGCGCTGCCTGACGGCGAGGATGCCGTTTTCCTGGAACTTCGAGAAACAGCGACTCACCGTCTCCAGCTTCAGGCCGAGGTAGGTGCCGATCTCCTCGCGCGTCATGCGCAGCACCAACGACGACGGCGAGAAGCCGCGCGCGCGCAGCCGCTGCGTCAGGTTCAGCAAAAAGGCGGCGAGCCGCTCTTCGGCACGCATGCTGCCCAGCAACAGCATCACGCCATGGTCGCGCACGATCTCGCGGCTCATGATCTTGTGGAACTGGCGCTGCAGCTCGGTGAACTCGTGCGACAGCGCCTCGAGCTGCGCGTAGGGGATGACGCAGACCTGCGAATCCTCCAGCGCCACCGCGTCGCAGGTGTGGCGCTCGGCGCCGATGCCGTCCAGGCCGAGCAACTCGCCGGCCATCTGGAAGCCGGTGACCTGGTCGCGCCCGTCCTGCGAGGACACGCGGGTCTTGAAAAAGCCGGTGCGCACCGCATACAGCGATTCGAAGGGGTCGCCGCTGCGGAACAGCAACTCGCCGCGGCGCAGCGAGCGGCGCGTGGCGACCAGCGTGTCCAGGCGCTCGAGTTCGGGCTCGGAAATGCCCACCGGCAGGCACAGCTCGCGCAGATTGCAGTTGGAGCAGGCGACCTTGAACTCCGTAGCCTTGACCGGCGACACGCTGATGGTGGAACTCATGCCGCCATTGTTCGGTGCGCACAGCGGCCCGGGCTTGCGCTCGGTCAAGAACAACGGCGCGACCTTCATGCACCATGCCCGGCCATGACCGTCACCACCGAGCGCAGCCGCACCGAAGCCGCCCCCCTGCTGCCCGAAGCGCTGCTGCGCCGCTTCGATGCGCCGGGCCCGCGCTACACCTCCTATCCCACGGCCGACCGCTTCGTCGAGGCCTTCGGCCCGGCCGAGTTGCGCTACGTGCTGCAGCAGCGTGCGCTGGTCGGTGCCGGCGGCAGAGGAGCGCCGCTGTCGGTGTACGTGCACATCCCGTTCTGCGAATCGGTGTGCTACTACTGCGCCTGCAACAAGGTCATCACCAAGCATCACGAGCGCGCGGCCGAATACCTGGATGCGCTGGACAGCGAAATCGGCCTGGTGGTGGCGCAGGTGCGAGCCGGCGAGCGGGTGTCGCAGCTGCATTTCGGCGGCGGGTCGCCGACCTTCCTGTCCGATGCCGAGCTGCAGCGCGTGGTCGCGTCGCTGCACCGTGCCTTCCACATCGACCACGGCACCGAGATGTCGATCGAGGTCGATCCGCGCACCGTCACGCCCGCGCGGCTGGCCCATTGCCGTGTGCTCGGCTTCAACCGCATCAGCTTCGGCGTGCAGGACTTCGACGCACAGGTGCAGCTTGCGGTGCACCGCGTACAGCCCTACGAAAGCGTGCGCGAGCTGATGCTGGCGGCGCGCGGGCTGGGCTTCAAGTCCATCAATGCCGACCTGATCTACGGTCTGCCGCGGCAGACACCTCAGAGCTTTGCCCGCACCGTGCAGCAGATCGGCGAACTGCGCCCCGACCGCATCGCGCTGTATGCCTATGCGCACCTGCCGCAGCGCTTCAAGCCGCAGCGGCGCATCGTCGCCGCCGAGCTGCCCGATGCGGCGCAGCGCGTGGCCATGCTGGGCGATGCCATCGCCGGCTTCCTGGGCCGCGGCTACCACTACGTCGGCATGGACCACTTCGCGCTGCCCGACGACGCGCTGGCGGTGGCCAAGCGCCAGGGCCGGCTGCACCGCAACTTCCAGGGCTACAGCACGCAGCCCGACTGCGACCTGATCGGCCTGGGCGTGTCGGCCATCGGCAAGGTCGGCGCCAACTACTACCAGAACGCGAAGACGCTGCCCGAGTACTACGACGCCTTGCGCCAGGGCCAGCTGCCGGTGCAGCGTGGCATATCGCTGACGCGCGACGACGTGCTGCGCCGCGCGGTGATCATGGCGCTGATGTGCCAGGGCCGCGTCGAGTTCGAATCGATCGCGCTGGCGCACCTGGTCGACATGCGCGAATACTTCGCGCGCGAGATCGAAGCGCTGCAGCCGATGGTCGAGGCCGGTCTGGTGGAGATCGAGCCCGGCGCGGTGCAGGTCACCGCCACCGGCTGGTACGTGGTGCGCGCGGTGGCGATGGTCTTCGACCGCTGGCTGCAGAGCGACCAGCTGCGCGAGCGCTTCTCGCGGGTCATCTGACACCCATTCGAGCTTGAGAGACGGACGGCGAGTGGCGTGTGTCGGCGCGCTGTTGTCATTGGGCCCAGGTGGGCCTTCTCACGCTGTCGGCCACAAACTGCAGTTCGCGACGGACGCCATAGGAGCCATCCAGTCCTTGGCAGGATCAGCACGATGTACGCCAGACGCCAGTCGATGGGCTTGCTGGTCGACCTCCAATCTTGTGCACGCGCGAACCGTCGACGGGTGACGATCTCAGGTCAGCCCATCGTCCTTGAAGGACTTGGCGCCAGTGCGGTGAGTCCGTAGTGGCCTGGCCATCGGTGAACTGGGTGTGTGCCCTGGTCGAGTCGAAGTTTGTGAACGGACGGCTGAAGCGGTGCTCGCCTGTGCGACAGGTACATCATCAATGTTGACGAAGCAGGCGAAATTGCCAGGCGGCCTGTCTTGCCCATCGGCAGTCCGGCGGGTCAAATGCGCTGCATGGGAGCGCAACGCGAACGACCGTAGCGCGCGACTCCGCCGCGGAGGGGCTCATGGCCAATGGCTCGGACATCGTGATCGTCGGTGCCGGTTCCGCCGGCTGCGTGCTGGCCGCTCGCCTGTCGGAAGACCCGGCCTGCCGAGTAACGCTGATCGAGGCCGGCGGCGACGGCGACTCGGGCGCAGTGCGCCAGCCCAGCCGGTGGCCGCTGCTCTGGGACCGCGAGGAGAACTGGGGCTACTCGACGACCGCGCAGAGTGGCTACGCGCTGCGCAGCATCCTGTGCCAGCGAGGCAAAGGCCTGGGCGGATCGAGCGCAATCAACGCCATGGTCGTCATCCGCGGCGACCCGCACGACTTCGAGCACTGGCGCGACCTGGGCAACGCAGGCTGGGGCTGGCGCGACGTGCTGCCCTACTTCATCCGCTGCGAGGACCATGTGC
>CAYUPF010000037.1:0-21261 GCA_964446545.1 uncultured Rubrivivax sp.
CTGCCCGACGGGCTGCGCGACATGGGCGTGCCGCCGCTGCTGCTGCAGCCGCTGGTGGAAAACAGCATCAAGCACGGCCTGGAGCCGCAGATCGCCGGTGGCCACATCGAGGTGCGTGCCGCGCGTGACGGCGAGTGGCTGCTGCTGAGCGTGCACGACAGCGGCGTCGGCCTCGGCGCGTCCGGCGCGGCAGGCGACATGCACTTCGGCCTGCAGCAGGTGCGCGAGCGGCTGCGCACGCTGTACGGCAAGCGCGCCAGCCTGGAACTGCAGGACGCCGCCGGCGGCGGCACACTGGCGCGCATTCGCCTGCCGCTGCAGCCGTGGCCGCACCCACCGCACTGATCGCCGAGGACGAACCGCTGCTCGCCGCCGGGCTGCGTGCCGACCTGGCCCGGCTGTGGCCCGAGCTGCAGGTGGTGGCGATGGCCGGCGACGGCGCGCAGGCGGTGGAGCAGACGCTGGCCTTGAAGCCCACGCTGTGTTTCCTGGACATCCGCATGCCCGGCCTCAGCGGCCTGGAGGCGGCGCGCGCGCTGGCCGAGGACTGGCCGGATGACGCCGATGGCCCGTACTTCCCGCTGCTGGTGTTCGTCACCGCCTACGACCAGTACGCGTTGCAGGCCTTCGACGCGCAGGCGGTGGACTACCTGCTCAAGCCGGTGGATCGCGAGCGGCTCGCCGCCTGCGTACGGCGGCTGCAGCGCACGCTGGCCACGCGCCAGGGCGCGGCGCAGGAGCTGCAGACCAGCGTGGCGCAGTTGCGTGCGCTGCTCGGCGCGACCGCACCGCCGCCCGTGCCGCGGCTGCAGCTGATCCAGGCGCAGGTGGGCAGCACCGTGCACCTGGTGCCGGTGTCCGAGGTGATCTACTTCGAGGCCGCCGACAAGTACCTGCGCGTGGTGACGGCCGAGCGCGAACACCTGATCCGCCTGTCGCTGCGCGAGCTGCTGCCGCAGCTGGACCCGGCCGTCTTCTGGCAGGTGCACCGCGGCACCGTGGTGCAGGCGCGCTGCATCGCCAGCGCGCGGCGCGACGAGTCGGGCAAGGCCTTGCTGGCGCTGAAGGGCCGCAGCGAGACGCTGACCGTCAGCCGCCTGTACGCGCACCTGTTCAAGGGCATGTAGCGCCGTTGCCGCCGCGTCCTGCGGCGCCGCGCCGGCGCTTCGTCGCCGCCACCGTCGTTTGATCGCGCCGCCCCACTCGGGCACGGCCGTGCGGCCGACACTGGCGCCATCGACACAGCAACCGCGCCCCCCATGACCAAGCTTCTCATCGCTCTGCCCCTGGTGGCGCTGCTGTTGCTGGCCGGCGCCATCGCCTTCGGCGGGCCGGGCGAGCCGGCGCCAATGGCCAGCATCAACGACCCCTTCAAGCAGGCCGATTTCAGCGACCTGCCCGCGGCCCGGCAGTTCACCGCCCGCGACGGCACACCGCTGGCCTACCGCGCCTATGCGCCGCAGGGCACGCCGCGCGGCAGCGTCGTGCTGGTCCATGGTTCGTCGGCCCGCGGCGCCGGCATGCACGTGCTGGCGCGCGCGCTGGCTGCATCCGGCCTGGCCGCCTATGCGCTGGACATGCGTGGCCACGGTGAATCGGGCGTCCGTGGGCAGATCGCCTACGTCGGCCAGCTCGACGATGACCTGGAAGACTTCATGCGCAGCGTGCAGCCGGCGCGCCCGGCCACGCTGGCCGGCTTCTCGTCCGGCGGCGGCTTTGCGCTGCGCGTGGCCGCCGGCGAGCGCCAGACGCTGTTCGACCGGTACCTGCTGCTGTCGCCCTTTATCAGCCAGGACGCGCCCACCTATCGCCCGACAGCGGCGGCTGGGTCAGCGTCGGCATCCCGCGCATCGTCGCGCTGAGCCTGCTGGACGCCGTGGGCGTGCAGACCTTCGGCACGCTGCCGGTGACGCGCTTTGCGCTCAACGACCGGGCCAAGGCGCTGCTGACACCCAGCTACGGCTATGCACTGGCCAGCAACTTCCGCCCGCGTGCCGACTGGCGCTCCAGCATCCGCAGCACCCGGCAGCCGATGCGGCTGCTGGCCGGCGAGCAGGACGAAGCCTTCCATGCCGAGCGTTTCGCCGCGGTGTTCCAGGCCGAAGGCAAGGACCTGCCGGTGACACTGCTGCTGCCGGGCGTGAACCACATCGGTCTGACGCTGGACCCGGTGGCCGTGCGCGCCGTGGTCGCGGCCACGGTCGAGGACAAGCGCCCATGAATGCCCTGCTCGACCTGCTGCAGCGCCACCCGCTGATCTTCTTCCACCTGGCCACGGCGATCGGCGCGCTGGCGCTCGGCATCGTCATCCTCGGCCGGCGCAAGGGCACCTGGAGCCACCGCAGGCTGGGCTGGATGTGGGTCGCGCTGATGGGCAGCACCGCGCTGGCCAGCGCCTTCATCCGCGACTACCGGCTGCCCAACCTGTGGGGCTACACGCCGATCCACGGCTTCACGCTCTTCGTTGCGGTGATGCTGCCGCTGGCCATCTGGCACATCCGCCGCGGCAACGTGCGCGGCCATCGCCGGGTGATGCAGGGCTTGTTCATCGGCGGCTGCCTGATCGCCGGTGTGTTCACGCTGCTGCCGGGGCGCTTCCTGGGCAGCCTGTTGTGGGGCACGCCGCTGAGCGGCATGGCCTCTTGAAACCTCAACCCCAAAGGAGCGGACGATGTCTTCCACCCACCGCGAGCCCATCCAGCAACGCGCGCTGCGCCGCGTCAAGCTGAAGATGGGCTTCCTCATTCATGCGAGCGTGTTCGTGCTCGTCAATCTGGGCCTGGCGGCCATCGATCTGGCCACCGGCGGCCACCGCTGGCACCTGTGGCCGCTGGCCGGCTGGGGCCTGGGGCTGGCGATCCACGGCATCCTCACCTTTGCCAGCCTGCAGGGCGAAGGCCTGCACGAGCGTATGCTGGAACGCGAGATGGCGCGCCTGCGCGACGGCCGATGAGCGCCCCAGGTCCGGGCTGCGCCCGGCCCGCCCCCCGTGGGGGTCAAGCAAAGTGGCGAAGCCACATTTGCTTGAGGGGGCGTCGATAGAATCGATGCATGTCCGCGCCCACCAAAGAAGATCTCGCCAAGCCCAGCAACTTCCTGCGCGCCGTGATCGAGCGCGATCTCGAGGCCGGCACCTACGCAACGCGCCGCTTCGCTGGCTCGCCCGGCGATGCCGCGCACCAGGCGGCCGGTCCCGCCGACCCAGCACGCATCCGCACCCGCTTCCCGCCCGAGCCCAATGGCTATCTGCACGTCGGCCATGCCAAGAGCATCTGGCTGAACTTCAGCCTGGCGCAGCAGTACGGCGGAGTTTGCCACCTGCGCTTCGACGACACCAACCCCGAGAAGGAGGAGCAGGAGTACGTCGACGCCATCATCGAGATGGTGCACTGGTTGGGCTACGACTGGCGCGCGTCCTACGACGGCGTGACCACCGAGCATCTGTACTACGCCAGCGACTATTTCGACTTCATGTACCGCGCCGCCGAGGTGCTGGTCGAGGCTGGCCTGGCCTACGTGGACGAACAGAGCGCGGACGAAATGCGCGTCAACCGCGGCGATTTCGCCACGCCGGGCACGAACAGCCCGTTCCGCGACCGCACGCCGCAGCAGAACCTGGCGCGCCTGCGCGAGATGCGCGACGGCGCGCATGCCGACGGCGCGATGGTGCTGCGCGCCAGGATCGACATGGCCTCGCCCAACATCAACCTGCGCGACCCGACGCTGTACCGCATCAAGCGCGCCACGCACCACAACACCGGCGAGCGCTGGTGCATCTACCCGATGTATGCCTACGCGCACCCGCTGGAAGACGCGTTGGAGAACATCACCCACAGCATCTGCACGCTGGAGTTCGAGGACCAGCGCCCCTTCTACGACTGGGTGCTGGAACGGCTGGCCGAACTCGGCCTGCTGGCGCAGCCGCTGCCCAAGCAGTACGAGTTCGCGCGCCTGAACCTGACGTACATCGTCACCAGCAAGCGCAAGCTGCGGCAGATGGTCGAAGAAGGCATCGTCGACGGCTGGGACGATCCGCGTTTGCCTACCCTCGTCGGCATGCGCCGGCGCGGTTACACGCCCGAGAGCCTGCGAGCGCTGGCCGAGCGCAGCGGCGTCAGCAAGGCCGGTGGCTGGATCGACTACGCTTCACTCGACATCGCGCTGCGCGAGGACCTGGACACCAAGGCGCCGCGCGCCATGGCCGTGCTCGACCCGCTGAAACTGGTGCTGAGCAACTGGGACCAGGTCATCGGCAAGGGCCAGACGCTGCCCTGCACCGCGCCGCTGCACCCCGGCCAGCCGGAGCGCGGGCAACGCCACTTCACGCTCGGCCCCGAGCTCTGGATCGAGCGCGAGGACTTCATGGAAGAGCCGCTGAAGGGCTATCACCGGCTGAGCCCGCCGCGCTTCGACGGCAAGGGCGCGAAGATCGCCGGCAGCGTGGTGCGGCTGAAGTACGGCTACATCATCCAGTGCACGGGCCTCAGCAAGAACTTCGACGGCAGCATCGCCGAGGTCCATGCCACGCTGGTGCCCGACACGCGCAGCGGCACGCCGGGCGCGGATGCCGTCAAGACCAAGGGCGTGCTCACCTGGGTGGCGGTGCACGATGCGTTGCCGGCCGAGTTGCGGTTGTATGACCGGCTGTTCACCGAAGCCCAGCCCGACGCCGCCGGGCGCGACTTCAAGAGCTGCCTCAACCCGGGCAGCAAGAAGGTGGTGCGCGGCTGGCTCGAGCCGTCGCTGGCCGGCGCCAATGCCGACGACAAGTTCCAGTTCGAGCGCCACGGCTACTTCGTCGCCGACCGCAAGGACCATGCGGCCGCGGCGCCGGTGTTCAACCGCATCACCGCGCTGAAAGACGGCTGGGCGAAGTAAGCACACCAGCTCCCGCCAAAGTCCACGGGCCGCAGTATTCGCGGCACCGAACGGCGCAGGCAAGACCACGCGTGCCGAGGCCATCCTCGATACGCCGGGCATCGGCACTTTCGTAAACGCCGCCTGCATCGCGCGCGGCCTGTCTGGGCCGCTGGCTGCCACCGCAGCCATCGAAGCTGGGCGCTTCATGCTGAAGCGCTTGCGCGAAGCACAGCACACAAGGCCCGAAGCCGCGCACCTGAAACGGCAGCCGGGGAGCCGTCGCAGCCCCCCGCCTTGTCAGTTCGCCGCGAAGCAGTACAGCCGCCCCGAGCCGCCGGTACGCACCAGCGCCTCCTGGCTGCAGCCGGCCGACTGGTGCGAGAAGTTCCAGCTCTTGGCCCAGTTCTCCGGCAGAGGACCCGTGCGGTCGTGGTGGCCGACGATGGCCGAGCCCTCGCTGCTGCTCGTCCAGGCCTTGCAGGTGGTGTCGGTCTGCGGCGCGAAGGCCGTGCCGTCGGCGCGCGAGCCGGTGAGGATGTCGTGTTCGTTCGGCGTGTCACCGCGGCCCCTGACGATATTGCCTTTCTCGTCGAGCGCCGTCTCCTTGCTGATGTTGTTGCCCTCGTGCAGGTTGTGCAGGTCGCTGGCGATCAGCTGACCCTTGGCGTTGTACCAGGGGCCGGTACCGATGCGGTCGCGCGCGTTGACCGACGCCACACCCTGCGCATTGGTCGCCGACGGGAAGGTGCCGGGCACGCTGAGGTAGGCACGCCAGGTCTTGCCGCCCGCCCCTACGGAAGCGGCCAACTTCTGGCACAGCGCATCGGCACCGGCCAGCCCGCCCAGGTCGGCGCCTTTGCCGCTGCCGGTGCTGGTGATGAAGAAGCTCATCGGGTCCTTGCCCGTTGTGGTCGAGGCGCAGGAGGCAAGCAGCAGGCTGGCAGTGGCTGCCATCGTCAGAACACGGGCAGGACGCATGGGAACGACTCCAAGGGGTTGGGATTGAACAGGGATTACGTATGAGCACACCGATTTATGCCTTGGGGTTTTCCGGGGTGATGATTTCCGCAACTAGGGATTGCGTTGCAGCGCGGCAATGCGCTCCAGCAGCATCTCGCTGGAGCCGTCGACGAAGCTGGCCACGCGCGCGCCGGCCAGGTGGCGGCCGAAGGGATGGATCTCGCGCAAGCCCTCCGCGCCCATCGCCTGCGCCAGCACCGGCAGTTGCCTTTCGGCCAGACGCGTGGCGAAGAGCTTGGCCTGCGCCGCCGCCAGCTGCGCATCGGCGCCGGCTTCGATCTGCGCGGCGGTCTGCGCCACCAGCAGCCGAGACGCCGCCAGTTCGGTCGAAGCCTCGGCCAGGCGCCAGCGCCAGCCCTGGTGATCCGCCAGCGGCCTGCCGAAGGCCTGACGCGTCCGGCCATGGTCGAGCGCCACGCGCAGCGCCTCGCCGACCATACCGTTGCACATCGCCGCGATGTAGCAGCGCGCACCGTTGATCGACGCCAGCGCCGACTTGAAGGCCCGGCCCGGCGGCTGCAGCATCTCCGCGTCCGTCGCCAGATAGCCCTCCAGGCGGAAGCCACCGGCGCCGATCGCATGCTGGCCGGTCAGCGCGAAGGCCGGCTCGCGCACGAAACCGGGGCGCTGTGCATCGACGAGGAAGCAGGCAATGCCGCGGCCGCCGCTGCCGGCTGCGGTCTGCGCATAGAGCACGATCACCTCGGCTTGCGCGGCATTGGTGATCCAGGCCTTCGCGCCGTCGAGGCGCCAGCCTTGCGGCGTGCGTGTGGCCGCGGTGACGATGGCGCCGAAGTCCGAACCCGCGCTCGGCTCGGTCAGCGCGGTGCAGCCCAGGCGCCGGCCGGACAGCAAATCCGGCAGGTACCGGCGCGCCAGCTCGGGCGGCGCCTCGCGCGCCAGCTTGGCGGCGATGTTGTGCGTGTTCAGCAGCGACATCGTGAAGCCGAAGTCCGCCGCGCCCAGGATCTCGGCCACCCGCGCCTTGACGGCATAGCCCAGTCCCAGGCCACCCCAGGCCAGCGGCACTTCGAGCCCGGTGAGGCCGATGTCGGCCGCAGCGGCAATGGCCTCGCGCGCGATGCGCCGTTCGGCCTCCCAGCGCGGCGCGCCGGGCATGACCACCTCGCGTGCGAAGGCTGCTGCCCGCGCCAGCAGCGCGTCGTCCGCGCTCAAGGGCGCACCCTGGGCGCTGCGCGCGCTCCCACCGGGCGGGAGCCTTCGCGCATGGGGCGGCCCGGCGCGCTCATCGCTGGCTGCGCGCCTTGCGCCCGTCGATCTGCGCGAACTGCGCCTTCAGCAGCAGCTGCAGCGTGCGCGCCGATTCTTCGCTCAGGCTCAGCCAGCTGGTGGGCGTGCCGTCCTCCTTGGGCATCGCCGGCAGCACCGCGGCGTCGACCTGCGCGTGCAACATGCCATGCGCGTTGGACATGCTCTTGATGCGCTGTACTTCGATGCGATAGGTCTTCATCAAGTCGGGTCGCTTGGTGATCGATGTCGTCAGACTAACGCAGATGCGCAGATGCGCAGATGCGCGGCCCGCCCGGAGGCGCTGATCAATGTCGCATCCAGCAACGCCTCTTCGGCGCGGCAGGCCGATTTTCATGATGCGGCAGATTCAGCTCCGATTGATCTCGATTCTGCGCAAACTCGTCGCTGGCAAAGCTCGGCTGCTCGATCGGTCCACGACGGTGCTTCATGGCTCTGTACGCATGCAGGAATCGGGCCGTATCGATCAGCGCTTTCTCAAGGCTGCAGCCGGCGCCAGAGCGCGGGCCAATGCGGCGTTGAATTCGTCCGCCGCCTCGAACTGCACCCAATGGCCTGCCTGTGGCAGCAGCTCCAGCGAGCGGAAGCCCGGCGCCCGCGACAGCACCTGTGCGATCAACGGCAGGCGGTGGCGGTAGAGCACGTCCCGCGCACCCCAGATGCCATGCAGCGGGCAGCCCAGGCCGGCCAGCACCGGCACGAGCGCGTCGGTCAGCATCAGGCGGCGCCGGCGCAACCGGTCGCGCTCGACGTTGGCGGCGTGCAGCCGAATCCTCGTGCGCCAGCATGAGCGTCAGCAGGTTGTGGCGGTGTATCGCGTCGCAGGTCGGGCCGGGGGGCAGGAGGTCCCAGCGCCGCAGGTCCAGCGGGGGCAGCACCTCGGCGCTGAGGCCCGGGCTGCCCACCAGCACCAGCTGGGCCACGCGCTGCGGCAGCGCCTGGGCCCACAAGCCGGCCACCAGACCGCCCAAGGAGAAGCCCACCATGTCCACGGCTGCGTGGCCGACCAGCGTCTGCAGGCCGCGCTCCAGCCAGCCGGGCAGCACCTCGGCATCGTGGCCATCGGGCGGCGCGGCAGATTCGCCGAAGCCCGGCATGTCCGGCACCAGCACCTGCCGGCCGGCTTGCGCCAGCAGCCCGATGTTGCGCACCCAGTGGGTCCAGCTGCCCGACCCGCCATGCAGCAGCAGCACCGGGCGGCCTTCGGGCGGCCCCCAGCGGCGCCATACGAGGCTGCCATCGCCGCAAGGGGTTTCGCTGCGTCCGGCGGCTTGGCGCAGTGCTTCGACCCGAGCCATGCTGTGCAGGGTGGAAGTCTGGGCGCGCGCCGGCTCCATGGGGTCAGTACAGGCCGCGCTGCGCCAGCGGCGGCGGCGTCCACTCGTACAGCCAGGTCTCGCTGAGCGCCTGGCCGCGCGCGCGCAGGAACAGGCGCACGGTGATCGGCTCGGTCGATGCGTCCGGCACCACGTCGAACATCGCACGCCAGCCGCGGATCGAAGCCAGCGGCCTTGCCGACGTGATCTCGACCCTGCCGCGCGCGGCGCTGATCACGGCTTCGACCTCGGTCTTCGCATCGACCAGCGCCAGGTCGCCGCCGGCGAAATCGACCGCGAAGCGCCATGAGAAGTAGTTGCGCTTCTGGCCGACCACGCCGCCCAGCCCGGTGCGCGTGGCCACGCACTGCGCCAGCGCCGGCCGTGGCGCGGGGTCGGCGCCCCAGATCAGGCGGTAGGCATAGAGCGTTTCCTGATTCGGCTGCACCGGTGCAGCCGGGTTCCAGAAGGCAACGATGTTGTCGAAGGTCTCGTCGACGGTCGGGATCTCGACCAGCTGCACCGAGCCGGCCCCCCAGCCGCCGCGCGGCTCGACCCACAACGAGGGGCGGCGGTCGTAGAACACGCCGTCGTCCTGGTAGTTCTCGAAGTTGCGATCGCGCTGCATCAGCCCGAAGCCGCGCGGGTTGTCGTCGGCGAAGGCGTTGAAGCGCAGTGCGCTCGGGTTGCTCAGCGGCCGCCAGAGCCATTCGCCCTTGCCGCTGAACATCGACAGGCCGTCGGAGTCGTGGATCTCCGGACGCCAGTCGTTGGCCAGGCGCCGGTCGTTCTCGCCCGTCTGGTACATGCTGGTCAGTGGCGCGATGCCCAGTCGCTCGATCGCCTTGCGCGGGTACAGCGCCGCATCCACGTCCATCACGGTGTTCTCGCCCGGTGTGATCGCAAAGCGATAGGCACCGGCAATGCTGGGCGAGTCGAGCAGCGCGTAGACCATCAAGGTGCTCGACGTGGGCGCGGGCCGCTCCAGATAGAACTCGGTGAAGTCCGGGAACTCCTCGGGCCGCGGCAGCGCGGTGTCGATGGCCAGCCCCCGCGCCGACAGCCCGTACTGACGCGAGCCGCCGACCGCGCGGAAGTAGCTGGCGCCGAGGAAGGCCACCATGTCCTGCTCGGGCGCGGTGTGATAGACGGCGCGAAAGCCCGCGAAACCCAGATCGGCCGGCTGCCGGCTGCCGTCCAGGCCGCTCTTGCCGTAGTCGAACATCCCCGGGTCGTAGGCCAGTTCCTGGGCTTGGCCGCCCTGTACCTCGAAGATGTGCACCGGCCGCTTGAAGAACAGGCCCAGGTGGAACAGCTTGATCTGGAAGCGCAGCTTGTCGTCGCCCCACAGTGCGTGGTCGTTGCGGAAGCGGATCGCCTGGTAGCGGTCCCAGTCGAGTTTTGCCAGCTCGGCCGGCAGCTCGGTGGGCGGTGCACGGTAGGGGGTCGTCGCCAAGGCGCGGGCGCGACCCTTGAGCTGCGCGTAGTCGAAGGCGCGCGGCACGCCCAGCGCCTTGAGGCCGGCAGCTCGGGCGGCCGGTGACAGCAACCCGGCCCAGGCTGCGCCGAGAAGCGTTGCTCCGGTGCCGAGTGCGCGTCGTCGTTGCATCGAAGGTGGCGGCATGCGCCGCTAGTCCGGGCGATGGGTGCATTCTGGCCGATGGCCGGCGCCAACCCGCGCGCTGCGCCGTCGGGCTCGGCCGCCGAGTGTGTCGGGTGGCGCCAGGCGCTCGTCGGCAGCCGCCAGGCAAGCAACGAATCAGACCGGATCAGGGGCGGCGCAGCGTCGGCGCCTGCCAGGGCGCGCCGGTCTCGGTGGCACGGCGCAGCACGCGGCGCATGCGCAAGGCGGCTTCGCCGCTGCGGTAGTAGCCTGGCAGCAGCCCGGCATCGTCGAAGCCCAGCGCCCGGTAGAAGGCGCGCGCGCCGGCGTTGCCCGCGCGCAGTTCCAGGCTCAGTTCGGCGATGCCCGCCGTGCGCGCGCTGGCCAGCAGCCAGCCCAGCAGGCGCCGCGCCACGCCCTGGCGCTGGCGCCGCGGGTGCACGGCCAGCAGCACCAGGTGCGCACGTTCGTCGCCGAACTGCATCAGCGCAAAACCCGCCAGGCCCTGCGCATCGACGGCCACCAGCGCCGAAACCTCCGGGTCGGCGATGAGGCGCGCGACCTTGGCGACATCGTAGGTCCAGCCCAGGCCGGTCTCGATCAGGTCGCGCGACAGGCGGGCGATGCCCGGTGCGTCCTGCACGCGGGCTAGGCGAAGCTGGAAGGCAGCGGCCGACATGCGGGCCATTCTGCCAAGTACAGTCGGCGGCTGGTGTGCAAGGAGACGAACGCGCGATGAACGGTGCCGAAAGCCTGGTGCGCACGCTGGTGGACAGCGGCGTGAATGTCTGTTTCACCAACCCCGGGACCTCGGAGATGCACTTCGTGGCCGCGCTCGACAAGCTGCAGGGCATGCGCTGCGTGCTCGGACTGTTCGAGGGCGTGGTCACCGGCGCCGCCGACGGCTACTACCGCATGGCCGAACGCC
Organism: uncultured Rubrivivax sp.; assembly: GCA_964446545.1. Classification (GTDB taxonomy): domain Bacteria; phylum Pseudomonadota; class Gammaproteobacteria; order Burkholderiales; family Burkholderiaceae_C; genus Rubrivivax. The sequence continues at coordinate 10,997 of CAYUPF010000037.1, forward strand.
CGGCGGCGACGCTGCTGCACCTGGGCCCGGGCCTGGCCAACGGCCTGGCCAACCTGCACAACGCGAAGAAGGCGCGCTCGGGCATCGTCAACATCGTCGGCGAACATGCCACGCACCACCTGACGCACGACGCGCCGCTGACTTCCGACGTGGCCGGCGTGGCCCGGCCGATGTCCGACTGGGTGCGCACCTCGGCCAGTTCGCGCGACGTCGCGAGCGACGGCGCGCTGGCGGTGCAGGTGGCGCGCACGCCGCCGGGGCGCATCGCCACGCTGATCCTGCCGGCCGACACCGCCTGGAACGAGGCCGAGGCGCCGGCGCTGGCGCCGGCCGCGACCGCGCGCGCTGCGGTGGCGCCCGAGGCCGTCACCCATGCCGCGGCCGCGCTGCGCCAGGGCGGCCGCGTCGCGCTGCTGCTCGGCGGCATGGGCGTGCGCGACAGCGCGCTGCAACTGGCCGGGCGCATCGCCGCGCGTACCGGCTGCGCCCTGCTCAGCGAATTCAACAGTGCGCGCCTGGAGCGTGGGGCGGGGCGGGTGGCGACGCAGCGCATCCCCTATGTGGTGGACAGTGCGCTGGCGCTGTTGAAGGATTTCACGCACATCGTGCTGGTCGGGGCGAAGCCGCCGGTTGGTTTCTTTGCCTATCCCAGCAAGCCCAGCCTGCTGGCGCCGCCGGGTTGCGCCTTCAGCACGCTGGCCAGCGTGGAGCAGGACATCGTCGCCGCGCTGCAGGGCTTGGCCGACGAACTGGATGCGCAGGCGCTGGCGCCGGCGCAGGTGGCGCGGCTGGAACGTCCGGCCCTGCCGAAGGGACCGGTCACGCTCGACGGCGTGGCCGAGGTGCTGGGCGCGCTGATCCCGCCGCAGGCCATCGTCGTCGACGAGGCGGTGTCCTCGGGCCGCAGCTTTGGTGGCGCGACACAGGGCGCCGAGCCGCACGACTGGCTCACCAGCATGGGCGGGTCGATCGGCTACGGCCTGCCGGTGGCCGTGGGTGCCGCGCTGGCCTGCCCAAGGCGCAAGGTCATCGCGCTGGAAGGCGACGGCAGCGCGATGTACACGCTGCAGGCGCTGTGGACGATGGCGCGCGAATCGCTGGACGTGACCATCGTCGTCTTTGCCAACCGCGCCTATCAGATCCTGCGCGGCGAGTTTGCCAACGTCGGTGCCGGCGCGCCGGGGCAGCGCGCCACCGATATGCTGACGCTGGACCGTCCGGCGCTCGACTGGTGCGCTTTGGCGCGCGGCCATGGCGTCGAGGCCGGCCAGGCTGCCGACCTGGAGGCCTTTGCGCGCCAGCTGCAGCGCGGCCTGGCCAGTGCGGGGCCGTATCTGATCGAACTGTTGCTATAGGTTGCCGGGCACGCGCAAGCGCGCCAGGTAGACGCCGCCACCGATCATCTGGCGCAGTTCGGGCTCTCCCAGAAGACTGGCCAGTCGCTGCCACGGCTGCTGCAGTCCGGCGAGCGAACTGACCGAGCGCAGCGCGGCGGGCCAGACGAACAGGTTCACCGGCAGCGCCCACACCGGCGCCCATTTCAGGCCGCAGGCGACCACGGTGGCGCCGGGCTTCAGGTGATGCAGCACGTTGGCCAGCGCGGCGTCGTTCTGCAGCACGTCGTGCGTAAAGTGCAGCAGCACGGCATCGGCCGTGCCGGGAATGTCCGCGTCCTCGGCCGGTGCATGCAGCAGCGTGACATTGCGCCAGCCGTGGCGCTGCACCCGCTGGCGCGCCTTGTCGATCATCTCCGGGCTCTGCTCGATGCCGATGATGCGCCCGTGCGTGCCTACCGCGTGATGCAGGGCCTCGAAGCTCAGGCCGGTGCCGCAACCGACGTCGATCACGCTGTCGCCGGCGCGTGGCGCCAGCCAGGCCAGCGCCTGGCGCCGCATCGGCTCGAACAGCAGCAGTTCCAGGTCGTAGACCGATGCGCGACGGCGGTACTGATTCAGCGCGGCCCTTCGGTCCGGGCCGGAACTGCGGTCGCGGAACATGCTGATGTGCCTGTGCAAATGAGTGCATTGTGGTCGTGCGTGCAGCTTCTGGGAACCAATGCGCGCGAAATGCATCTGTCGCAAATTCGAAACGAAAAACAGACGCGTCGGTGGCGGCCCGAGCGGATGTCAACCCTTGCCGCCGCGGCGCGTTATCATGTTGCGCCGTGACAACTCAGCGCGCTTGAGGTGTGAAACTGCAGCAGATATGCTGTTCAATCCGCTCCAGGCATCTGTGCAATTGCATGCCGATCAAACCCAGGAGAACCTGACCATGAAGAAAACCCTTAGCTCGCTCGCCGTTGCCGCGGCCGCTCTGTTCGCTGCACAGGCCGTCTTGGCCCAGTCACCGGCGCGCTCCGATGTGAAGAAGGAAACCGCCGAAGCCAACAAGGCGGGTGCCATCCCCGGCACCGGCACCGGCCCCAGCGCCAATGTCACGCCCCCGGTGACCTCCAAGTCGGACACCCCGCGCTCCGATGTGAAGAAGGAAACCGCCGAAGCCAACAAGGCCGGCGCGATCCCGGGCACGGGAACTGGGCCTTCGGCCACCACCGCGGGCGAGACCTCGCCGAAGGACAAGGCCGCGACCTCGACCACGTCGCGCGACGATCGCAAGAAGGAAACGGCTGCCGCCAACAAGGCCGGCACGATCCCGACCACCGAAGCGCAGATGCAAAACCCGAAGAAGTGATGCGGTCCGGCCTAACGGCCGGTGCAACGCCGAACGGCAGTGTTCCTAACGGACCACTGCCGTTTGTCCTTCGTGCATCGAATTCTTCAACCGGGCGGGCGCGCCGGTCGGCCATGTCGCGCCGCCTCATGCGGCAGCAAGGGCCGGCAGCGCGCCTTCCAGGCGCAGCAGCGACTGCTTGCGCTGCAGCCCGCCGGCATAGCCGGTGAGCGAGCCGTCGCGCCCCAGCACGCGGTGGCAGGGCACGATGATCGACAGTGGGTTGCGGCCGATGGCCGCGCCGGCCGCACGCACCGCGCGCGGCGACCCGGCGCGGGCCGCCACGGCCGCATAGGTGCTGGTGCGCCCGGCGGCAATGTCGAGCAGCGTACGCCACACGGCCTGCTGGAAGGGCGTGCCCTGCGCGTCGAGGCGTACCCTGAACGGCTGGCGCGCTCCTTGCCAATAGCGCTCGAGTTCCTCTTGCGCCTGGGCGATGAAGGGCTGTTCGTCGTCGACGGGCGCATCCATCGTTCCAGGGTGGTAGGCCTGGCCATCGAACCACAAGCCGGCCAGGCCCTGCTCGGTGGCGGCCACGGTGATGGGCCCGAGCGGTGAATCGAAGCGGGCTTGTGCGATGAGCGATCGTGGGGTCATGAGGGGTTCTCCAATGTGTGCCAAAGCGCCATCACCGCGTAGGCGCGCCACGGCCGCCAGGCCTCGGCCTGCGCCTGCACCTGGGCCAGGTCGCGCGTGTCCAGCGCATTGAGCACGCCGATGTCGGTGGCCGCAAAGGCGTCGGGCCAGGCGAGCACGCGCATCGCGATCAGCTGCACGGTCCATTCGCCGATGCCGGGCAGCGCGCGCAACGCGTCCAGCGTCGCCGCCAGCGGACCCGCGGGGTGCAGTTCGATGCGCCCGTCGGCGACCTCGCGCGCCAGCGCCTGCAGCGCGCCCACGCGCTGGCGCACGATGCCCAGTCGGCCGATGCGCGCCGGGTCGGCGGTCGCGATGTCGGCGGCGCCGGGAAACAGCCGCTCCAGCCCGGCGAAGGGCGTGGCGATGGGCTGGCCGAACTCGGCCACCAGGCGCTGCGCCAACGTGCGTGCGGCGGCGACCGTGACCTGCTGGCCGAGGATGATGCGCGCGGCGGTCTCGAAGCCGTCCAGCGCGCCGGGCACGCGCAGCCCGGCGCGCGGCGGCACCGGCATGGCTGCCAGGCACGGGTCGATCAGCGACGGGTCGGCGTCCAGATCCAGCGCATGGCGCAGGCGCAGCATCAGCGCGCCGGCGGCGGGCAGCAGCGCTGGCGACAGGCTCAGCTGCAGTTCGTGGCGCTGGGGCACGAAGCGGCACTGCAGCCAGCCGCGAAGCTCCTGCCCCTGGTGCGCCCAGCGCAGCGTGCGGCGCAGTTCCAGGCCATCGACCACTTCCACGCCGGGCAGGGTGCGCCGGGCCAGGAAGCTCATCAGGCCGTCGATGTCGTAGGGCGGCCGGTAGGCCAGACGCAGACTGGGTGCGCTGTCGCTCGAGGTCGCGGGCGCGGCCTGCTTGCGCAGTGCGCTCGGGTTCATGCGGTAGCGCTGTGCGAAGGCGGCATTGAAGCGGCGCAGGCTGGCATGGCCGCTGGCCAGCGCCACCTGCGTCACCGGCATGTCGGTGTCGGTGAGCAACTGCTTGGCCAGCAGCAGGCGCTGCGTGCTCAGGTAGGCGATCGGTGTCACGCCATGGGCCTCGCGAAAGATGCGGCGCAGGTGGCGGTCGGTCACGCCCAGCCGCTCGGCGATGTCGCTCAGGTAGGGGTCGCCGCCGCTGCGCGCTGCCTGCTCGATCAGCTGCGCCGCATGCCGCGCCAGCACCTGTGACGAATCGGCCAGCGACAGCCCCGGCGACAGCTCGGGCCGGCAGCGCAGGCACGGGCGGAAGCCGTCGCGCTCGGCGCTGGCGGCGTTGGCGAAGAAGCGGCAGTTGCGGCGCAGCGGCGTGCGCACGCGGCACACCGGCCGGCAATAGATGCCGGTGCTGGTGACGCCGACGAACAGCCGCCCGTCGAAGCGGGCATCGTGGGTCTTCAGCGCCAGGTAGGCGGCGTCGTCGTGCAGGCTCATGGCTGGATCATAGGTTCGCCGGCGCTCAAGACTCGCCGTTTTCGGACCTGTGCCTCGTGCCAGCGCGTCATGGCGTGCTGCCTACAATCCGCCACCACCCCCAGCAGGCAGCGCACCCATGCAGGTCGATCCATCCGTGTTCAAGGCCTACGATATCCGCGGCATCGTCGGCCGCAGCATCGACGTGGCCTTTGCCGAGCATCTGGGCCGGGCCTTCGGGTCCGAGGCCGTGGCGGCTGGCGAACGCGCGGTGGCGGTGGGCCGCGACGGCCGGCTGTCGGGTCCGTCGCTGGCCGCGGCGCTGATCCGCGGCCTGGTCTCGACCGGCCTGGACGTGGTCGACCTGGGCGCCGTCACCACGCCGATGCTGTACTACGTGGCGGCGACGCGTGAGGCCCATGGCTGCCGCAGCGGCATCCAGGTGACCGGCAGCCACAACCCGAAGGACTACAACGGCTTCAAGATGGTGCTGGCCGGCCGCGCCATCTACGGCGCCGACATCCAGGGCCTGCGCCGGCGCGTCGAGGCCGAGGCCTACACGCAGGGCGTCGGGCGCAGCGCCACGATGGACATCGCTGCCGAATACCAGGCGCGCATCGTCGGCGACATCCGCCAGCAGCGGCGCCTGAAGATCGTCGTCGATTGTGGCAACGGCATTCCCGGCGCCACGGCACCAGGCATCCTGCGCGCGCTGGGCAACGAGGTCATCGAGCTGTACAGCGAGGTCGACGGCAACTTTCCCAACCACCATCCGGACCCGAGCAAGCCGGAGAACCTGGCCGAGCTGATTCGCACCGTGCAGCGCAGCGGCGCCGAACTCGGCCTGGCCTTCGACGGCGACGGCGACCGGCTCGGTGTGGTCACGCGCGACGGCCAGATCATCTTTCCCGACCGCCAGCTGATGCTCTTTGCCGGCGACGTGCTGTCGCGCCAGCCGGGGGCATCGATCCTGTTCGACGTCAAGTGCTCGATGCATCTGGCGCCGATGATCCGCCGCGCCGGCGGCCGGCCGCTGATGTGGATGACCGGCCATTCGCTGATGAAGGCCAAGCTCAAGGAAAGCGGCGCACCGCTGGCGGGCGAGATGAGTGGCCACATCTTCTTCGCCGAGCGCTGGTATGGCTTCGACGATGCCACCTACACCGCGGCGCGGCTGCTGGAGATCCTGTCGCACAGCACCGACCCGAGCGCGGTGCTGAACGCGCTGCCCACCAGCCACAGCACGCCCGAGCTGAACGTGCCCTGTGCCGAGGGCGAGCATCACCGCGTGGTCGAGAAGCTGCGCGAGCAGGCGCGCTTCGACGGCGCCAGCGAGCTCATCACCATCGATGGCCTGCGTGCCGAGTACCCCGACGGCTTCGGCCTGGTGCGCGCCTCGAACACCACGCCGGTGCTGGTGCTGCGTTTCGAGGGCGACAGCCCCGAAGCACTGCAGCGCATCCAGGCGCAGTTCATGGCGGCGCTGCGTGCGGTCAAGCCCGACGCGCAGATCGAGACGGCGGCGCATTGAAAGCCCGGCTGGCGCGCGTCGTCTATTCGACGCTGCTGCGAGCGCTGACGCCGGCCTACCTGCTGCGCCTGTGGTGGCGCGGCCGGCGTGAGCCGCTGTATCGCCATGCATGGCTCGAACGTCTGGGCTTCGGCTACCCGCGCGTGCAAGCGCGCGCGCTGTGGCTGCACGCGGTGTCGCTGGGTGAGACCCGTGCGGCCACCGCGCTGATCGATGCCTTGCGTGCGCAGCATCCAGGGCTGCGTCTGCTGCTGACGCATGGCACCGCCACCGGGCGCGAGGCCGGCGCGGCGCTGCTGCGCGATGGCGATGCGCAATGCTGGCTGCCCTGGGACACGCCGGGCGCGGTGCGCCGCTTCCTGCGCCACCACCGCCCCTGCATCGGCGTGCTGATGGAAACCGAAATCTGGCCCAATCTGCTGCACGGCGCGCGCGCCGCCGCCGTGCCGATGGTGCTGGCCAACGCGCGCCTGAGCGAAAAGAGCCTGGCGCGCGGCGAGCGCATCGGCGCGCTCATCCGCCCGGCCGCGCAGACGCTGGCCTGCGTACTGGCACAGACCGAGGCCGATGCGCGGCGGCTGCGCAGCTTCGGCAGCGTGCGTGTGCAGGTCTGCGGCAACCTGAAGTTCGATGTCAGTCCCAACCCCCCGCTGCTGGCGCGCGGCCGCGAATGGCGCCAGCGGCTGGCGCGGCCGGTGGTGCTGGCCGCCGTCACGCGCGAGGGCGAGGAGATGCCGCTGCTGCAATGCTGGGCCGCGCTGGATGGGCCGCGGCCGCTGCTGCTGCTGGTGCCGCGACATCCGCAGCGCTTCGATGCAGTGGCCGACATGGCGGCCGATGTCGGCTTGACGCTGCGGCGGCGCAGCCGCTGGACGACGCTGCCGCCCGACGAGGTGCTGGGCGCCGACGTCTGGCTGGGCGATTCGATGGGCGAGATGCCGCTGTACTACGCCGCGTCCGACGTCGCGCTGCTCGGCGGCAGCTTCGCACGCTTCGGCGGCCAGAACCTGATCGAGGCCGCGGCCTGCGGCTGCCCGCTGGTGATGGGGCCGCACACCTACAACTTCAGCGAGGCGGCCGAACTGTCGATGGCCGCTGGTGCGGCGCTGCGCGTGGCCGGCATCGACGAGGGCGTGGCCCGCGCCGTGGCGCTGGCACGCGACCCGGCGCGCGATCAATGGGTGCAGCGTGCCTTGGCTTTTGCCGCCGCGCACCGCGGCGCGGCCGAGCGCATGGCGCGCGAGCTGCTGGCTACTTGGCCAGCAGGCTGTTCACCGCCAGCAGATCGTTCGGCGTCAGCTGACCCGAAGCCTGGCGCAGGCGCAGGCTGTTGACGAGCACGTCGTAGCGCGACTTGAACAAATCGCGCTGCGTCTGGAACAGCTGCGTCTGCGCATTGAGCACGTCGATGTTGACGCGCACGCCGACCTTGTAGCCCAGCTGCGTGGCTTCCAGCGACAGGCGGCTCGACGATTCGGCCGCTTCCAGCGCCTTGACCAGCGCCTCGCCCGACTGCACGCCCCAGAAGGCGACGCGCGTGTTCTGCGCCACGGTGCGTCGCGCGTTCTCGAATTCCTCGCGCGAGCGCTGCTCCAGCGACACCGTTTCCTTGATGCGGTTCTGCACCGAGCCGCCGGTGTACAGCGGCCAGTTCAGTTCCAGGCCGATCGAGCCGGTGCGGGTGGTGCCTGGAATGATCTGGTTCGACGAGCCGCTGGCATGGTTCGCGCCGATCGTCGCCACGGCGTCCAGCGTCGGCAGCTCGCCGGCCTTGGCCTTGTCGATCTCGAGCTTCGCCACTTCATAGGCGACGCGCGCCCGCGTGACCTGCGGGTGCACCGTGTCGGCCACCGTGACCCATTCTTCGACATTCCTGGGCACGATCGCCGGCAGCACCACCGGCGTGGCCAGTGGCAGCGGTTCGACGTCGCGGCGCCCGACCAGGTAGGCCAGCGCGATGCGCCGGTTGATCAGGTCGTTCTCGGCGGCAATTTCTTGCGCGGTGGCCAGGTCGGCGCGGGACTGCGCCTCGCGCGTGTCGGTGATGGTGGCCGTGCCGACCTCGAAGTTGCGCTTTGCCGAGGCCAGTTGCTCCAGGATGGCGGTCTTGTTGGTCTTGGCCAGCGCGACGGTGTCCTTGGCCGCCAGCACTTCGAAATAGGCTTGCGTCAGGCGGATGATCAGGTCCTGCTCGGCTGCCTCCAGCTCGGCCTTCGAGGCGATCAGTGAGCGCTCGGCCTGCTCCATCGTCGCCTGGTTGGTCTTGTTGAACAGTGGGTAACGGCCGTTCAGTTCCGTCTGCAAGGCGTTGTTGCTGTTGTAGTCGGTTCGGGGCAGGTCGATCTGCCTGGCCACGCCTCTGAGATTGGCCGTCACCGAAGGCAGCCCCAGCGCCTTGGCCTGCGCCGCCCGGTATTCGGCTGCGTCGGCCTGCGCGCGTGCCGCCAGGTAGGTGGCGTCGTAGGCGCGCGCGGCCTCGTACAGATCGACCAGTCCCTGTGCCTGCGCTGCACCCGCAATGACCGATGCGAGCAACAGCGCGGTCCATCGCAGACGGGCCATGGGCGCCAGGGTGCGCTTCCGTGTCATGGTAGTCAACCTTGTGCGAACTGGCGGTTCAGAAGCTGAAACGCTCGGATTCGGGGAAACCGCGCAAGCGCGGCGCCACGGTGTCGAACAGATCGGTCTGCGACCACGACGACGCATCGGCGCGCTTGTACAGGCGCGCGCGCATCACCGGCTCGTCGCCGACGATGGCGATCAGCCGGCCGCCGATCTTGAGCTGATCGAGCAGCGTCTGCGGCACCGTGGCCACCGAGCCCGACAGCACGATGGCATCGAAGGGCGCCTCGCCGCGCGCTCCGACCGAGCCGTCGGCGCAGCGCACCGCGGCGTTCATCACCGCGGCGCCGCGCAGGTTGTCCTGGGCCATGCGTGCGAGCAGCTCGGAGATCTCCAGCGACACCACCTGGCGCGAGCGATGGGCCAGCAGCGCCGCCATGAAGCCCGAGCCGGCGCCGACTTCGAGCACGCTCTCGTGGCGCTGCAACTGCAGCTCCTGCAGCAGCCGCGCCTCGACGCGCGGCGCCAGCATGCACTGGCCGTCGGGCAGGGGGATCTCGGTGTCCATGAAGGCCATCGAGCGGAAGGCAGCGGGCACGAAGTCTTCGCGCCGCACCACCGCCAGCAGCGCCAGCACGCCCGGGTCGAGCACGTCCCAGGGGCGGATCTGCTGTTCGATCATGTTGAAGCGGGCTTGTTCGATGTTCATGCGTCGTTCCATAGAGGCCAGACCACCGAAGATTCTAGGTGGAGGGCATGGCGACGACCCTGCGGGCGCCGCGACACCGCGCCCATGAGGCCAGGTCGTCCAGGTAGCAATAGATTACCGGCACCACCACCAGCGTCAGCAGCGACGAGGTGATGACGCCGCCGATCACCGCCTGGCCCATCGGCGCGCGCTGCTCCGAGCCTTCGCTGAGGCCCAGCGCCAGCGGCAGCATGCCGAAGATCATCGCCAGCGTGGTCATCAGGATCGGCCGCAGCCGCACCTGGGCCGCGTGCAGCAGCGCTTGTGTGCGCTCCATACCGTCCTGACGCGAGCGGATCGCGAAGTCGATGAGCAGGATGGCGTTCTTCGTCACCAGCCCCATCAGCATGACGATGCCGATGATCGAGAACAGGTTCAAGGTCGAGCCGAAGGCCAGCAGCGCCAGCACCACGCCGATCAAGGTCAGCGGCAGCGAGCTCATCAGCGCCAGCGGCTGCAGGAAGCTGCGGAACTGGCTGGCCAGGATCATGTAGATGAAGATCACGCCCAGGCCCAGCGCCTGCACCGCGTAGGCGAAGCTTTCCTGCATGTCCTTGGTCGAGCCGCCGAAGCGGTAGCCGTAGCCCGGCGGCAGCGCCATGTCGTCGAGCACCGCGCGGATATCCGCCGCCACCTGGCCGGCGGCGCGGCCGGAGACGTTGGCGGT
>CAYUPF010000037.1:21361-25865 GCA_964446545.1 uncultured Rubrivivax sp.
CCGCGCGGATATCCGCCGCCACCTGGCCGGCGGCGCGGCCGGAGACGTTGGCGGTGATCTCGACCTCGCGGTTCATGTCGCGGCGGTTGATCTGGTTGGCGCCGCTGGACGGCAGCACTTCGGCCACCTGCGACAGCCGCACCACGCGCGGCGAGCCGTCGGCATTACTGCCCACCGTCAGTCCCAGGCGTTCGATGTCCGCCGCGACGTTGCGCGACGCCGGTGTCAGCCGCAGCTTGACGTCGTAGTTCTGGTCATCGTCGGCGCGCCAGTTGCCCAGCGTCTCGCCGGCCACCAGTGCGCGCAGCCCGGCGGTGATGGCGCCGACGCTCAGGCCGGCATCGGAGGCCGCGTCGCGCTTCACGCGAATGGCCACCGCCGGCTTGTTCGGCTTGGAGCTGCTGTCCAGGTCGACGAGGCCGGGGATGGCCGCCAGCCGCGGTATCAGTGCGGCGGTCAGCCGATCGAGCTCGCGCAGGTCGCTGCCCTGCAGCGACAGCTGGATCGGCTTGTTGCCGCCGACCGCGTCGAGCAAGCCGACATGCGTCACCGAGATGCCCGGCACCGCGGCCAGGCGCTCGCGCAGCGGCACCGACAGCTGGTCGACGTTGAGCCGGCGCTGGTGGCGGTCGACCAGGCGTACGAAGATCTGCACCTGGTTCTTGCCCAGCACCTGGCCGGTGTTGATGGTGGCCACCGTGTATCGCACCTCCGGCTGCTCGCGGATGATGCGTTCCACCTGCCGCGTCTTCGCCTCGGTGACCTCGAGCGACGAGCCCGCCGGCGTGTAGAAGTTGACGAAGGTCTCGGAGTAGTCGGCCTTGGGCACGAACTCGGTGCCGACGAAGGGCAGCAGCGCGAAGCTGGCGACGAAGGTGGCCAGCGCCATGCCCAGCGTCGCCAGCTTGTGGCGCAGTGACCAGTCGAGGATGCGCGTGTAGAAGCCGCTCAGCTGGTGCGAGAAGCCGTCGACCGCACCGGTCAGCCGGCCCAGCGTGCGGTCGTAGAACGTCTTGCGCGGATTCGGCTGGCCTTCGGCATGGATGGCAGGGTCGTGCCACAGGCTGGACAGCATCGGGTCGAGCGTGAAGCTGACGAACATGCTGATCAGCACCGCCGCGACGATGGTGATGCCGAACTCGTGGAAGAACTTGCCGACGATGCCGCCCATGAAGCCGATGGGCAGGAACACGGCGACGATGGACAGCGTGGTCGCCAGCACCGCCAGCCCGATCTCCTGCGTGCCTTCGAGCGCCGCGGCGTGCGCGCTCTTGCCCATCTGCACATGGCGCACGATGTTCTCGCGAACGACGATGGCGTCGTCGATGAGCAGGCCGACGCACAGGCTCATCGCCATCAGCGTGACCATGTTGATCGAGAAGCCGAATATGTGCATGAACAGGAAGGTGCCGATCAACGCGATCGGCAGCGCCAGGCCGGTGATCACCGTCGAGCGCCATGAGTTCAGGAACAGGAAGACGATGCCGATGGTCAGTAGCGCGCCTTCGATCAGCGTGCGCTGCACGTTGCGCACCGACACGCGGATCGGCCGCGAGTTGTCGCGCACCGCCTCCAGCGCCATGCCCTTGGGCAGCTGCGGCTGCAGCTGCGCCACCACCGCGTTCAGACCGTCGACCACGTCGATGGTGTTCTCGCCCTGCGACTTGCGCACGTCCAGCACCAGCGTGCGTTCGCCGTTGAACAGCGCCAGGTTCTCGATCTCCTCGGGCCCGTCGACGACGTCGGCCAGCTGGCCCAGGCGCACCGGCGCGCCGTTCTTGCGTGCGACGATAATCTGCGCAAAATCCTCGGGCCGTTTGATGCGCGCGTCGACCTTCAGCACCTTCTCGGTGTCCGTGGTGCGCAGCAGGCCCGCAGGCAGCTCCTGGTTGTCGGCGCGCACCGCGGCCAGCACCTGCTCGACGCCGATGCCCATCGCGTCCATCGCCGCCGGGCGCAGGTAGAGGTTGATCTCGCGCTTGCGCGCGCCGACCAGCGTCACCGAGCCGACGCCGCGCACGTTCTCCAGGCGCTTGCGCACCACCTGGTCGGCAAAGGTGGTCAGTTGCTGCGCGCTGCTCGAGCCGTCGGGCGAGCTCAGCGCCAGCGAGTAGATCGGCCGGCTTGCCGGGTCGAAGCGCGAGACGCGCGCCTCCTTGACCTCGTCGCGCAGCAGCGGGCGGATCGTCGCCACCTTCTCGCGCACGTCGTCGGCGGCCTTGCGCCCGTCCATGTCGAGGTTGAACTGCGCGATCACCACCGAGCTGCCCTCGTAGGAGCGCGAGAACAGCTGGTTGATGCCGGCGATGGTGTTGACCGCCTCCTCGACCTTGCGCGTGACCTCCTGCTCGACGATTTCCGGCGCCGCGCCGGGGTAGTCGATCTGCACCACCACGGTGGGAAAGTCGATATCCGGGAACTGGTCCACCTTCAGCCGCTGGTACGAAAACAGCCCGAGCACGACGAAGGCCAGCATGACCATCACCGCCATCACCGGGTTGGCAATCGCGACGCGCGTGAACCACATGGGCGGCGGGCCTTCAGCGCGGCACGCTGGCGGCGGCGTCCGCGGGGCGCGTGTCGGTCAGGCGCGCCGACGCGCCGTCGCGCACCGCACCCAGGCTGCCGGCGAGCACGCGCTCGCCTTCGGTCAGGCCTTGCAGCACCTCGACCGCTTCCACCGCGCCGGCCTGGCCGCGCTGGCCCAAGCTCAGCGTGCGCTGTGCCACCTGCGTGCCGGCCAGCAGCAGCGCATAGGGCTGCGCTTGGTCGTTGCGCACCGCGCTCAGCGGCAGCAGCAGCGCCTGGCGGCGTTCCAGCTCGATGATGCCGCGCGCGAACAGGCCTTGGCGCAGGGCCGGATTCGGCTGCAGTTCCAGGTAGGCGATGACGCTGCGCGAGCCGGGCTGCGCGCTCGGGTTGATGCGCACCACGCGCGCCGCCACGTCGCCGTCGATGCCGTCGACCTTGAGCCTGGCGGTGGTGCCCACGCGCAGCAGGCCGGCGCTTTCGGGCGGCACGCTGGCCTGCAGCTCCAGCCTTGATAAGTCGACGATCTCCAGCAGCTTGGTATCGACCGACACGCGTTCGCCCGGCTGCACCAGGCGCTGCGCGATGAAGCCGCCGATCGGCGCGCTCAGCGTCGTGTCGGCGCGCGCCTTGCGCGCCAGCTCCACCGCGGCCAGCGCCGCCTGCAGCGTGGCCTGTGCACCGGCCTCGGTGGACACGGCGTTGTCCATCGCGGTGGCGGAAATGAACCCTTGGGCGACCAGCGAGCGGCTGTTGTGCAGCGCGCGCTGCGCGATCTCCAGCTGCGAGCGCGCCGCCTGGGCCTGCTGCTCGGCCTGGCGCAGCCGCCAGTCGAACTCGGTGGTGTCCAGCTGTGCCAGCACCTGGCCGGTGCGCACCGCGTCGCCTTCGCGCACCGCGACGCTCCTCACCTCGGCGGCGACGCGCGCCTTGACGAAGGCGCTGTTCACCGCCACCAGGCTGCCCGAGACCTCGAGCGTGCGCGTGAACTCGGCCTTCTCGACGGTGAGCAGGTCACTCGCCGCCAGTTCCAGCGTGGCACCGGCCTTGGGCGCGGCCGCGGCCTGCAGCTGCGCGCGGCGCGCACCGAGCACGCGGCCGAGGCCGGCCGCGGCCAGAGCCAGCAGCAGCACGGTCAGCGTCAGCTTGTGCCAGCGCTTCATGGGGCCATCCGCCGCGGCCGGGTGTGTGCGGCGCGCTTGACCAGCCCGTGCAGCATCAGGTCGATCTGGGTGTCGATCAGCCGCGTCGGGCTCGGCTGTGGCCCCATCACCGTGCAGGCGCCGACCGAATGTTTGTGCAGCGCCTGGAACAGCAGCGGCGCGATCAGCGTGTGCGTGGTCTCGTCCAGCGGCACCTTGCGGAACTCGCCGCGTTCGATGCCGCGTTTCAGCGTGCCGGTGATCAGGCGGTGTGCGGGCACGATGACTTCGTCGGTGTAGAACTGCGCCAGCTCGGGGAAGTTGCGCACCTCGGTGATGACGATCTTGAAGATGCCGCCGGCATGGGTGTCGCCGACGCGCTGCCACCAGGTCTGCATCAGCAGGCGCAGCAGCTGGGCGCTGGAGCCCTCGAACTGGTCGGCGATGTGCTGGCCTTCGGCGATGAGCGACGCGAGGTTGGTGCGCACCACCGCCTTGAACAGCTCTTCCTTGCTGGGAAAGTACAGGTACAGCGTGCCCTTGGAGACGCCGGCGCGCGTCGCCACCTCTTCGCTGCGCGTGGCGCTGAAGCCTTTCTCCACGAACAGTTCCAGCGCCGCGTTCAGCAGTTCCTGCGGACGCGCCTGCTTGCGGCGCTGGCGCACGGGGGAGGGCGATGGATTCGGCACGGTAAATGACTATTCGGTCAGTAGTGTAGCGGCAGGCTCGAGGCAAGGTCAATGCGATGCCGCCGCGCTGCCGCGATAAAGAATGGCAAAAGCCATTGCCCTGCGCCGCGCCCGCAAAGGTGGCGTCCCTAGAATCCAAGCATG
>CAYUPF010000038.1:0-25780 GCA_964446545.1 uncultured Rubrivivax sp.
CCCCTTTATCAAGTTGATGAGAGTCGAAGTATGACGTGATCTGCCTGCCCGATCGAAGCCGACAGCGGCGCTCGGTGGCTCTAACATCGGTCCGGGCTCTCGCGGGGGTGGGACATGACGATCGACCGGGCGCGCACGGCTCTTGCGCAGGTATTCTTCCAGCGCTGCTTCTATCTCTTCGTCGCGGTGCTGGTGCTCATCATGGCGACGCTGCTGCTCGAGCCCACGCCGCGCGGACGGATCATGCTCAACATCGGCAACCTCGTCGTCGTGGTCGCTGCGGTCGCCGCGGTCGGGCGTACCCAGCTGTCGTTCGTGATCGCGCTCCTTCTCGCGGCGCCGACCCTGGTGTTCCAATGGTTCGCGATCGACGGCGACGACTCGCGTTTCCTCCTGCACTCGTGGGCGTTCGGCGCCGCGCTGTACGCGTCGACCATCGCTTACCTGCTGCGCTACGTCTTTCAGCGCGACGTCATGACGGCCGACAAGCTCTATGGCGCCGCGGCCGCCTACCTGATGCTCGGCACGCTGTGGGCCTATCTCTACGCGATCACGAACCATCTCCGGCCGGGATCGTTCGCTTTCGGCGGTGCCGTCGCTTCACCACGGTTCGACGACCTGCTCTATTTCAGCTTCACCACACTGACCAGTACCGGCCTCGGCGACGCCGTGCCGGTACTGCGCTACGCGCGCGGACTGTGCGTGCTCGAGCAGCTGATGGGCGCGCTGTTCCTGGCGATCCTGATCGCCCGCCTGGCCGGGGTCTATCCACCCAGAGTGGAAGCCCGCAGTTGATCACCTGTCGCTGAGCGGTGGCGTTGCCCGGCCTTCGCGCAACGACAGGATCATGTGCTGCAGGATCGCCATCAGCGTGGCCGCGCTCATGCCCAGCATCAGCATGCCGTTGACCGCCTCGAACGGACCGAGCAGCTTGCGCTCGCGGCTCATGACGATGTCGCCATAGCCGAGCGAGGTGTAGTTCACTGCCGAGTGGTAGATCGCGTCATAGATCTGCTCGAACTCGCCGAGCGCCAGGAACAGCACGCCCCACAGCATGATCTGCACCAGCGTGCCGACCATCATCACCAGCGTAGCGACGATCAGCGGGCGCACGCCGGCGAGGAAGCGCTGTTCGCTGCCGGCGAATGTCGAACCGCGCATGCTGTAGCGCACACACCAGAAAGACACGGCCACCTGCACCATCAGGCACAGCAGCATCACCGGCAGGCCGATCAGGAAGTTCACGAAAGTCATGGGTTCTCCTTCAGCAGGGCATCGACGGGCGCGGTCGGCGTCCGCTCGCGCCAGCACTCGAGCGCCCAGACCGTGGCCCAGGCATACAGCGCCACGCCGACGAACAGGCTGGTGCGCATCACGGCGCCTTCGAGCACGCTCTTGCCGCTGGCGCTGTCTTCGATGGCCGGGCCGAGCAGGATCAGCGAGGTGATCAGCGCGTTGCTCCAGAACGAGGGACGCAAGCGCGTGCGCCGCGCCCCGAACAGCGCCGATCCGGCCCACAGCGCGGCGGCCATCAGCCACAGCATCAGCATCCACAGGCTGGGCCACAACGACAGGCCGAGCCAGACCGCCAGCGCGATCAGCGCGCCCAGCAGCGTCGAGCCGATCAGTTCGCGCCCGGCGTGGCGGGCGTCGGTCTCGCCGGCCTGCTGGCCCAGCGCCACCGTCTTCATGATCGCCGCCAGGTAGAAGGACGGGTTGGTCAGCGCCAGCACGAACACCGGCATGACGATCAGTGTGCCGCGCCAGGCGACCCAGCGCGCATTCTCTCGGTCGGGCGCGGTGGCCGGCTTGGCAGGGGCCGCAGGCGCCGGCGGGTCGGGGAAGAGGGCATTCGACGCGGCGCTGACCATCCCGCCGACGAGCACGCCGACGGCCAGCGTCAGCGCCAGCACGCCGACCAGCGCCTGCTCCTGCACACCGGCCACCGGGATCAACGTGAAGGCCAGCACCAGCACGGTGATCAACGGGTTGGCCCGCAGCTGTCCGAAATAGAACAGCCCGAACAGCAGCACCGCCGTCAGCAGCACGCCGGCGACGGCATAGTGTTCGAGCAGCGGCACCATCAACACACCGGCCGCGACGAGCGCGGCGAACACGATCGCGATCACCGCGGCCTTGGCCATCGGCAGCGGCGGCCCCGGTTTGCACAGCACCAGCAAGGCCATGATGCAGACGACGAAAGGCGCCTGCAGCCCCAGTCCGTAGGCGACGAACACGGCCAGGCCCAGGCCGATCGTCAGCCGCAGCGCTGCCTTGTCGCCGCCTGTCATTTCCGAAGCTCAGTACAGGTAGGTGAACCAGCTGACAACGCGCATGTACAGCGCGGCCAGCGGGTTCATCAGCGGGTGATCGCCGGTATAGACCAGCACGTCGGCCTGGCCGCCGATGCGCACCGTCTTCAGTCGCGGCCGCACGTCGGCGTCGAACTCCACCGCCACCGGAATGCGCTGCGCCTGGCGCAGCCAGTCGCGGTTGTTCTGCACCACCGGCAGCGTGCCCGGCGGCGTCGACTGGCCGCTGCCGACGCCGCCGCCGATGCTGCGCACGCGGCCGATCAGCACCTCGCCGGGCATCGCATCGAGCACGATCGCCACCGGATCGCCTGGGTTCACATGGCCGATGTTGTTCTCCGTCAGATCGGCGCTGATCCACAGGTCGTGCATCGCGATGAGCGTCATCACCGGCGCGCCCGGCTGCACGAAGTGGCCGACATCGGTGCGCAGGTCGGTGACCACGCCGCGCGCCGGCGCGACGATGCGCGTGCGTGCCAGGTCAAGTTCGGCCTTCTCGACCGCAGCCACGGCGCTGCGCAGCTGCGCGTTGGCGTCGCCGGCTGCGCCCGCACCCTCCTGCGCCTTGCGCAGATCGGCGCGCGCGCGCTGCACCTTGCTGCGCGCCTCGTCGCGCGTGGCCTGCGCGATCTCGAGGCGGCGCACCGAGATCGCGCCGGGATCCTCTTCGTGCAGCTTCTCCAGCCGGCTGGCGTCGCGTTCGGCCATGTCGCGACTGGCTTCGGACACCGCCAGCGAGGCCCGCGCCGCCTCGACCCCGGCCACCGAGCCCTTGACTGAACTGCGCACCGATTCGAGGTCGGCGCGCGCGCGCTGCAGCGCGATGCGGTAGGGCTGCGGATCGATTTCGAACAAGGGCTGACCGGGCTGCACCTCCTCGTTGTTGCGGATGTGCACGGCCAGCACCTTGCCGGCCACCTCACCCGCCACCGGCACGACGAAGGCCTGCACGCGCGCCTGCGAGGTGCTGGGCGTGAGCCGGTCGCCGACGAAGTACAGCACCAGGCTGGCGACGATCAGCACGGCGATGATCAACGCGCCGACACGGCTACCGCGGCCTGCGGGTGCGGCCGGCGGCGGTACCGGGGCGGGACCCGGCGTCTGCGCGGTTTGGTCGTGCGGGACAGCGGGATCCTTGCTCATGGCGTGTCGCTCGTGGAGGATGGCATGAACTCCGCCGAAGGCGGCGGCAGCGGCGCCTGCAGCAGCGCCTTCCAGTCGCTGCGCTCGCCCATCGTGGTCTGCGTGGCGTCGTCGAGCAGCGGCCGCGCGCGGGCTGCCTGCCAGCCGCCGCCCATCGCCTTGTAGACGGCGATCAGGTACTGGACCACGCCGCCCTGGCTGGCGACCAGGCGTTCCTGCGCGCTGAACAGCGCACGCTGCGAATCGAGCACGCGCTGGAAGTCGACCAGTCCTTCACGGTACTGGACCGTCGCGATGTCGAGCGAGCGCCGTGCGGCCTGCACCGCATCGCGCAGGATGCCGACCTGCGCCCGCGTGTAGGCAAAGCTGCTCGCCGCATCGTCGAGCTCGCGTGCGGCGCGCAGCACCACGTCCTGGTACTGCTCGAACAGCTGCTGGAAGCGCGCGTCCTGCACCAGCACCTGATTCGTCAGCCGGCCGTGGTCGAAGACGTTCCACACCAGCGCCGGGCCTAGGCCCCAGGCCAGTGTGGCGCCAGGCGAACCGAAGGTGGTCGCCGACAAGCCCACCGACCCCGCCAATGCGATGGAGGGATACAGCGCCGCTTCGCTGATGCCGATCTGTGCCGACTGCGTGGCCAGCTGCATCTCGGCGGCGCGTACGTCGGGACGGCGCCGCAGCAGCTCGGCCGGCAGGTCGACGATCGCCTCGAGCCGCGCTTCGGGGATCTTCGCGTGCCCGCTCTGCAGTTCGGGCAGGGCATCGGGCGGCCGCGCGAGCAGCACGCACAGCGCGTTGCGCGTCTGGCGCAGGCTGCTCTCGATCTCGGGGATCGTCGCCAGCGTGCCGAGGTATTGCGAACGCGCCTGCTGCACGTCGAGCTCGGCATCGTTGCCGCTGCGGAACAGCCTTTCGGTGATCTCCAGGCTGCGCCGCTGGATCGCGGCATTCTCGTTGGCGATGCGCAGCCGCAGTTCGATGCTGCGGATCGATGCGTACAGGCTCGCCGTCTGCGCCGCGACCAGCACCTGCACGTCGTCGTACTGCGCGATGCTGGCGAAGTAGGCGGCATCGGCCGACTCGATGCCGCGCTTGAACTTGCCCCAGAAGTCCAGCTCCCAGGCCAGGTCGAAGGCCAGGCCGAACGATCCGAAGCTGCTGCCCTGGCCGTTGCTGCCGCGGTTGCCCGCAACCAGGGCTTCGGCGCCGAGTTGCTGCAGCTGCGGATACAGCCCGCTGCCGGCGATGCCGAGCTGGGCCCGCGCCTCCATGATGCGCAGGCCGGCGGTGCGCACACCCGGGTTCAGCCGCTGCGCCTCGGCCACCAGTTGGTCGAGCACAGGGTCGTCGAATTGACGCCACCACTCATCGCTCGCAGGCCGGTGGCTGTGCGGCGCTTCGTCGGCCAGGCTGCGCCACGCGCCGCCGCTCCAGCCCTGCAGCCAGGGCACCGGCGGTGCCTTGAAATCCGGGCCGAGCGTCGTGCAGCCTCCCAGCAATACCACGACCGCGGGCACCGCCGTTCGCAGCAGCCCGCGCGTGGCTGTCATCGGGCGCGTCGCGTCTTCAGTCGGCCGCGGTCGGGTCGCTGCCGACTGACTGCACTTTCGGCTCCGGGTTGGCCGCGACCCAGCCCATGAAGATCTGGTAGCCCAGCGCCAGCAGCACCGCACCGACGAACAGGCCGACGATGCCGCCCGCGGCCATGCCACCGAGCGCACCGAGCAGGATCACCGGCATCGGCGCATCGACGCCGCGGCCAAGCATCAGCGGCTTGAGCACGTTGTCGGCCATGCCGGCGACGAACAGCAGCACCGAATTCACCACGGCGGCGGTGGTGTCGTAGGCGCCGCTCATCCAGATGTAGGCGATCGCCGGCAGCGTGACGATCAGCGCGGGCACCTGCGCGATGCCGAGCACGAGCACGATGACCGCCAGCACGCCGGCCAGCGGCACGCCGGCGAGGAGCAGGACCACACCGACAAGGATGGCCTGGATGAAGGCGATGCCGATCACGCCCTGGGCGACGGCGCGGATCGTCGCCACCGACAGCGTGGTGAATTCGTCGCCGCGCTCGGCGCCGACCACGCGCGCGAAGATCGCCCGGCTGGCGCGATCGCCGCCCGTGCCGAAGGCCATGATGATGCCGGCGACGATGAAGGCGGCGACGAACCCGAGGATGCCGCCGCCGATGCTGGCCACCATCGCCAGCGCCGCCTTGGCCAGCTCACCGAGCTTCGGCTGCAGGCTCTTGACCAGCGCGGGCAGATCGTCGTGCGCGAGTTGCCAGGTGGCATGGACCCTCTCCCCGACCACCGGCCATGCGGCGATGCCCGGCGTGGGCGGCGGAATCTGCAGCGTGTTCTGCTGCACGTCGTCGACCAGGCGATGCACCGAGTCGCCGATCGAGCCCAGTAGTACGGCCGTGGGTGCGACGATCAGCGCCACGCCGAGCACGGCGATCAGCGTCGCCGCCCAGCCCGTGCGCCCACCCATCCTGGCGGCCAGCCACTGATGCAGCGGATACAGCGTGATAGCCAGGATCAGCGCCCAGACCATCAGCACGAGGAAGGGCGCGAACACCCGGTAGCACAGCATCACCAGCGCCAGGACCAGGCCGGCGCGGATCAGCACGTCGAGCAGTCGGCTCTCGAGCCGCGGGTCCAAGGGTCGGTCGGCGGACTTGTGATTGTTCATGATGATCTACCTGTCGATGTCCGGTGAGGTGCTGACGACCGTCCTGCCCGGTGTCACGCTTGTCCTTGGCTGCGGCCCTGTCTGCCGTGCCATCGACAACTATTGCTCTGCCAGACTCCAGCCCGCCCCGGGGTCGAAGGCCGTCATCTTCGCGCCCAGCGCGGCAGAGTCCTTGCCCAGGTTCTTCTCGAAGACCTTGCCGTTCTGGTTGACGATGAAGCTCATCACGCCGGTCTTGCCCCACTCCGCCGGGTAGGCGACCATCGCGAAGCCGGCCATCATGCGGCCGTTGATGATGTAGTCGTAGGCGCCGCCGGGGGCGTTCTTGCCCTGGCGCGTCAGGATCCGGAAGCGGTAGCCGCGGTAGGGGTCGCCCACCGCATGCCCTTCGAGGTAGGCGGCGCTCTCGGCGATCAGCGGGCCGAAGGGGCTCATCTCCTCGCCGGGCGCTGCGCTCCAGTACAGGCCGTCGTGCTTGCCCGGCGTGCTGGCCAGCCTGCGCGCGTACTGCAGCACGCCATCGCCATCGCGATCACGCGACGCGTACACGCGCTGCGCGTCGACGAAGGCGCGCAGCACGTGGATGGCGGCGTGCTCGTTGGCGCCGATCTGGCGATTCAGGATCTCGTCGGCGCCCTCCTCGCTGGCAAAGCGCCAGCGCTCGCCCTCACGCACGAGCGGGATCGGCACCGGCCAGGCCTCGGCGCCGATCAGCAGGATGCGGCGGTCGGGGCCCAGCTCGCGCAGCACGCGCAGCGTCTGCATCGACGCGAAGATCCGGGCACGGTTGGCGCTGTCCGCGGCGCGATCGCTATGCACGACCAGATCCTTGTACTCGTCGCCGAAGATCGCCAGCAGTTCGGCATCGCTGTCGGCCTTGAACGCGGCCATCAGCGCTTCGACCGCGGCCTCCGGCGTGGCGAAGGTCTGCTGCGGCGCGGCGCTGGCGGCCACGGGAACGGCCAGGATCAACGCCAGGGCCAGCCGGCGCAGCCAGGGGGCCAGGAGGACGAAATTCATGGTGGATGCCCTGCGTTCGATGGAATGGGAGGTGTGCATGTCGATGCTCCTGGCATCAACGACGGCCGCCGCCGCCACGGCCGCCACCGCCACCGCCGCGTGGCGCCGCGCGGGCGCCGCCGGACATCGAGCCACGGCTGGCCGCGCCGCGCGAGCTGTCCATATGCGCCTGCCGCCCCGAGCCGTAGCCGCCGAAGGCATCACCGCCGCGGCTGGCGCTGCCGCCACCGTAGCCCCCCGAGGGCTGCGTCGCCGGACGGGCGGCCCCGGCGCTGCCCAAGCCACCGCCTGAAGGTTGGGGCGAGGGTCGGGCCCCGCCGCCCACCGCACCGCCACCGGGCTGCGGCGACGGGCGCGCGCCGGCGCCGGCCGAGCCATAGCCGCCCGCACCGGCACCGCCGCGTGCATCGCCGACACGCGCGGACGGCGCCGACTTGCCCACCGAACTGCTCACCTGGCCGGGCTGCTTGCCGGATTTCCAGGCGCTGCTGCCGCCGGCACCACCGCCCTGTCGCTGGCCCGCTGCACTGCCACGGTCACGGTCGCCCCGGTTGATGTTGGTGTTGCGGTCGACGTCGATGTTGATGTCGCCGCCGTGGTAATCGGCACCCCAGTGACCGCCGCCCCAGGCCGCACCGATGGCCGCACCCCAGATCACGCCCGCGGCCAGCGCGGCGCCCGGCGCATAGGGGTAGTAGTAGGACGGATAGGGTGCCGGGTAGTAGCCGTAGATCGGCGCCACGCCATAGGTGACCACCGTGCTGGGGGTGTATTGCGGCACGTAGATCACCTGGGGATCGGCCGGCTCGATGATGATGATCTCCTGGTCGGCCTTGACCACCTGCTTGTCGTCGGACTTCAGGTTGCCCGCGGCCTGCGCGCGGCGGCGGAAGCTCTGGATGCCTTCGAGCACCGCACCCTGGTCGGTGACCACGGCCTCGCCCAGCGCACTGGTCCAGTCGAGATCGTTGCTCATCATCTTCACCACCTCGGGGTAGTTGAGCAGCGTCTTGACGGCATCGTCCCACTTGTCGTCGATGGGCAGCTGGGGTTCGGCCTTGCGCTTGTCCAGCCAGCGGTCGGCCTGCACGATCTGCAGCGGGCTGGTCGATGCCGGCAGGATGACCGACACCAGGTCATCGGGATAGAGCGCAATCGGGCCGACGAGCGCGTCCATCGCGGTGTCGGTCGGCACAGCCGCTGCGGTGGTGGGCGCCGCCGGGGCCTGCGCGAACGCTGGCAGGGCGGAGCCGAGCGAGACGGCCACCGCCAGCAGCAGCGCTGCACGCGTGCGGGCAGGCGCCGCTGCGCTCAAGGGACGAAGGAACCAATGTGTCATGCTATCTCCAGGTTCGCGGGGCGCGTCGCGGTCAGGGCATGCTAGCGCCCGGCGCCGGACAATGGAAAAACCCCGGCGCCTGCTCCGCCACCAGCCACGCCGCCCTCGAGGCGCTGCCGATCATCGGCCATTCTCCGACACGGACGCAGCAGTCCAGCATACGCATCGATGCATGAACTGCGCGGCATCGAGAACGTGCAATCGACGGGCCGGTCGCCAAGCCTTCCAGCGCTAGTCCTTCAGCCGCGTGATCTTGTTGCCCTGGATGCCCAGGCCGGCCATCAGGCCCTTCTGGCCGAAGATGAAGGCATAGATGTCGTCCTTGGTGGTGGTGGTGGTCATCGTCTTGGCCTTGCCCTCGTCGACGACCACGACGCTCGGGCCGACGCCGACCTCGAAGCCTTCGTTCGCGCTGAGCGCGCTGACCGCCTTGTCGTTCATCAGGAACATCGCGTAGCCGAACTGCTGCGCACCGGCCTGCAGCCCGACGGAGGCGCCGCTGGTGTTGTAGTGGCCGACAACCTTGCCCTTTTGGAACAGCACGCCGTCGCCGTACTGCCCACCGACCCCCAGGCCGGCCTTGGTGATCTTCGGGAACACCAGCACGGCCATCGCCGATCCGGACAACGACTTCGCGGCCGGTACGGTGGATGTCAGCTGCTGCAGCGCGGCACGAGCATCGCTCTCCAGAGCACCGCGGTCGGCGGCCCAGGCCGCGCCGGACGCCAGCAGGCACGAGATGACGGCGCCCTGCAACAGGGCACGCAGCGAAACGAATGTCTTCATGATGAGTCCTTCATGGGTCGATGGATCCCGCCGGTTGGCGGGGCCGTGGGGAACACTTACTCCGGCTTGAAGCCGATGGATTGCAGAACCCCGCCGACACGATCGTAATCGGCTTTCAGCGAAGCACTCAATTGCTCGGGCGTGCGCGCCTGACCCGGCTCGAAGCCCACGTCCGCCAGCCGCTCGCGCAGCGCCGGCTGGGCGATGGCCTTCAGCGCCGCCTCGCGGATCTGCGCCTGCAGCGCCGCCGGCATGTCGGGCTTGACCCACAGGCCCATCCAGCCGATGGCCTCGAGCTGCGGATAGCCCAGTTCGGCAAAGGTCGGCACCTCGGGCAGCAGCGGCGAGCGCTTGGGCATGCTGACGGCGAAGGCTTTGATCTTGCCGCCCTTGATCAACGGGATCGAGGTCGCCAGGCCATCGAACATCAGCTGCACATGGCCGCCCATCAGGTCCTGCAGCGCCGGCGTCGAGCCCTTGTAGCCGACGTGCAGCATGTCGATGCCGGCCGCCTTGTTCAGCTGCAGCCCCATCACGTGCGACAGCGTGCCCGCGGTGTAGGAGGCGAAATTGACCTTGCCCGGGTTCGCCTTCACGTAGGCGATCACCTCGGGCAGCGTCTTCGCCGGCAGCGACGCGTTGCCGACCATCACCAGACCGCCGCGCGCCACCTCGGCCAGCGGCTTGATCTCGGCCGCCATGTCGATCTTGAGCTTGACGATGTGCGGAATCTCGCTGACCAGCGAGTTCACACCCACCAGCAAGGTGCTGCCGTCGCGCGGCGCCAGCGACAGCTCGTTGACGGCCAGCACGCCGCCGGCGCCGGGCTTCGGTTCGACGATCACCGTCTGCCCGGTCTGCTTGCTCAGCACGTCGGCGAGCACGCGCGCCACGATGTCGGCCGAGCCTCCCGCCGGCCCGGCGGCGACGATGCGCACCGGTTTGGCGGACCAGGCCTGAGCCCGGGCCAGCGGCGCGGACAGGGCCAAGGCGGCGGCGGAAGCCAGCGCGCTCGTGCGCAACAGGCCTTGAATGAAGTGTCGTCGTTGCATGGTTTTTCTCCTGAAAATGAAGGGGTGGGCGGCGATTGCGCCTGCCAACGTGTTGTTCGCGGGCGATCAGGTCAAGACACGCTGCAGCGCGAGCACCAGTGCGACCAGGAACACCGTCTCGCCGACCATCAGCAGCACCGGCTTCAAGCCGACGGTGACCAGTTCCTTCAGCTGGGTCTTCATGCCGATGCCGGCGATGGCCGCCACCAGCAACCAGCGCGACAGCTCGCTGCCGCCCTTGGACGCGCCGGCGGGCAGCCAGCCGGTGCTGTTGATGGCCATCAGCACGACGAAGCCGACCGCAAAGCCGGGCAGCAGCGGCGGCCGTTTGCCGCCGCCTTCACGGGCGACACGAGAGCGCGTGAACATCACCGCGAACACGATCACCGGCACCAGCATCGCCACACGCATCAGCTTGACGACCGTGGCCACGTCGCCGGTCTGCGTCGACATGCTGTAGCCCGCGCCGACCACCTGCGCCACGTCGTGGATCGTCGCGCCCAGAAACACCCCAGCAGCCAGCGGATCGAGGCCGAGCAGCTGCGCGATCATCGGGTAGACGATCATCGCCAGCGTCGACAGCGCCGACACGCCGATCACGGTGAACGAGGTCGCCCGCTCCTTCAGTGGATGGTTCGGCAGCGCCGCGGCCAGCGCCAGCGCCGCCGAGGCGCCGCAGATCGCGGTGGCACCGCCGCTGAGCAGGCCGAACAGGCTCTGGAAGCCCATCAGCCTGGCCACGGCCATCGACACGCCGATCGTCAGCACCACCGCGATCAGGACGATGGCCAGCGGCTGCCAGCCCAGCTCGGCCACCTGGCCGAGCGTGATGCGCAGACCCAGCAGCGCCACGCCCAAGCGCAGCACCGTGCGGGCGCTGAATTCGATGCCCGGCTGGCAAGGGCCGTCGCCGGACAGGAAGTTCATCGCCATGCCGAGCAGCAGTGCGAACAGCATCACCGGCGCGCCATAGTGCTCCGACAGGAAGGTCGCGGCCGCGGCGACGACCGCACAGGCGAGCACGCCGGGAAACAGCGTGCGCACCCGCTCCGGCCAGGCGGCGAGGGACAAGGCGGTGGACATGTTCGCTGCTTCAGGCGGTGGGCAGCTTGTGGTCCTTGAACATCTCGCGCAGCTTGTTCTTCTGCATCTTGCCGGTCGCACCCAAGGGGATGGCATCGACGAAGACCACGTCGTCCGGCGTCCACCACTTGGCGATCTTGCCCTCGAAGAAGGCCAGCATCTGCTCGCGCGTCAGCTCGGCGCCGGGTTTCTTCACCACCACCAGCAGCGGGCGCTCGTCCCACTTCGGGTGGAAGGCGCCGATGCAGGCGGCCATCGCCACCGCCGGATGCGCCATCGCGATGTTCTCGATGTCGATCGAGCCGATCCATTCGCCGCCGGACTTGATCACGTCCTTGCTGCGGTCGGTGATCTGCATGTAGCCGTCGGCATCGATCAGCGCCACGTCGCCGGTGGGGAACCAGCCGTCCACCAGCGGGTCGCCGCCCTCGCCCTTGAAATAGCTGGCGATGATCCACGGCCCGCGCACCAGCAACTCGCCGCTTTGTTTGCCGTCGCGCGGCAGTTCCCGGCCGTCCTCGCCGACGATCTTCATGTCCACGCCATAGACGGCGCGGCCCTGCTTGGCCTGCACCGCCATCTGCTCGTCGCGGCTCAGGCCCAGATGCTTGGGCTTGAGCGTGCACACCGTGCCCACCGGGCTCATCTCGGTCATGCCCCAGGCGTGCAGCACCTGCACGTCGTAGCGCTCCTGGAAGGCGCGCATCATCGCCGGCGGGCAGGCCGAGCCGCCAATCACGGTGCGGCGCATGGTGCTGAACTTCAGGTGATTGCTCTCGACGTGCGTCAGCAGCCCCTGCCAGACGGTCGGCACGCCGGCCGAGACGGTGACGCCTTCGCTCTCGAACAGATCGTGCAGGCTCTTGCCATCGAGATGCGGGCCGGGGAAGACGAGCTTGGCACCGACCATGCACGCCGCATAGGGCAGGCCCCAGGCGTTGACGTGGAACATCGGCACCACCGGCAGGATCACGTCGCGCGCCGAGCAGTTCAGGCTGTCAGGCAGCGCCGCGGCATAGGTGTGCAGCACCGTGGAGCGGTGGCTGTACAGCGCGCCCTTCGGGTTGCCGGTGGTGCCCGAGGTGTAGCACAGCGAGCTGGCGGTGTTCTCGTCGAAGCTGGGCCAGGCGAAGTCGGGCGACGCGGCTGCCATGAGTTCTTCGTAGCACAGCAGGTTCGGCACCTTCGAACTGGCGGGCATGTGCGCGCGGTCGGTCATCGCGACGAAGGCCTTGATCGTCTTGACGCGCCCGGCAATGGCTTCGACCAGCGGCAAGAACGTCAGGTCGAAGAACAGCACCTGGTCTTCGGCATGGTCGGCGATCCACACCACCTGGTCGGGATGCAGCCGCGGGTTCAGCGTGTGCAGCACCGCGCCGCTGCCCGACACCGCGTAGTACAGCTCCATGTGGCGGTAGCCGTTCCAGGCCAGTGTGGCGACACGCTCACCGAACTCGATGCCGCGCGCGGCCAGGGCATTGGCCATGCGGCGCGAACGCTCGGCCAGTTGGCTATAGCTCTGGCGGTGCACGTCGCCTTCGACGCGGCGCGAGACCACCTGCTGTTCGCCGTGATGGCGCTCGGCATGCACCAGCAGGCTGGAGATCAGCAGCGGCTGCTGCATCATTTGTCCGTTCATGATCGATTCCGTTCGAAGAAGAGTCGTGAAACGTGCCTGGCGCAGGGCTCAGGCGACCTTGGGCGAGCCCGTGCCCAGAGTGCCGGGCTCCGCAGCAACCGCCACCGCGGCCACGCGCTGCTTGTCGCCTTCATAAGTGCGCGACGCCAGCAGGAAAAACAGGGCGGCGAGTGCGCCGAACGCCGGGATCACGGTCATCGCGCTGGCCAGCCCGAGGCTGTCGGACAGCATGCCGACGATGAAGGGCCCGGCCGCCAGGCCGAACAGGTTCTGGAACAGCGCCAGCACCGACGCGCCGGTGGCGCGCACGCCGGGATGGATGACGTCGATGACGATCGCCGACACCGGCCCGACGCTGCAGGTCATCAGGAAGCCGCCGAGCGCGATCAGCGCGAACTGCGATGACTGGGCCAGGTCGGCCGAGCCGGTGGCCGCGAAGGTCGGCAGCAGCACGAGCATCGCGGCCACGCACACCGCCGCCATGACGAAGAGCTTGAAGCGCGGGCGGCGCAACCCGGCGCGGTCGACGATGCCGCCCCAGACCACGCTGCCGACGGCGCCGACCAGCACGACCATCGCCGCGTGCACCGCCGCCTGTTCGGGTGCCAGCCCATGGAAGCGGTTGAGGAAGCTGGGCAGCCACGACCACACGGCCGATACCACCACCAGCTGCGCGGCACCGCCGAGGCAGACCCAGAGCATGGTGCGCGACTTGGCCATCGACTTGGCGACGTAGGCGACGGTTCCGGCGGTGGAGCGCGTGGCCTGGTCCAGCGCCGGCGTCAGCGCCACCGTCTTGTAGTCGCGCACCTTCAGGTACAGCAGCGCGAGCACCAGGCCGGGGAAACCGACGACGCCGAACGCGGCCTTCCAACCCCAGCGCGCGGCGATCACGCCGCCCAGCAGCACGCCCAGCACCGAGCCCACCGAGGCGGCGGCAAAGAACGAGGCCAGCAGCGCGCCGCGCATGCGCGCCGGGAAGATGCTGGCGATCAGCGCCGCGCCGACCGAGCCGTAGCCCGCCTCGCCCAGACCGACGACGGCGCGCGCCGCCAGCAGCTGGCCGTAGTTGCGCGTGAACATGCAGGAGATCGTCGCCAGGCTCCAGGCCGTGGCCATGACGACGATGCTCTTGACGCGGCTGACGCGGTCGGCGACCAGCGCCACCGGCAGTGCGCCCAGCGCCACCGTCAGCGAGACGACCGACACCAGCGCGCCGAGCTGCTTGTCCGACAGGCCCCAGTCGGCCTTCATGTAGGGGAACAGCGAGACGATGACCTGGCGGTCGATGTAGTCGAAGAGCATCAGCGACAGCGTCATCGCGAAGGCGAACCAGGCCGGGCCGCGCCCGGTCAGGTAGCGGTCGTCGTCGCCCGCGCGTTCGCTGACAGGAAGGTAGGTGGCCATGGCGATCGCCTTGCGCGTCAGGGCACGAGCACGGTCGCACCGACCGTGCCGCGCGATTCGAGGGCGCGGTGCGCGGCGGCGGCATCGGCGAGCGCAAAGCTCTGCTTCGGCTCGCCGACGATCTTGCCGGAGCGGACCAGGGCAAACAGCTCGTCGGCCATGGCCAGCATGTGCGCGCGCGGCGTGGCGTAGTGGATCATCGCCGGGCGCGTGACCCAGATCGAGCCCTTCACTGCCAGCAAGGTGGTGTCGATGACCACCGGCCCCGAGGTGGTGCCGTTGCTGACCAGCGTACCGCGCACTTGCAGGCTGTCGAGCGAGGCCATCAGCGTGTCCTTGCCCACCGAGTCGTAGACCACCGGCACGCCCTTGCCGCCGGTGATCTCGCGCACTCGGCGAGGGATCTCGCGCGCCAGGTCCTCGGGCGTCATGCCGCCGGTGACGATGGTGTGGGCGCAGCCGTGCGCGCGCGCGACCTCGGCCTTGGCCTCGGTGCTGACGGTGCCGATCATCGTCACGCCGATCGCGCGTGCCCACTGGCAGGCCACCAGGCCGACGCCGCCGGCCGCGGCGTGGTACAGGATGGTCTCGCCGCCCTGCAGCGGATGCACCTGGCGGAACAGGTACTGCGCCGTCATGCCTTTCATCATCAGCGCCGAGGCGCTGCGGTCCGACACGTCGGCCGGCAGCGGGATCAGCACCTCGGCCGGCATCACGCGCACATCCGCATAGGCGCCCTGCGGCCCGAGCAGATAGCCGACGCGATCGCCGACCTTGATGTCGTCGACGCCCTCACCGACCGCTTCGACCACGCCGACGGCGTCCGAGCCCAGTCCGTTGGGCAGCGGCATCGGGTAGCGGCCGGTGCGGAAATAGATGTCGATGAAGTTCACCGCCACGTAGGTGTGGCGCACGCGCGCCTGGCCGGGGCCGGGCGCGCCGACCTCGACGTCCTCGAGCTTCAGCAGCTCGGCGCCGCCGGTTTGATGCAAACGAATGGCCTTGGCCATGATGTCTCCTTCGTGCAGCTCGCCGCGGGACTTGCGCCCCGGCGGCTGCGATTCGTGGGGCCGCTCAGCGCGCGGCCGGGGTGTCCGCGGTGGCCGACAACTGATCGATAAACTGTTCGGCCTGCAACCATTCGCCGTAGCCCGAGGCCGGGTTCAGATGCCCGACTTCGCCCAGGTCGGCGAGTTCGCTGCCCCAGGCCGCCGCCAGTTCGGCGACGCGGTCGAAGGCGCCGAGCGGATCGTCGCGGCTGGCCGCGACGATGCTGCGGAACGGCAGCCGCTCGCGCGGCACCGGCAGCCAGCCGCCGGCACGCAGCGCCTCCAGCGTCGGGTAGCCGTCGGGCATCGGCCGCTCGAAGTCCGGCGGCGTGGCCAGCAGCGCCCCGCGCACTTCGCGCGTCGTCGCTTGGGCCCAGTGCGCCAGCATGATGCAGCCGCCGCTGTGCGCGACGATCACCAGCGGCCCCGCAATCGCCTGTGCACAGCCTTCGATCGCCTGCACGCGAGCCGCACAACCGAGGTCCTCGCGGCCCATCGGCGGCACGCTGGCCACCGGCCGGCCGGCCGCGCGCAGCCGCGCTTCGAGCAGCGTCTGCCAGTGCCGCTCGACATGGTCGCGCAGCCCCGGGACGATCAGCACGGTGGCTTCGGTCATCGCCAGCCTCAGGCAGCCTTGCGCAGGAAGCCCTGATGCCCGCCCTTGGGGTTGGGCGCGAAGCCGTTCGCGGCCAGCGTCTCCTCGACGGTGTCGTAGAAGACGCCGATCTTGCAGATCTCGCGCGCTTCCTTGCCGGTGGCGATCTCGCGGCCGAACTCGCGCGAGATGCGCACCAGTTGCTCGATCTGCTCGACCGTGCTCATCTTGGCCGTGCGCGACTGGTTCCACAGGTTGTCCTCGATGCCGCAGCGCACGTGCAGCCCCATCGCCATGCCCATCATGTTGATCGGCAGCACGTTGCGCATGCTGCTTTCCACCGTCAGCACCGCGCCGTCGGGGGTCGCGCGCAGGAAGTTGGCCAGGCTGTAGATCGTCGGCTGGTCCATGCCGCCACCGATCGCCACCCAGTTGCACACCAGCGGGCCCTTGTAGATGCCGCGCCGCATCAGGCGCTCGACCGTCTCGAAGCTGTTGATGTTGTAGAACTGGAACGCGCTCTGGATGCCCTTGGCGGACAGGCGACGCACATGCTCCTCGAAGAAGCTGGGGTTCGACGGCACGATCATGTTCGAGTAGGTCTCGAAGTTCTGCGGATCCGCCAGCGAGGTGCCGGCGACGTCGCGGAAGTCGAACTGCTCGCCGATGTTCATCTGCGAGGTGTTCACCGTCACCGTCACCTGGTCCGGCGTCGGTTCGAGATCGGCGAGCATGTGTCGCGTGTCGTCGCTCAGCCACTTGGCGGCCGCGCCTTCGCCCTCGGGAGCGAACGAGATCGAGCCGCCGACCTGCAGGATCATGTCGGGCACGGCCTTGCGGATGCCGGCGAGCAGTTCGTTGAACATGGACAGGCGCTTGCTGCCCTTGCCGTCGGCCTCGCGCACGTGCACGTGCAGCACGGTGGCGCCGGCGTTGTAGCAGTCGACCGCCTTCTGCACCTGCGCCTCCATCGAGACCGCGATGTCCTCGGGGAAGTCCGAGGGAATCCATTCGGGGCCGTAGGGCGCGGCGGTGATGACCAGCTTGTCCTGGTTTTCGGTGAACAGGGAACCGTCGAGGAAGTTCATGGTGTGTCCTTGAAGAAGCTGAGAAAGGGTTGCAAAGATCGGGGCGTTCAATCGTTCATCGCGCCGACGTAGCCCACCTGTCTGGCGACCGCCGCGGAACCGGCTTTGCCGGGCCGCCAGCGGTGCCCCTCGAGGGGGCGCGCGAAGCGCATAGGGGGTGGTCGTCAATAGGTGGCTTCACCGATGATCCCGGCGCGTTCCATCTTGCGGTGGCACGGCGGGTAGTCCATCACTGCGTAGTGCTGGGTCGAACGGTTGTCCCACATGGCCATGCTGTTGGGCTGCCAGCGCCAGCGCACCTGGTACTCGGGGATCTCGGCCTGGCTGATCAGGTACTGCAGCAGCTGGCTCGCGCCCTTGACGTAGTCCTGGCCGACGCGCACGTTGTCGCTGGTGTGGAAGTTGGTGAAGTGCGTGGTGAAGGCGTTG
The DNA here is from genome assembly GCA_964446545.1 of uncultured Rubrivivax sp. Taxonomy (GTDB): domain Bacteria; phylum Pseudomonadota; class Gammaproteobacteria; order Burkholderiales; family Burkholderiaceae_C; genus Rubrivivax. The sequence goes on from CAYUPF010000038.1 coordinate 17,640, forward strand.
ACGAACAACACCTTCTCGCCGGTCTCGGGGTGCGTGCGCACCACCGGGTGTTCGGCATCCGGGAACTGCGCATGCAGCGCCAGGCGCTTCTCGATCGGCATGGCCGCGCCGAAGCTGGCCTCGATGCTGTGGCGAGCGCGCAGCCCGGCGATCTGCGTCTTGATGGACTCGGGCAGCTTCTCGTAGGCCAGCACCATGTTGGCCCACATCGTGTCGCCGCCCACCGGCGGGCATTCGACGCAGCGCAGCACGCAGCCGAAGGGCGGCTTCTCGCGCCAGGTGGCGTCGGTGTGCCAGCTGTTCTCGTAGCGGTCGTTCGGCTGGTCGGGGTTCTTGTAGATGCGCACCAGGCCGGGATTCTCCGGGTCGCTGCCGGCCACCGGGTGGTCTTCGAGATCGCCGAAATGGCGTGCGAATGCGACGTGTTCGGCACGGGTGATGTCCTGGTCGCGGAAGAAGAGCACGCGGTGCTTGAGCAGCAGCGCCCGGATCTCGGCGACGAGCGCACTGTCGCGCGACGCGACGCCCAGGTTGACGTTGCTCAGCAGCGCGCCGATGCTGCAGGTCAGCGGCTCGACCTTGATCGAATCGGCCAGCGAGGCGGCGCGCACGACGGCCGGGGCTGCGGAAAGGGGGGTGCTCATGGTGGGGTCTCCTGTCAAGCGAGGCGGGCTACGGGCCGCCTTCGATGGACAGGACTTTAGGAGCCCGATGCACCGCCCACCCCCCCATCGCAGAGGGGGGAGGCCCAGCCACTGCTACGCCGCGTCGAGCAAGCCGAGGATGCGCGCGCGCTGCACCACCTGCTTGCGCGTGCCGGCGTCGAGCTTGGCGAACAGGTTCTTCATGTGCCACTTGATCGTCGCTTCGCCCACCTGCATCGCCAGCCCGATCTCCTTGTTCGAGAGATTGCGCGCCAGCAGTTCCAGCACCTCGCGCTCCTTGGGCGTGAGCGCCATGCTCGGATTCGAGCGCAGCCGCGCGGCCTCGCTGGCCGGGGGCGGCGCGCGCATTGGCGCCGCCAGCGGTCCGGGCGCGTCCGGATTGCCGAGGCCCCCGCCGGACGGTCCCTGCAGCGCCTGCCGCGCCCAGTCGCCGAGCGAGGGGTGCGCGTCGCCGAAGACGCGCAGCAGCCCATAGGTCTGCGCCAGGTCGGCGGCCTCGCGCAGCAGGCCCAGCGATTTCTCGCCACAGCGGTCGAGCGCGAAGGCGCGCAGGCCCAGCAGCTCGATATGCAGGCGCCCCTGTTTCAGCTGCTGGGCCAGCGCATCGGCACGCGCCAGGGGCTCGAGCGCACGACGCCAGTCCTGCGCCGCGATCGCGGCATGGCCGAAGGCCAGCTCGCGCAACACGTCGACGCTGCGTCGCCACAACCGGCCCTGGGGACTCGCCGGCTCGGCCAGCAGCGCATCGATCCGCGCACACAGGTCGCGGCAGGTCTCGGGGCGGTAGCGCCGCGCATGCAGCCGTACCTGATCGGCCAGGCTGGCGACACACAACCGCGGTAGACGTCGCGCCACGCCCGCCGCATGCAGGGCCCCGAGCAGCTCCAGCGCGCGGTTCTCGGCGCCCTCGGCCGTCGCCATGCGCGCCAGCGTGCGGTAGCCGAGCAGCACGGCCTCGGGCAGGCCGCTGCGCTCGAGCACATCGAGCCGGTTGGCCAGCAGCGCCGCAGCCTCGGCCGGCTGGTTGCGCTCCCATAGGGCCGCGGAGAGTAGCGCGCCCAGCATCGCGACAAAAGGGTCGCGCCGACCCAGTTCAGCCTCGGCTTGCGCCAACGCGGGACGCAGCACGTTCTCGGCCAGCAGCACCTGTCCTTCCCAAAGATAGGTCAAGCCGACGATGAAGTCGCCCCAGCGGCTGAGGTAGCCCAGCCCCGCGTTCGTGTCGCCGCCCGGGGCTTGCTGCCGGCGCAGCCGCGCCAGCGCCGGTTCGCCCTCGAGCAGCATGCGAAAGGCCGAACGATTGGCGTGGATCCTCAACAACCTCGGGTTGCGCAAAGGCGGCGCCTCGGCCCGTGGATCGTGCAGTTCGGCGAAGCGATCGGGGTCGTCGGCGAAGACCGCGGCGCCGCTGAGGATCAGCGCGCATTCGCGCCGCAGCGCATCGTCGACGCCGGGTTGCGCAAGCAGGCGCGCCACCAAGAGGCCTGCCTCCTCGTGGCGTTCGCTCAGGGCCAGAGACCAGGCGGCGGCGAGCAGCAGTCGCGGGCGACGATCCAGCTCTTCGGACGGCATCCGCTCCAACCATTCGAGCACGGTGCTCTGGTGGCCGCGTGTCATCAGCGACTCATAGAGGCTGCGCTCGGCGAGTTCATAGGCGCGATCGGTCTGGCCCGCGCTCAGCGCATGGCCGGCCGCGGCTTCGAGCAGGCCGTGCGCGGCCAGCCAGTCCGCGGCGCGCGCATGCATCGTCGAGCGCTGCGCTGCGGGCAAGGCAGCGAAGCGCTCGCGCAACACGTCGCGCGCCAGGCTGTGCATGCGCAGCCATTCATGGCCTTCGACGGCGACGAAGACCGGCGTATCGCGCGCCAGGCGCGCCAGGCGTTGCCCCGCGTCGTCGGCCGCGACCATCACGCGGCACAGGTCGGCATGCACGTGATCCACGATGGCGACGCGCGTGAGAAAGTCGACATCGGCCGGGTCGAGGTTGGCCAGCAGCAGGCCGACGAATTGCTCGCGCAGCACATCGCCCTGAGCGCTCCGTGCGATGGCCAGGAGCCGGGCATCGCCACCGCTGCCGATGGCCGACAACGCCAGCTGCAGCCCCAGCGGCCAGCCCTCGGTCAGATCGTGCAGGCGCGCAGCGGCATCGTTGTCGATTCGCTCGCCGAAACGCTTGTGCACCAGCTCGAGGGTCTCTTCGAGTTGCAGGCGCAGCATCTCCTGGCCCACCAGCGCACACTGTCCGTAGGCGACGAGGTCTTCGATGGCGAGGTGGCATTCGCTACGCGCGGCCAGCACCACACGCAGGTTGGGCGGGGCGTTGCGCAGCAGATAAGCCAGGACCTCGCGCGATGCCGTCGGCAGATGGTCGGCCTCGTCGACGAACAGCACGACATCGAGCGCCGACTGGGCCAGTTCGGCGAGCCAGGCGGTGATGTCTTCCAGACCCGTCGCCGAGGAGGATGCGAAGAATGTGTGACCGAAGTTCGGACGTCCGGCGCCGGTACGTACTGCGAGCGCCAGCGCCTGGACCAGCCGCTTCGGGCTGTCCTGCGGCTGGGCAAGCAGCCAAGCCACCACCGCCCCATGCGCCAGATGCTCGAGACGCCATTGCGCGAGCAGCGAGGTCTTGCCGAAGCCGGCGGGCGCCTGAACCAGGATCACCGGGTGATCGCGCAGGCGCTCGTCGCTCGACAGCAGGCGCGAGCGCGTCACCAGGTGGCGCGGCACCCGCGGCGGCGTGACCTTGAGCAGCAGGTCGTCCGCCGGGCTGGCGCTGGCCTCGGGTAGCGGGGGCGACATGAACGTCCGGCCAGCCCAGGTCTCAGCAACCGGGCCCGTGAATCCGTGCGATCGGGTAGACCATGCCCAATCCTAACCCTGGGCCCCGCCGTCCGGAATCCGGGCGATACCCCCCCCTCGCGAGTAGGTCCGCAGGCAAACACCGCAACTACGATGTCCTCGATCGCCCGGCGTTCGGCACCCCGCGGTTGCCGGCCCGCCTTCACCTCTCGCCCTGGAGACACCCCATGTACCGCCATCTGCTGGTTCCCATCGACAGCTCCGACCTGTCCATCGAAGTGGTGGGCAACGCGGTCGGCCTGGCGCGCTCGGTCGGCGCGCGCATCACCTTCTTCCACTCGATGGCCGACCCTGCCGGCTCGTTGCTCGGCGACGCCGAAATCCTGCGTCTGGTCGACCCGGCCGACCATGCCTACGCCTTCGCCGGCAAGGCCCGCGAACTGCTGGCCAAGGCCGAGGCCGCGGCGCGCGCCGTCGGCGTGCCCTGCGATTCGAAGCATGCCGTCAGCGACAAGCCGGCAGCCGCCATCGTCGAGGCCGCGCGCAGCTCGGGCTGCGACCTGATCTTCATGGCCTCGCACGGACATCGCGGCAAGCTGGGCATGGCGATGGCCTCCGAGACACTGAGCGTGCTGATGAATGCCGGGCTGCCGGTGCTGGTGTCGTCCACCGGCGAACCCAAGGCGCCGGCCCACGCCATCGGCGTCATCCGCGACGAACACCGCTCGCTGGCCGCGGTGCTGCACGCCTGGATGCATGCGCTGAGCGCGGCGCGCAGCGCCGGAACGGCGGCCGACCCGGTGCTGATGCGCGCCATCGTGCGCTATGTCCAGGCCTTCCCGCTGGCGCTGCACCACCCGAAGGAAGACCAGCACCTGTTCAAGCGGCTGCGCGAACGCACGAGCGAAGTCAACGCCGAACTCGACGAGCTCGAGCGCCAGCACCAGCGCGACCACCAGCTCGTGGCCGAGCTGGCGACCATGGTCGAGGCGCTGGCGTCCTGCCAGGACGCAGCGGCCGCGCTGGCCGCCACGCTAGCGCTGGAGCCCGCGGTGCAGGCCTATGCCAGCTTCCTGTGGGAGCACATGGGGCGCGAGGAAGGCGTGATCCTGCCGGCGGCACAGCGCCATCTGAACGATACGGACTGGGCGCAGATCGATGCCGCATTCCGCCAGAACCGCGATCCGCATTTCGGTGGCGAAAGCGACAAGGAATACCGGCAGCTGTTCTCGCGCATCGTCAACGCCGCGCCCGGCTGGCAGTCCGACCCCAACACGCTGCCGGCGCACGCGCCAGTGGCTTGACCCAGCTGCAGCCCCCCTTTCAAGAGGGGGGCCCTGCACTGTCTCGACTTCGAGAATTCCGCTGCCGACTGGGCCCCTGCGCGCGCACCGGCAGTGCTGCAAACGACGAAACCGGACCACCTTGAGAGCCTCGCCCGAGAGCTCGTGCATCCGGCGCGGAAAAACCACCTCAACCACACCGAGACCATGAAAACAACCCGCCCCTTCTCTTTCGTCCGTCCGGGCCGCACCGTGCACCGGGCCACGGCCGTCGCCGTTGCCGCCCTGGCCTGTGCCATCGGCGCCGATTCGGCGCTGGCCTTCGAGTTGGACACCGGCAACCCCGACCTGACGGTGCGCTGGGACAACACGCCGCGGATCAACCTCGGCATGCGCACCGACAAGCGCAATGACCTGATCGGCAACAACCAGCTGTACGACGAGGGCACCTACAGCTTCGACCGCGGCGACCTGGTGGCCGGCCGCATCGACTGGTTCAGCGAGCTCGACGTCAGCTTCCAGAAGCGCTTCGGCGGGCGCATCAGCGCGCAGGCCTGGTACGACGGCGCCTACGGCACGCATGGCCGCTCCAACCCGAACTTCGCAGCGATCGCCAGCTACGCCAACAACCAATACACCGACTACACGCGCGACCTGTACCGCGGCCCCGATGCCGAGTTCCTGGACGCCTTCGTCTTCGGCCGCTTCGACCTGGGCGAAACGCCGCTGACCGTCAAGCTCGGCCGCCACTCGCTGTACTGGGGCGAGTCGCTGTTCGTCAACGGCAACCTCAACAGCATCGCCTACGCGCAGAACCCGCTCGACCTGCAGAAGGGCTTCGCCACGCCGGGCGCCGAAGCCAAGGAACTGTTCCGCCCGCTGAACCAGTTGTCGGCGCAGGCCGCAGTGACGGACGAGCTGACGCTGATGGCGCAGTACTACTTCGAGTGGGATTCCTTCCGCTACCCCGAAGGCGGCACCTTCCTCGGTCCGGTCGACTTCGCCTTCCGCGGCCCGCAGCGCCAGTTCCTCGGCCCCTTGGGCTTCGCCACCAACGGCGGCAACATCAATCCCGATGAAATGGGTGACTGGGGCATCGGCGCACGCTGGAGCCCGCAGTGGCTCGACGGCACGCTCGGCTTCTACTACCGCAACTACTCCGACAAGCTGCCGCAGGTGCTGCTGACGCGCGTCGGCCCCGGCACCAGTCAATACAACCTGGTCTATGCCGACAACATCAGCCTGTACGGCATCAGCCTGGCGAAGAACATCGGCGGCGTCAGCGTCGGCGCCGAGCTGTCCTACCGCGCCAACACGCCGCTGAACGCGGTGGTGCTGGGCAACGCCGCCGCCGCCGGCGTGCTGCCGGGTGGCGAAACCGCCGGCCCGCGCGGCAACACCGCCAACGGCCTGGTCAACGTACTCGGCGTGATCCCCAAGACCGTGCTGTTCGACGCTGCCACCTGGGCCGGCGAACTGGTGTGGGCGCACCTGGTGTCGGTGAGGAGCGGCGCCAACCTGTTCATGGGCGAGGGCTATGGCGGCTGCGCCGCGACGGCCACCGCGCCGGCCAAGGACAAGTGGGACGGCTGCACCACCGACAACTACTTCGGCATGTCCGCCGCGTTCACGCCGACCTGGTATCAGGTGTTCCCGGGTGTGGACCTGTCGGCGCCGATGGCCGTCTTCGCCGGCCTGAAAGGCAACGCACCGACCGTCTTCGGCGGCAACCAGGGCAACGGCAACTACGCCATCGGTCTGAGCGCGGACGTGTACCAGAAGTACCGCATCGACCTGAAGTACATCGACTACTTCGGCCACACCAAGGACAACGGCACGATGGTCACCGCGCAGAACGGTTTCACCACGCTGCTGAAGGACCGCGGTTCGGTCTACCTGACCTTCAAGACCACTTTCTGATTCACCCTCAAGACTGGAGACAACGATGAAGTTTCAACGCACTCTGCTGGCCGGCCTGCTGGCCGGCCTGACGGGCCTGTCCGCGCAGGCGGCTCTCACCGCCGAACAGGCCAAGGCCCTGGGCACGACGCTGACCGGCGTCGGCGCCGAGAAGGCCGCCAACAAGGACGGCACGATTCCCGCCTACAGCGGCGGGCTGACCGCCGCACCGGCCGGCTACAAGGCCGGCGACGGCATCCGCCCGAACCCCTATGCGAGCGAGAAGCCGCGGCTGACGATCGACGCCAAGAACATGGCGCAGCATGCCGACAAGCTGACCGAAGGCACGAAGGCGCTGCTGACGCAGTACCCGAGCTTCCGCGTCGACGTCTACCCGACGCAGCGCAGCGTGGCCTTCCCGAAGTTCGTGCTCGACAACACCGCGAAGATCGCCACCGTCGCGAAGACGACCAACAACGGCCGCTCGATCGAAGGCGCGCACGCCGGCTTCCCGTTCCCGATCCCCAAGGACGGCTACGAGGCGATGTGGAACCACCTGGTGCGCTTCAACGGCCAGGCCTACGAGTCGAAGTACCGCAATCTGACGGTCGATGCCAACGGCCGCGCCACGCTGGCCACCGAAGGCATCAGCGTGCAGGAGTATCCGTACTGGGATCCGAGCAAGACCAGTGCCGAGACCTACTGGCGCATCAAGCTGACCTACACCGCGCCGGCACGCCGCGCCGGCGAGGCGCTGCTGATCGTCGACCCGATCGACATCGGCGCCAAGGAACGCCGCGCCTGGAGCTACCTGCCCGGCCAGCGCCGCGTCAAGGTGGCGCCGGACTTCTCGTTCGACACGCCGAACCCCGGCACCGCCGGCGGCAACACCTTCGACGACATCTTCATCTTCAACGGCTCGATGGACCGCTACGACTTCAAGCTGGTCGGCAAGAAGGAGATGTTCGTGCCCTACAACGCCTATGCGGCGGTGTACGGCGCCAAGCAGGACGAGTTGCTCAAGCCGAGCCATCTGAACCCCGACCTGGTGCGCTGGGAGCTGCACCGCGTGTGGGTGGTCGAGGCGACGCTGCGCGAAGGCAAGCGCCATGTCTACAGCAAGCGCACCTTCTACCTCGACGAGGATTCGTGGGCGGCGGTGGCCTCCGACGAGTACGACGCGCGCGGCCAGATGTACCGCGCCGGCTTCGCCTACATGGCGCCCAGCTACGACCTGCCGGCACCGTACACCGACATGTTCAGCACCTACGACCTGATCGCGCGCACCTATTCGCTGACCGGCTTCATCGCCGAGACCGGCGGGCTGAAGCATGTCAAGCCGCTGCCCGACCGCGAATGGACCGCCGACGCGCTGGCCGGCGCAGGGGTTCGCTGAGCGGTCGAGGCGGCCGCGCTGCGCGGCTGCGGTGAAGAGGCGGCGACGGATGCGAGTCCGTCGCCGCTTTGTCGTTCGGAACGCAAGGCGTTCGGG
>CAYUPF010000039.1:0-5529 GCA_964446545.1 uncultured Rubrivivax sp.
GCTATGCGCCGAACCGGGTCACTCGATCCCGATCGAATCAGTCCAGCGTGATGCCGTTGTCGCGGATGATCGGCCCCCAGCGCTTGGCCTCTCTGCGCGCGAAGGCATGGAACTGCTCCGGTGTGCCCTGCATCGTCTCCATGCCGAAGTCGAGGAAGCGCTTGAGCACGGTAGTGTTGGCCAGTGCCTTGTTCAGTTCGGCGTTCAGGCGCTGCACCGTGGCCGGCGCCATGCCGGCCGGGCCCAGCAGACCCTGGAAAGCGAAGACCTCGACCTCGCGCACGTTCTCCTCGATCAAGGTGGGCACGCCCGGCAGCAGCGGCGTGCGCGCCTTGCCGCCGTAGGCCAGCACGCGCACCTTGCCACTTTGCATGATCGGCAAGCCCGAGGCCAAGTCCAGGAACATCACCGGTACCTGGCCGCCCATCACGTCCTGCATCGCCGGCGCCGCGCCGCGGTAGGGGATGTGCACCAGGAAGGTCTTGGTGCGGTTCTTGAACATCTCCATCGCCAGGTGGTGCGGCGAGCCGTTGCCGGGAGACGCATAGTTCACCTGGCCCGGGTGGGCGCGCACGTAGGCCATGAACTCCTTGAAGGTCTTGGCCGGAAAGTCCGGGTGCACCACCAGCGCCAGCGGGAACTTGCCGATGCCGCCGATGTAGCTGAAGTCCTTGTCCGGGTCGACCGGCAACTTCTTGAACAGGTGTTCGTTGAAGGCCATCAGCGCGTTGTCGGCCTGCAGCACGGTGCGGCCGTCGGGCGCGGCGCGGGCCACGTCCTGCGCGGCGATGTTGGTCGACGCACCGGGCTTGTTCTCGATCACGATGGTCATGCCCAGCGGGCCGCGCATCGTCTCGGCCAGCGTGCGCCCCAGCACGTCGGTGCCGCCGCCGGGCGGGTAGGGCACCACCCAGCGCAGCGTGTTGGCCTGGGCGCGCGCGCTGAAGGCGGGCCACAGGGCGGCGCTGGCCGTGGCGGCGATGAAGTTGCGGCGTGAATTCAAGGCGTGTCTCCTTTTTGGGTGGGCGGGGTCAGTAGGTGGCGTCGGGCGCCGACAGCGACGGCTCGGGCAACTGATGCAGCGCCGCGGCGATGGCATCGCTGGCCGCGGCTTCATCGTCGAGCCGCTCGCACAGCAGCAGCGCCAGCCGCGCCAGGAACAGCGTTTCTCGGCTGTTGCCTGCTGCGCTGACGCCCTGGGCCAGCTGAGTGTAGAGCCGGTCGCGTGCCGAACTGGCGCTGGTCATCCCGGGTGGGGCCGTGGGCTGCGTGGCGCCATGGCCCAGCGCACGCTGCCATGCAGCGCGCACCGATGCGGCATCGGCGCGCTTCCAGCGAGCCGCCACATGGCCGTCGGGGCGCAGCAGATAGGCGGCGCCGTCGACGGCATCGAAGGCGCGAGTGAGCCGGCCATCGCCGTCGATCAGCGCCTGCGGCCAGCGCAGGTCGGCCTGCGCCAGCACCGGCGCGATGCGAACCCCCGACTCATCCCAGACCGGTGGCGTGCCGAAGTGCAGCAGCACGAAGCCGGGGCCGACCACTTCGGTCACGTGGCCGACCGGCCCGCCGACCGGCACCTCGGGCAGCACCTCGCCGGGAGCCGGGCCGCTCTGCCAGGCATCCGCATCCGGCGTGGACAGCGGCGATTCGGCATAGGCCACCGCGGCGGTCTGCCGCGGGTTGATCAGCTCGGCGATGTCGCGGTGTTCGGCGGCCAGCGACAGCGCGGCCTCGCGCAGCACGTCGAAGCCGCGCGACGGCGGCGACATGAACTCGGTGCTGCGGCGCGCGCTTTCGGCATTGACGTGGAAGGCCTGCACGCGCTCGCGGCTGTAGCTGTCGAGCAGCGCATCGGCTCCCTCGCCGCGCAGCACGGCCGCCAGTTTCCAGGCCAGGTTGTCGGCGTCGTCCAGGCCGGAGTTCAAGCCGCGCACGCCGAAGATCGGCATCGCGTGCGCGGCATTGCCGGCAAAGAGCACGCGGCCGTGGCGGTAGCTGGCCAAGGTCATCGCGCCGGCGCGGTAGACCGAACTCCACGCCGGCTTCCATTCGAGATGACCCTCGCCGATGGCGTCGAGGTGGCGCTGAACGAAGGTGCGCACGTTTTCCGGCTTCATCGCCTCTTCGGTGTCGTCGCCGTGGCGCAGCTGCCAGTCGATGCGCCACAAATCGTCGGGTTGGCGGTGCATCAGCACGGTGGCGCCGCGGTGCCACGGCGGGTCGAACCAGGCGCGGCGTTCGGTCGGGTGCTTGCTGGGCAGCTCGATGTCGACGATGACGTATCGACCGGTGTAGGCCGTGCCTTCCAGCGCCAGGCCGAGGGCATTGCGCACGAAGCTCTGGCCGCCGTCGCAGGCCACCACCCAGTCGGCCTGCAAGCTGCCGCGGCCCAGCGCATTGACCAGACCCAGGCTCACGCCTTGTGCACCCGCTTCCAGCGCATCGACGCGCGTCGCCCAGCGCACGTCGATGTGCGCCGGCCCGGCGGCATTGGCACGCGCCACGGCAGCGAGCAGCGCGTCTTCGATGTAGTACTGCTGCAGGTTGATCATCGGCGGCAGGCGCTGGCCTTCGTATTCCGGCATCGCGAAGCGGAAGACCTCGGTCTGTTGCCAGAAGCTGCGCCCGCCCGACCAGGGCAGGCCGCGCTGCAGCATCTGCGGCAGCGCGTCCAGCCGGCCGCAGATTTCCAGGCTGCGGCGCGAGATGCAGGCGGCACGGCTGCCCATGCACACGCTGTCGTCGGCTTCGATGACGACGCTGCTGATGCTCTGGCGCGCAAGCCCCAGTGCGGTGGCCAGGCCTACCGGCCCGCCGCCGACGATGGCCACGCCCACCTGCTGCTGCGGCGGCAGCTTCGGCGGATCGAAGTGCTGATAGACGTAGGGGCCGATGCGTTCGAGGGCGGTGTCGTCGGGCATGGTCAAAGGCCTTGGGCGAAGCTGGCGATATGGTCGGCCACCTCTTCCACCAGCGCCGGCTGTCCGGCCAGGTAGTGGTTGCCGCCGCGGATGTCGACCGATGTCACGCGCCCCGGCGCTGCGCTCAGCCACGCGTCGCGCGTGCTCGGGAAGGTGCTCTGGTCGGCGGTGTAGTTGAGCAGCAGCACCGGGTGCGTGCTGGCGCCGAGGTTGCGCGGGCCATCGGCCTGCGAGCGCGACGACCATTGCGACAGGAAGGCGGTGAGCGAGCTGACGCGGCCCATCGCATAGGCGCTGGCATTGACCGTCTTCGGGTCTCCCCAGACGCTGCCGAGGGCGCGGTCGTTGCTATCGAGGCCCAGGTCCAGGCAGCGCGGGTCGGCATGGGTGCGGTGCACGGTGAACACCTGGTCGGCCGCGGGCGAGCCGGCGCCGTGGACGGCGCGCAAGGCGGCCAGGCGCTGCTCGACCCAGGCTTCGATGCGCGCCAGCCGCGCCGCCTGCGCGGCGGCAAAGCGCTGCAGGAAAGCGGCGGAGTAGGGCGGCTGCACCGCGCCGGCATAGAGGTCGAGCGCGGGGTCGGTGACCAGCGGGTCGTTCTCGTCGGTCACCGCCGGGTCGATCCATCGGGACAGCAGGCGCGAGCGACCCTCGTGCGCAGCGCACAGCGCCAAACCATCGATGGCCGGCAGGTCGGCCGGCACCAGCTGCGTGGGACCGCCATGCACGAATTCGGTGGCCGTGATGCGCTGCGACTGCGCGGCATAGAAGGCGCTGAGCGCCGCGCCGCCGGAATTGCCGATCAGCAGCACCTTGGCATAACCCTGCTCGCGCAGGAAGGCCACGCCGGCGCCCAGGTCCTGGATCACGCGCTCCATCAACAGCAGGGTGTCGTTGCCGGCATAGCGGCTGTTCAGCCCCATGCAAGCCACGCCGCGCGCGGCCAGCGGCGCGATCAGGTAGTGGCCCATGAAGTTGCTGGCCGGGTGCATGACGATGGCGGCGACACGACCGCGCGCGGCCGGCTCGCGCCACGCGCCCCAGATGCGCGGGCGCAGCATCTGCAACCCGGACTGGCTTTCCAGCGCGGCGCCGGGCTTGACGTCGATGGCGGCCAGGCGCAGCTCGCCGGCAATGGCGCTCATCGCGCCGTCCAGGCCGCCAGGTCGGCGTGTGCGCGCGTGGCCAGGCGCTGCATCTCGGCTTCGGGCACGGTGGGTACCGTCAGCTCCAGGCGCAGGCCGTTGGGGTCGAAGAAGTAGATCGACTGGATGATGTGGTGGTCGGTGGGGCCCAGCACCTCGATGCCGGCGGCCAGCAGCCGCTCGCGCGCGGCATGCAGTGCGTCCAGCGACTCGACGCGCAGCGCCAGGTGGTTGACCCAGGCCGGCGTGTTCGGCGACGGCGCGGCGGCCGTGCCGTCGCCCAGGTCGAAGAAGGCGATGAACGAACCGTCGCCCAGGCGGAAGAAGATGTGCACGTAGGGGCAGTACTCGCCCGTCGAAGGCACGTGGTCGGCGCGGATCACATGCACCAGTGGACACCCGAGCAGGTCTTCGTAGAAATGACGCGTCTCTTCGGCATTGCGGCAGCGCCACGCGAAGTGGTGCAGGCCGTGCACCGGCGGCGGCAGGGTGTGGGCTTGAGATGGCATGGGTCGCATTTGACTTGAATCAAACTCATGATTCAATCGAATCCTTTTCATGGATTCATGATCATTGTCAATGAGCCGCAATCTCACGCTGCGCCAGCTGCGCGCCTTTGCCGCCGTCGCCGAACAGGGCAGCTTCACCGCCGCGGCTGCGCGCATGCACCTGACGCAGAGCGCGCTGTCGGTGCTGGTGCGCGAGCTGGAGCGCGAGCTCGGCGCGCGGTTGTTCGACCGCCACACCCGCCGCGTGCTGCTCACCGAGGCCGGCGAGGAGCTGCTGCCCTATGCCACGCGCGTGCTCGCCGATGTGGATCAGGCGGCCGCCTCGGTGGCCGGGCTGCGCGACAAGAGCCGCGGCCGGCTGCGGCTGGCGGTGCCGCAGCTGATGGCCTCGACGCTGGGCGCGCGTGCCATCGCCGCCTTCCACCGGCAGCACCCCGGCGTCGCCATCGAGCTGCACGACACGCCCACCGACCAGCTGGTGGCGCAGGTGCTGGCCGGCGAGGTGGAGCTGGCCATCGGCGTGGAGGTGCCGTCCAGCGCCGACATCCAGCGCAGCGTGCTGCTGCGCGACCGCCACTGGCTGGTGTGCCCGGCCGCACACCCGCTGGCCACGCGCGCCCAGGTGCGCTGGAAGGACCTGGCGCGTGTGCCCTTCATCTCGCCGACGCGCGATTTCATGCGCTGGCTCGAACCGCTGCTGGCGCCGCGCGGCCTGCTGCCGGTGCCGGCGCACACGGTGGCCTACGTCAGCACCGCGCTGGGCCTGGTGGCCGCCGGGCTGGGCGTGACGCTGGTGCCGACCTACGGCGGGCCGCTGGCGCGCGCCTGGGGACTGGTGCTGCGCCCGCTGGTGGCGCCGGCGTTCGAGCGCGACGTGCAGATCTACTCCGCGCCCGGACGCAGCCTGACGCCGGCCGCGCAGGCCTTCGTCGCGGTGCTGACGCAGCAGGCGCG
>CAYUPF010000039.1:5629-12349 GCA_964446545.1 uncultured Rubrivivax sp.
GGCTGCACCCACATGAACGAGCTGGCCGGCGTGATGGGCAGCGCGGTGCTGCAGGCGATGTGGGAGGTGCTGACGCAGAACGCCGACGACAAGCCTTTCAGCATCGACGGCTGCCATGCGCTCAAATCCTCGGGCCCGCAGGTGGCGAAGTTCTTTCCGCGCTGGTACGAGCCGGAGAAGGGCCCATGAGGAAGGCTCGGCACATCCGACCCGGCCCGGAGTTGGCGGCCGCCGTCGAGGCGCCGCCGCGCGATTCGATGCGTCGCTAGGCCGACACGCTGGCGCGCACCAGCAATACTGGCAGATCGGTGCTGCGCGTCAGAAAGGCGGCCACCGGCTCGCCGGCGCGGCGCCGAGCGACCCAGTTCTCCGGGTCGTACTCGACGCCGATCGGGTTGGCGCTGAAGTGCGGCCCGTGCATGTAGGCGTTGGCTGCATCGTTGGAATCGAAGCAGTCGACCTGGACTCCATCTGATTGCCGTCCGGATCGCCGTAGTACATCGACACGGTGATGCCGTGATGCACGCACCGATAGGGCCGGATGCCCAGCGCCTTGAGCTGCTCGTAGCTGTCGAGCAGCTCGTCCAGCGAGGCGAGGTGTAGGCCGCGTGGTCGACGCCGATCTGGCCCTTGTGGAACGCTTCGGCTTGATGCGGGGCATCGCGGTCTCCTCGGGTGTGTGCCGATCGGGGCGCGGCCGCGCGCTACGCCGTCGTGCCGATCGAGTCACGTTGTCCTATTGCCAGGACAATAGAAGCGATGCACACTGGCCGCCGATGATCACCGGTCTGCCGCTGCCCAAGTACCACCAGATCTACCTGGTGCTGCGCGAGCAGCTGGCCGAGGGCCGCTTCGAGCGTGGTGTGCCCGGCGAGATGCACCTGATGAAGGAGTTCGGCGTCGCGCGCGTCACCGTGCGCAAGGCGCTGGAGCGCCTGGTGGCCGACGGGCTGATCGAGCGCTCACCCGGTCGCGGCACGGTGCCGGTGACGCCGCGCGCTGGGGCGGGGCGCGGCGGGCCGCGGTTCACCGGGCTGCTGGAGAACATCGTCGACATGGGCCTGCGCACCTCGGTCAAGGTGCTGCGTTGCGAGGTGCTGCCGGCCTCGGACGTGGTGGCCCGGCAGCTCGACATCGCGTCCGGCACGCCGGTGCAGAAGGCGGTGCGCGTGCGCTCCACGCGCCTGGGCCCGCTGTCGCACATCACCACCCATGTGCCGCAGGCCATTGCCAGGGCTTTCGGCCGGCGCGAGCTGGCGCGCAAGCCGATCCTGATGCTGCTGGAAAGCTCGGGCGTGGTCATCGGCCGTGCGCGCCAGAGCATCTCGGCCCGGCTGGCCGATGCCGAGGTGGCGCGGCTGCTGCGGGTCGACGTGGGCTCGGCGCTGCTGGCCGTGCAGCGCCTGGTCTTCGATGTCGACGAACGGCCGGTGCAGTGGCTGCAGGGCCTGTACCGGCCCGACCGCTACCAGTACGAGATGCAGCTGTCGCGCGTCGGCGGCATCGATGCCAAGCTGTGGGTCAGCGAAGAATTGTCGGCACAGTTTCACTGAAGGAGATCGCCATGAAGAACCGTCGCACATTCATCCAGCAGTCGGCCGCGGCCGCGTCCACGCTGGCCTTCCCGCTGATCGGCGGCGCGCAGCCGGCGGCCGTGAAAGTCGGCGTGCTGCATCCGGTGACCGGGGCGCTGGCGTTTTCGGGCCAGCAGTGCCGCGAAGGCGCGCTGCTGGCCATCGAGGACCTCAACAAGGCCGGCGGGCTGAAGGCCCTGGGTGGCGCGAGGATCGAGGCGGTGCTCGGCGATGCGCAGTCGCAGCCGCAGGTCGGCGCGGCCGAGGTCGAGAAGATGAACGAGGCCGGCGTGGCCTCGGTGCTGGGCGCCTATGCCTCGGCCATCTGCCTGGCCACCACGCAGGCCGCGGCCAAGTACAACCTGCCGCACGTGGTCGACGTGGGCGTGGCCGACCAGATCGTGCAGCGCGGGCTGAAGAACACCTTCCGCTTCGGCCCGGGCTATGGCGTGTGCGCGCAGATCGCGATGGTCAACCTGCACGTGCTCAACACGGTCGCCGGCAAGCCGGCGAAGACGGTGATGATCATCCACGAGGAGAGCCTGTTCGGCACCGGCACGGCCAACCTGCTGGCGCGCGAGCTGCCGGGCTTCGGCTTCGAGGTCAAGGAAGTCATCAAGCATGCCAACCCGACGCGCGACTTCAACAACATCGTGCTGCGCATGAAGGCGCTCAACCCGGACATCGTCATCCCGGCCAACTACTACAACGAATACGCGCTGCTGGTGCGCACCATGCAGCAGCAGAAGGTGCAGCCCAAGGCCATCTATTCCGTGCTGGGCGGCGCGGCGTCGAGCTTCAAGTTCCTGAAGGAGTTCCCGGACGCGGCCAACGGCATCATCGACTGCAACCACTGGTTCAACCCGAAGGACCCGCGCGCGCTTACCTTGCGCAAGCGCGTCGAGGCCAAGAACCTGTTCTTCACCTACGAGATCTTCAACACCTACACCGCGATGATGTTCCTGGCCGACGCCATCGACCGCGCCAGGTCCACCGACCGCGCGGCCATCAACGCCGCACTGGCCGCAAGTACCTTCTCCGACCACTTCATGCCCTACGGCCCGACGAAGATGGTGGACGGCCAGAACGCCGGCGCGCAACCGCTGATGACGCAGGTGCTGGGCGGTGACATCAAGGTCATCATCCCGCGCGAGTACCGCCAGGCCGAGCCGGTGTTCCCGATGAAGGCTTAGCCCGGACGTGAGGCAAGACCTGCGTCTTGACGAGCGCCTGACTAAGAGACGGCGCGTCTCGCGCCGTCCCGGCCAGGAAGGCTGACGCTCCGGCACGGGTCGATGCTCGACTTCGGCATCCTCTTTGCGTCGCTGCTGAACGGGCTGACCACCGGCGCGGTGTACGCGCTGGTGGCGCTCGGGCTGACCTTGATCTACGGCGTGCTGCACATCATCAACTTCGCGCACGGCGCCTCGCTGATGCTGGCGCTGTACGGCGTGTACCTGCTCAACACCCGGCTCGGCTGGGACCCGTACCTGTGCCTGCCGCTGATGGTGGCTGGCATGTTCGCGCTGGGCTATGCGCTGCAGCGCATCGTCATCAACCGCGCCAGCCACGGCAAGGACGAGAACATCCTGCTGGTCACGCTGGGGCTGGCCATCGTCATGGAGAACCTGGCGCTGCTGGCCTTCAGCGCCGACACGCGCTCGATCGACACACCCTACACGCTGCGCACCGTGCAGATACCGGCGCCTTTCGGCGCGGGCCCGGCGATGATCGCGCTGCCCAAGCTGATCGCCTTCGGCGGCGCGCTGGCGGTGGCGGCGCTGCTGCTGTGGATCGTCAAGCGCACCGATCTGGGCCGCGCCATCCGCGCCGTGGCCAAGGAAAAGCAGGGTGCCAAGCTGATGGGCATCGACGTCGAGCATGTCTATGCGATGAGCTTCGGCATCGGCCTGGCCTGCCTGGGCGCGGCGGCGTGTTTCCTGCTGCCGGCCTATTACGTCAACCCGCAGGTCGGCTCGGGCTTCGTGCTGGTGGCCTTCACCATCGTCGTGCTCGGCGGCATGGGCAGCTTCAGCGGCGCGCTGCTCGGCGGGCTGCTGATCGGCGTGGTCGAATCGATCGGCGGCCTGCTGCTCGGCGACTCGCTGGGCCAGGTGGGCATCTACCTGATCTTCATCGCCGTGCTGCTGCTGCGCCCGCAAGGCCTGTTCGGGGACCGGGCATGAAGGACACGCTGGCCATCGTGCTCTTCGTGCTGGCCGTCGGCGCGGCCGCGCTGTGCTTCGAGTCGGGCGTGGCGCTGAACTTCATGATGATGGCGCTGTATGCCACGCTGCTGGCCCAGGCCTGGAACCTGCTGGGCGGCTTCGGCGGGCAGTTCTCCTTCGGCCATGCGCTGTTCTTCGGCAGCGGCGCCTATGTGCAGGCCATGGCGCAGCTGCACGGCGGCATCAATGCCTGGGGGGCGCTGCCGCTGGCCATCGGCGCTGCGGCGCTGGTCGGCGCCTTCGTCGGCGCGCTGGCATTCCGCTACGGGCTGAAGGGCTCGTACTTCGCGCTGATCACGCTGGCCTTTGCCGAGGTCTTCCGCATCCTGGCACTGCAACTGCCCTTCACCGGTGCAGGCGTCGGGCTGATGCTGCCGCTGCGCGCCGCGGCGTCGAACCTACAGTTCGGTTCGCCGCGCGGGTTTGTGCTGCTGATGCTGGGTTTCGTGGCGCTGGCGCTGGGCGTCACCGCCTGGCTGCGCCATTCGCGCTTTGGCGCGCAGCTGCAGGCGGTGCGCGACAACGAGGACGCGGCGCGCGCGCTGGGCATCGACCCGCTGCGTACCAAGCTGGGTGCCTGCGTGCTGTCGGCCGCATTCATGGGTGCGGCCGGCGCCTTCTACCTGCAGGTGTTCCAGTACATCGACCCGGCCATCGCCTTCGGGCCGACGACGTCGGTGGAGGCGTTGCTCGGCGCCATCGTCGGCGGCATGGGCACCTTGTGGGGGCCGGTGCTGGGCGCGCTGGCGCTGCATCTGCTGTCGGACCTGACGCGCAACCTGTTCGGCGCGTTGCCGGGCATCAACATGGTGATCTACGGTGCGGTGCTGGTGCTCATCGTGATGTTCATGCCGCGCGGCATCGCCGGCATCGGTCGGTCGGTGCGCACGCTGTGGCAGGGGGACAAGCGTGGCTGAGCCGCTGCTCGAGCTGCGCGGACTGTCGATCGCCTTCGGCGGTTTGCACGCGGTGCAGGATGTGTCCTTGCAGGTGCCGCGCGGTTCGCTGACGGCGCTGATCGGCCCCAATGGCGCGGGCAAGACCACGCTGTTCGCGCTGGTCTCGGGCTTCCTGCGGCCCGACCGCGGCCAGGTCTTCTTCGACGGCCGCGACATCACCGGCGTGGCGCCGCACCTGAACGCGCGCGCCGGCATGACACGCACCTTCCAGATCGTGCAGCCCTTCGCGCTGCAGACGGTGCGCGAGAACATCGCCGTCGGCGCGCATCTGCACATCGCCGGCCGCACCGAAGCGCTGGCCGAGGCCGAGCGCGTGGCCGAGCGCGTGGGCCTGGCCAGCCAGCTCGACAAGCCGGCCGCCGACCTGACCGTGGCCGGCCGCAAGCGCCTGGAGCTGGCGCGCGCGCTGGCCACGCGCGCGCGGCTGCTGCTGCTGGACGAGGTGCTGGCCGGGCTGAACCCGCAGGAAATCGGCGAGATGATCCCGGTGGTGCGCGCGATCGTCGAGGACGGGGCCGACCACGGCGTCAGCGTGCTGATGATCGAGCACGTGATGCAGGCGGTGATGAACCTGGCCGCCCATGTGTGGGTGCTGGCGCAGGGCCAGCTGATCGCCGAGGGCACGCCGGCCGAGGTGACGCGCAATCCGGCGGTGATCGAGGCCTACCTCGGGCCCGGCACGGCGCAGCGCTTGCGCAAGGCGCATCTGGCATGAGCCCCGCCCGGCCGCCCGAAGGGGCTCGCACCGCAGTGCGCAGCACGGAGGTTTGTGAGTGACCCGCCTGCTGGCCATCGAACAACTGCGCGGCGGCTATGGTCCTGTCGAGGTGCTGCGCGGTGTCGACCTGCACGTGGACGCCGGCGAGGTGGTGGCGCTGCTGGGCAGCAACGGCGCCGGCAAGTCCACGCTCAACAACACCGTCTGCGGGCTGTTCCCGGCCTGGTCGGGCCGGGTGGTCTTCGACGGCGCCGACCTGAGCCGCGCGCACTACAAGGAGGTGGTGCGCGCCGGGCTGATCCAGGTGCCGGAAGGCCGGCGCGTGTTCCCCAACCTGACGGTGCTGGAGAACCTGGAACTGGGCTCCTTCACCCGTGCACGGGCGCGCCGCGCCGCCAACATCGACAAGGCCTTCGCCATCTTCCCGCGGCTGAAGGACCGGGTGGCGCAGCGGGCCGGCACGCTGAGCGGCGGCGAGCAGCAGATGCTGGCCATCGGCCGCGGGTTGATGGCCGAGCCCCGGCTGCTGATCCTGGACGAGCCCTCGCTCGGGTTGTCACCGCTGCTGGTGGAGGAACTGTTCGCGCTGATCGCGCGGCTCAACCGTGAAGGCCTGACGGTGTTGCTGGTCGAGCAGAACGTGGCCCAGTCGCTGGAGATCGCGCACCGCGCCTACGTGCTGGAAAACGGCAGCCTGCGTTTTGCCGGCTTGCCGGCCGATCTGCTGGCCAGCGACGAGCTGCGCCGCGCCTACCTGGGTCTATGAATACCCCCTCCGCCACACTGGCTCAGAAGCTGGTCGCACGCGCGGCGGGCCGCAGCCACGTGACGCCCGGCGAGGTGCTGAGCTGCCGCGTCGACCTGGCGATGTTCCACGATTCCAGCGGCCCGCGCCGGCTGCAGCCGATGCTGGCCGAGCTGGGCGCGCAGATCTGGGACAAGGACAAGGTGGTGCTGGTCATCGACCACTACGTGCCCGAGGCGGACGACGAGTCGCGCCGCGTGGTGCGCATCGCGCGCGACTGGGCGGCGGCGCAGCGGCTGCCGCATGTCTACGACTCGATGGGCATCTGCCACGTGGTGCTGCCGCAGCACGGGCACCTGAAGCCGGGCATGTTCTGCGTCGGCGGCGATTCGCATTCGCCCACCGGCGGGGCCTTCGGTGCCTACATGTTCGGCATCGGCGCCACCGAGATGCTGGGCGTGGTGGTCACCGGCGAGATCTGGCTGAAGGTGCCGGA
>CAYUPF010000039.1:12449-25601 GCA_964446545.1 uncultured Rubrivivax sp.
TACATCGGCGCCTGCACCGGCGCCAAGCTCGACGACCTGCGCGCTGCGGCGCGCGTGCTGGCGGGGCGCCGCATTGCGAGCCATGTGCAGTTGCTGGTGGCGCCGGCCAGCGTGCGCGACGCGGCCGAGGCCGAGCGCGAAGGCGTGATGCGCCAGCTGCGCGACGCCGGCGCCACGCTGCTGCCCAGCGCCTGCGGCGCCTGTGCCGGCTACGGCAGCCGCATTCCCGAAGGCAGCACGGTGGTCTCGTCGACCGCGCGCAATTTCAAGGGCCGCATGGGCGCGGCCACGGCCCAGGTGTACCTGGGCTCGCCCTACACCGTGGCCGCGTCGGCGCTGCGCGGCAGCATCAGCGACGCGCGGGAGCTGCTGGCATGACACCGGCGATGCAGGGCCGGGCCTGGGTGCTGCCGGCCGACGTGGACACCGACCAGCTGGCGCCCGGCGCGACGATGAAGCATGGCCTGGAGGTCACTGCGCGCCACTGCCTGCAGGCCGTCCGTCCGGAGTTCGCGCGCGAGGTGCGGCACGGCGATGTGATCGTGGCCGGCGCCAACTTCGGCATCGGCTCATCGCGCGAGCAGGCGGCCAGCGTGCTGGTGCACCTGGGCGTGGCAGCGGTGATCGCACCGTCCTTCGCCGGGCTGTACTTCCGCAATGCCTTCAATGTCGGCCTGCTGCTGCTGACCTGCCCGGATGCGCAGCACATCGAGGACGGCGAGCGCATCGCCGTCGATGCTCGCGGCGCGCGCGTGTTGCGCGGTGATGGCAGCGTGCTGGCCTGTGAACCGATCCCCGGCTTCCTGCTCGACCTGGTCGATGCCGGCGGCCTGCTGCCGCAACTGAAGCGGCGCCAGACAACATCCAAGGAGCGCCCATGAACCCACCTGAATTCGACCTGCTGATCAAGAACCTGCGCGTGGTGCGGCCACACGGCAACACGGTGCATGAAGCCGACATCGCCATCGCCGGCGGCAAGGTGGCCAAGGTGGCGCCGGGCCTGGACGTGGTGCGTGCGAAGCAGGTCTACGACGGGCGCGGCCGACTGGCCTTCCCGGGCGTGGTGGATGCGCACATGCACAGCGGCATCTATGCGCCGCTGGCCGAGGACGCGGTCAGCGAAAGCAAGGCCGCGGCGATGGGCGGCGTGACCTCCAGCCTGAACTACTTCCGCACAGGGCAGTACTACCTGAACAAGGGCGGGCCGTACCGCAAGTTCTTTCCCGAGGTATTGAAGCTCGCCAAGGGCCGCTTCCACGTCGACTACGGCTTCCACCTGGCGCCGATGGACGCCACGCACATCGACGAGATCCCCGAGCTGATCAGCCGGCACGGCGTGTCCAGCTTCAAGATCTTCATGTTCTACGGCTCGCACGGGCTGCACGGCGCGTCGGACGCGCAGCGCGAGTTCCTGATGATCGGCAAGGACGAGCGCTACGACTATGCGCACTTCGAGTTCATCATGCGCGGCGTGCAGAAGGCGCGCGAGCTGCTGCCGGCCAAGGCGGCGCAGATCTCGCTGTCGCTGCACTGCGAGACGGCAGAGATCATGACCGCCTACACCAAGCGGGTGGAGAAGGACAAGTCGCTGCGCGGCCTGACGGCCTACAGCGCGTCGCGGCCGCAGCATTCGGAGGGGTTGGCGGTGTTCATCGCCGCGTATCTGGCGCACGAGACCGCGCTGCCGAACATCAACCTGCTGCACCTGAGCTCGAAGAAGGCGGTGCAGGCGGCGCTGATGATGGCCGAGACCTTCCCGCACATCGACTTTCGTCGCGAGGTGACCATCGGCCACCTGATGCTCGACATCGGCAGCCAGGCGGCCGAGCTGGCCAAGGTCAACCCGCCGATCCGTCCGCGCGAGGATGTGGAATACCTGTGGCAGGCCTTGCTGGCCGGCGAGCTGGACTGGGTCTGTTCCGACCATGCCTGCTGCCGCCACGAGACCAAGATCGCGAAGCGCTACTTCGGCAACATCTGGATGGCCAAGAGTGGCTTCGGCGGCACCGAATACCTGCTGCCGGCGCTGGTGAGCGAAGGCACCAAGCGCGGCATGAGCTACAACCACATGGCCCGCGTCACCGCTTGGAACCCGGCGCAGCGCTTCGGCCTGAACCGCAAGGGTGACTTGGCCGAAGGCTTCGACGCCGACATCGCACTGGTCGACCCGGCACGCAGCTGGGTCATCGCCGCCAAGGACTCGCCGTCGACGCAGGGCTACACGCCCTTCGAGGGGCTGGAGATGTCGGCGCGCGTCGACGCCACCTTCCTGCGCGGCATGAAGGTCTTCGAGGACGGGCAGGTCGTCGGCAAGCCGCGCGGCGAGTACCTGCACCGGCCGACGGCGTGAAGCCGACGGTCGTGCGCGCGGCAGCCATGCCACCGGGCACGCCCGAAATCCCGGTGGCCATCATCGGCGCCGGCGCCTGCGGGCTGACGGCCGCGCTGATGCTGCGCGACGGCGGCGTCGACTGCGTGCTGCTGGAGCGCGATGCGCAGCCCCAGGGCTCGACGGCGCTGTCCTCCGGCTTCATCCCGGCCGCGGGCACGCGCGTGCAACGTGCGGCGGGTGTGCTCGACGACAGCGCCGAACGCTTCGCGCGCGACATCCAGGCCAAGGCCCACGGCACGGCCGCAGCGCACCTGGTGACAGCCTTCACCGCAGCCATCGCGCCGGCGCTGGACGCGCTGCAGCAGCGCCATGGCCTGCAATTCGAGCTGCTCGACGGTTTTCTCTACCCGGGGCACGGCGCGCTGCGCATGCACACCCTGACGCAGCGCACCGGCGCGGCGCTGATGGCGGCGCTGCAGGCTGCGGCCGAGCGTGCCGGCGCGCTGCAGATGGGCCGCGCGCTGGTGCGCGAACTGTGGTGCGATGCCGGCGAGCGCGTGCTCGGCGTCGGCTTCCAGCGGACCGATGGCGGCGTCGAGCACCTGGCCTGCCGGGTGCTGCTGCTGGCCTGCAATGGCTTCGGTGGCCATGCGGCGATGGTGCGCGAATTGCTGCCCGAGATGCGCGACGCGGTCTTCGCCGGCCATGCCGGCAACGACGGCAGCGCCATCGCCTGGGGTCGGCAGCTCGGCGCCGCCCTGGCCGACCTGGGCGGCTGCCAGGGCCACGGCTCGTGGGCAGTGCCGCAGGGGGTGCTGATCACCTGGGCGCTGATGATGGAAGGCGCTATCCAGGTCAATGCCGAAGGCCGGCGCTTCCATGACGAGACCGCCGGCTATTCCGAAGCCTCGGTGCAGGTGCTGGCGCAGCCCGGCGGCCTCGCCTGGAACCTGTTCGATGGGCGGCTGCTGGCGCTGGGCCGCACGTTCCCGGACTTCGTTGCGGCCGAGGCGGCCGGTGCAGTGCGGCAGGCTGCCGACACCGCCGCGCTGGCCGCGCTGATCGGCTGCAACGCGGCCGCGCTGCAAGCCACGCTGGCCGGCACGCGGCTGCAGGCGCCGTACCATGCCATCAAGGTCACCGGCGCGCTGTTCCATACCCAGGGCGGGCTGGACATCGACGCCTCGTGCCGTGTACGCCGCACCGACGGCAGGCCCTTGCCCAATCTGCTTGCGGCCGGCGGCGCGGCGCGCGGCGTGTCCGGCAACGCGGTGTGGGGCTACCTGTCCGGCAACGGCCTGCTCAGCGCGATGGCCGGGGGCTACATCGCCGCGCACACCGCGAAGGGAGCGTTGTGATGGACGAAATGCAAGGCCTGGCGCGGCGTCTGGCCGAAGACCGCGTGCTGCTGGCGCCGGGCGTGTACGACGCGCTGAGCGCGCTGCTCGCCGAACAGGCCGGCTTCGAGGCGCTTTATCTGAGCGGCGCCTCGATCGCCTACACGCGGCTCGGCCGCTCCGACGTGGGGCTGACCACCTACGGCGAGGTCGAGGACGTGCTGGGGCGCATCACCGAACGGGTGCGTGTGCCGGTGATCGTCGATGCCGACACCGGCTTCGGCAACGCGCTGAACGTGCAGCGCACGGTGCGCGGCTTCGAGCGTGCCGGCGCGGCGATGATCCAGCTGGAGGACCAGGGCTTTCCCAAGCGCTGCGGACACCTCGACGGCAAGACGCTGGTGCCGCTGGCCGAGATGCAGGGCAAGCTGCGCGCGGCGCTGGACGCGCGGCAGCAGCGCGAGACCTTGATCCTGGCGCGCACCGATGCCGTGGCCGTCGAAGGGCTGGACGCGGCACTGGAGCGCGCCGGCGCCTATCTGGACTGCGGCGTCGACGCGCTGTTCATCGAGGCGCTGCGCACGCCCGAGCAGATGGACGCCGCCTGCCGCCGCTTTGCCCGGCGCGTGCCGCTGCTGGCCAACATGGTCGAGGGCGGCAAGACCCCGGCGCACGCGGCCGGCGAGCTGGGGCGGCGCGGCTTTCGCATCGTCATCTTCCCCGGCGGCACGGCACGTGCGGTGGCGCACATGCTGGTCGGCTACTACGCCAGTTTGCGGCAGCACGGCAGCACCGCGCCATGGCGCGATCGCATGCTCGACTTCGATGGCCTGAATGCGCTCATCGGCACGCCCGAACTGCTGGAGCGGGGCCGCCGTTACGAATGAGCCGCCGCGGCAGTGAACTTCCCGGCCGCGAAGATGTCGGAAAATGTCGCCAGCAATCCGGATTGAACGCAGCAATGAAAACCTTCTACTCTCTCGCCGTAGCCGCCCTGGCGGCAAGCTTCAGCCTGTGCTCCGCGGCCCTGGCGCAAAGCGCCGAGCCCAAGGTGCTGAACATCTACAACTGGTCGGATTACATCGCCGAAGACACGATCAAGAACTTCGAGAAGGAAACCGGCATCAAGGTGCGCTACGACAACTACGACACCAACGAGGTGCTGCACGCCAAGCTGGTGGCCGGGCGCAGCGGCTATGACATCGTGGTGCCGGGCGCACCGTTCGCCAAGCTGCAGATCGATGGCAAGCTGCTGCAAAAGCTCGACCGCACGGCGCTGAAGAACTGGGACAACCTCGACCCGGCGCTGCTGGAGCTGCTGGCCCGCGTCGACCCGGGCAACCAGTACCTGGTGGACTGGATGTGGGGCTACATCACCGTGGGCATCAACGTGCCGCAGGTGAAGAAGGCGCTGGGCGACGAGCCGATGCCCGAGAACCCGTGGTCGCTGATTTTCGACCCCAAGTACGCGAGCAAGCTCAAGTCCTGCGGCATCAGCTTCCTCGATTCGGCCTCCGAGGTGCTGCCGCTGGCCATGCTGCACGTGGGCAAGCCGGCCTACAGCCGCAGCGCCGCCGACTACGCGGCCGCCGCCGAGATGCTGAAGAAGGTGCGGCCCTACGTGACGCGCTTCTCCTCGTCGGGCTACATCAACGACCTGGCCGCCGGCTCGCTGTGCGTGGTGATGGGCTATTCGGGCGACATCAACATCGCGCGGGCCCGCGCCATCGAAGCCGGCAAGGGCCCGGTCATCGAGGCGCTGGTGCCGAAGTCGGGCGCGACCATGTTCTTCGACGTCATGGCCATCCCGGCCGACGCGCCGCACCCGAAGAACGCGCACCTGTTCATCGACTACATCCTGCGCCCCGAGGTGCATGCCTCGCTGACCAACAAGGTCTTCTATGCCAACCCGAACAAGGCCTCGCTGAAGTTCGTCAAGCCCGATGTGGCCAACAACCCCAGCGTCTTTCCCAGCGATGCCGCCAAGGCCGGCATGACCGTGCCCGAGCCGGTGCCGCAGGACATCCGCCGCGTGCAGACGCGCACCTTCACCAGCTTCAAGGCGGGTTCGTAATCGGGCGAGTCGGGCCGGCCCTACTTGCCGAACACCGTCTTCAGCAGTTCGGTGGTGCGCGCGGCGGGGTTGGTGCGGATCTTCTTTTCCTCCTGGCCGAGCATGTGAAACAGGCCATCGAGTGACTTCTCGGTCACGTAGTGGTCGAGATCCAGCGATTGTGCCCATCATCGGCACGGCTTCGTACTGGCCGATCATCGCCTTGTAGGCCCGCGTGGTGCCGACTTCGTCGACCTTCCTGGACACCGTCGGCTTGAACGCGGCGTAGAGCTTGTCGTGTGTCTTGCGGCGGAAGAAGTCGGTGGCGGCGTTGTCGCCGCCAGCGAGGATGCCGCGCGCGTCGTCCAGCGTCATCTCGCGGATCGCATCGCCGAAGATGCCTGCCGCCATCGGCGCCGCGGCCTCGGCCGCGCGGTTCATGCTGAGGATGAATTCATCGACCTGCTTCTGATAGCCCGCCATGCGCGCGACATCCGCCACCTTCTGCAGGCTCGACGGCATCAGGATCTTCACCGCCGCATTGCCGAAGTAGCCGTTGGCGCGGCCGAGGCTGGCCACCGCACGTTCGGTGCCGACGGCCAGCGCTTCCTTGATGCCGGCGGCATCGGTCTTGTCGCTGCCGGCACCGGCGCTGGTCTTGGCTCCCGGCATCTTGCCCAGTTCCTTGGCCAGATCCGCCGGGTTGGGCAGCTGCGCCCATGCCGGCGCTACCAGCAGAACGCCAAACGCTGCAAACCGCCTGCGCTTCATGCGCTTCTCCCCGAAGCCGTCGGCTTCATAGTCAGCATTCGACGATGTTCACCGCGAGACCGCCGCGCGCGGTCTCCTTGTACTTGCTCATCATGTCGGCGCCGGTTTCGCGCATGGTCTTGATGACCTTGTCCAGGCTGACGAAGTGCGTGCCGTCGCCGTGCAGTGCCATGCGCGCGGCGTTGATGGCCTTGACCGAGGCGATGGCGTTGCGCTCGATGCAGGGGATCTGCACCAGCCCGCCCACCGGGTCGCAGGTCAGGCCCAGATGGTGCTCCATGCCGATCTCGGCGGCGTTCTCCACCTGCGCCGGCGTGCCGCCCATCACCGCAGCCAGCGCGCCGGCAGCCATGCTGCAGGCCACGCCCACCTCGCCCTGGCAGCCGACCTCGGCGCCGGAAATGCTGGCATTCTCCTTGTAGAGCAAGCCGATGGCCGCGGCAGTGAGCAGGAAGTCGATGACGCCGGCGTCGGTGGCGCCGTAGACGAACTTGGCGTAGTAGTGCAGCACTGCCGGCACGATGCCGGCCGCGCCGTTGGTGGGTGCGGTGACGACACGCCCGCCGGCGGCGTTTTCCTCGTTGACCGCCAGCGCGTACAGGTTCACCCAGTCCAGCACCTGCAGCGGGTCGCGCAGCGCCGCTTCGGGGTGGCTGGTCAGGTCGCGGTACAGCGCCGCGGCGCGGCGCTTGACCTTGAAGCCGCCGGACAGCGTGCCGGCGGTAGCACAGCCGCGCTTGACGCAGTCCTGCATCACCTGCCAGATCTGCAGCAGGCCGGCGTCTATCTCGGCGTCGCTGCGCCAGTGGCCTTCGTTGCGGCGCATCACCATCGCGATGCTGCAGCCCTCGCGTAGCGTGATGGCCAGCAGGTCCGCAGCGCTGTGGAAGGGCAGCGGCAGCACCGTGGTGTCCGGGGCCACGGCCTTCAGCTTGCTGCCGTCGGCCGCGACCTCGTCGCTGACGACGAAACCGCCGCCGACCGAGTAGTACACGCGCGCGTCCAACTCGCTGCCTGCCGCGTCGAAAGCGGTGAAGCGCATACCGTTGGCATGCAGCGGCAGCGACTCGCGGCGGTGGAACTGCAGGTCGCGCTTCTCGGCGAAGTCGACCGCATGCGCGCCGGCCAGCTTGAGCCGGCCGCTGTCGCGCACCGCCTTCAGCAGCGCGGGGATGGCCTCGACCTCGACCGTGTCCGGCTCGTGGCCCAGCAGCCCCAGCAGTACCGCCTTGTCGCTGCCGTGGCCCTTGCCGGTGGCGCCGAGCGAGCCGTACAGGTCGACCTGCAGGCGATGCACGCGTGCCAGCAGGCCCTCGTGCCGCAGGCGCAGCGCGAACAGCCGCGCCGCGCGCATCGGACCGACGGTGTGCGAACTGCTCGGTCCGATGCCGATCTTGAAGAGGTCGAAGACGGAAACAGCCATCGCGGGGACCCTGAAGCCTGCGCGGCATTGTCGGCGAGCGTTGACAACGCAGCCATCCGGATTTAGATTGAACATATGGTTAAACCGAATGTTCAAACTAAGACGATTTCCGATGCACCGCTGCCGCGGCGCGCACCGCGGCTCGTGCGCGCCGACGGCGCCAGCACGCGCAGCTTGATCCTGCAGGCGGCGCGCCGCCGGCTGTGCGATCAAGGCTACGCCCAGCTGAACGTGCGCGACATCGCGCGCGACGCCGGGGTCAACCACGCGCTGATCAGCTACCACTTCCAGGGCAAGCAGCAGCTCGTGCTGGCGGTGCTGGACGAGGCCAACGCGCAACTGCTCGAACGCCAGACGCGCATGTATGCCGAGCCCGGCAGCGTCAGCCGCAAGTGGCAGCAGGCCTGCGAGTTCTACGAGCAGGACCTGCAATCCGGCTTCGTGCGCCTGATGATGGAACTGATGGCGGCCAGCTTCAGCGACGAAGCGCTGCGCCGCGAGTTCCTGCCCCGGCTGCTGGCCTGGTCCCAGGTGGTTGACGCCGCAGTCGGCGACACCATCGAGCGTTATGGCCTGGAGCTGCCGGTGTCGCGCAGCGCAATCAGCGGCTGGATCGTGTCTTTCTGGATCGGCATGGAAGCGCAAATGACGCTCGGCATCACCGAGAAACAGGGCCACTTCCGCGAATTGTTGAAGGGCGTGGCCGAGCTGCTGCGGCGGGTCGAGGCGCGGCAACCACCGCCACGGCGGTCATCGAGGAGCAAAAAATGACGCACGCTGCAACCCAAGCTTTGCCCGTTCCCGAGCGCCTGGCGCTGTGGGCAGGGCCGTTGCCCGAGGGCGGCACCGTGCCGGGTGCGTGCCCGTACGAGACGGTGACGCCGGTGCGCGAAGGCTTCGTCGAGCGCGACGGCGTGCGCTCGTGGTACGCGCAGTTCGGCGCCAGCGGGCCGTGGCTGGCCTTCGCGCCGATCTTGCAGATCGTCAATGCACACGCGCTGAAGGGCGTGGTGCCGTACCTGTCGATGCACTACCGGGTGGTGGTGATGGACCTGCGCGGCAACGGCCGCTCCGACCGACCGACGCAGCCCGAGGCCTACAGCTTCGACCACTACTTCGCCGACTTCGTCGCCGTGCTCGACCGCCTCGAGGTCGAGCGCGCTGCGCTGGTCGGCATCTCGGCGACGACGCTGACGGTGCTGCGCCTGGCGGCCGAGCAACCCGAGCGCGTCTCCCACCTGGTGATCAATGGCGGCATCGCCTACCTGCGGGTCGACCGGCCGGAGGCGGTCGCAGCGTTGCAGGCCGAACTGCAGTCGGCGCGCGACGACTGGCCCACCTACATCGACCGCTTCTTCGGCACGCTGTGCCTGCCGGAACCGCACTCGACCAAGCCCTACGAAGACGCGGTGCTGCACAACGCCTGGGCGACCGACAGCGAGACGTTTGCGATGGGGATAAGCGGCTTTATGGGGCACGACCTGCGCGAGCACGCCAAGCGCGTGCGCTGCCCGACCCTTGTCATCCACGGCGACGCGGACGCGCGTGTGCCCTACGCCCGCGGCGAGGCCATTGCCGCGCTGGTGCCGGGCGCGCGCCTGCTGACGGTCGGCGGTGGCGGCCACTCGATGCAGGCGCGCGACCCTGCCGCCTTCTGCATCGCCGTGCGCGACTTCGTCGGCCCCGGGCCGGCCTGCTCGACCTGGGTGCGCGCGATGGCGCGCAAGCGCAAGGCCTTGTTCATCAGCAGCGCCATCGGCATGGGCCACGTGCAGCGCGACCTGGCGATTGCGCGCGAGATGCGCAAGCTGCAGCCCGAGTTGGAGATCGACTGGTTCACGGTCGACCCGGCCGCCACCTACCTGGAACGCGAGGGTGAACGGCTGCACCCGATCACGCAGCGCCTGGCCAAGGAGAGCCGGCACTTCGAGGCGATGGCCGGCGAGCACGACCTGCAGGCCTTCTTTGCCATGCGCACGATGGACGAGCTGATGGCGCGCAACTTCATGACCTTCGTCGACCTGATGGACTCGGAGCACTACGACATCGTCATCGGCGACGAGGCCTGGGAGGTGGACTACCACTACCACGAGAACCCGGAGCTGAAGCGCCAGCCCTTCGTCTTCCTCACCGATTTCGTGGGTTGCCTGCCGATGGAAGAGGGCAACCGGCGCGAGGCCTATCTGTGTGCCGACCGCAATGCCGACGACATCGAACACGTGGCGCGCTACCCGTGGATCCGCGACCGCGCCATCTTCGTCGGCAACCCCGAGGACGCGCCCGACCTGCCTTTCGGCGAGGGCCTGCCGAACATCCGCGACTGGACCAAGCGCAATTTCGCCTTCACCGGCTACGCGCTGCCCTTCGACCCGAAGGCCCTGACCGACACTGAACAACTGCGCGCGCGCCACGGCTACCGGCCGGACGAGAAGCTGGCCATCGCGGCGATCGGCGGCACCGCGGTCGGCGCGCCGCTGCTGCACAAGATCGCCCAGGCCTTCCCGGCGATGAAGCGCCAGATGCCCGAGCTGCGGCTGTTGCTGATCGCCGGGCCGCGCCTGGCGAACGAAGCCTTCCCCCAGCACGAGGGCCTGGAAGTGCGGCCCTACGTACACAAGCTGTTCGAACACCTGGCCTGCGCCGACCTGGCGCTGGTGCAGGGCGGCCTGAGCACCTGCATGGAACTGGTGGCCACGCGCCGGCCGTTCCTGAGCTTCCCGCTGGAGCGGCATTTCGAGCAGTGCATCCACGTGCGCCACCGCCTGCACAACTACTGCGCCGACTGTGCCGTTCGCTTCAAGGACTTGTCGCCGGACGACCTGGCGCAACGTGCGTTGCGCGCGATGCACGAGCCCGTCGCCTATCGGTCGGTGGAAACCGACGGCGCGGCGCGCGCCGCGAAGGAGATCGTCTCGGTGATGGAAAACCGGGCGTGGGCGGCGGGCTGATTCGGGCAGTTCACTGCCGACGTCTTGTCCTCATGGCTCGGGTTCATAGTCTGAACAATGGATGCGGTTCAGTGTCCAAGGTGGCGAGAATCTGCCGCGCAGTCCTATATCGAATTGAAGGAGCGAACGATGCCTGCCTACTTCATCGCCCTGGCCAGGGCCGTGCATGATCGACAAAGGCTTGAAGACTATTGGCAAGCTGTTGGCCCGACATTCAAGGACACGGAAATGAAGCTCCTGGCTGTCCATACACCGCTCACGCTGCTGGAGAAGCTCGGGCCGCTCGAGGGGTCGTGTTGCTTGAATTCCCCGATGTGGCGACGGCCAAGGCCTGGCGCGAAAGTCCGGCCTACCAAAAGGCCATCCAGCATCGGATCGGCGCGGCAGATGTTGAGGTATTCATCATCGACGGCGGCATGGTCCCCCCTGAAGATCGCATGCCGCACACGAAGAAGCGGCAGGCCTGAGTCTCGCTTCGGGCTTGCGACCAGAGCTTGTCACGCAGTCATTCCGAGTGGTGCGAGGCGTATTCGGCGGTGAGCTGCACGGTCCGCGCCGGCCCGAAGATCGACCTCGTCATCGAGGTTGTCTGATCGGCCGGCCACTCGGACTGCCGTCATCTGAAAGGCGTCTCCTCGACCGAGAACCGAAACCGGGCAGCGGGCTGAGCGCCCGGGTTCGCTTGCAAACTTCAGCCGCATGAGGAGCTTCCGCATGGCCATCAACGAGGACAAACTCAACGCCTTCATGGGCCGCTTCGTCGGCGATCTCGGCGCGGTGATGCATGCTGCCACCATCGTCGTCGGCGACCAGCTCGGCCTGTACAAGAAGCTGGCCGAGGGGCCGAGCGATGTCGAGACGCTGGCGCGCAAGACCGAGACCGATGCGCGTTATCTGCGCGAATGGCTGTCGGCGCAGGCGGCCAGCGGCTACGTCGATTACGACGCCGCCACGCAGCGCTTCAGCCTGAACGAAGAACAGGCCTTCGCGCTGGCGCAGGAAGGCAGCCCGGCCTTCATCCCCGGCGCGTTCCAGGTCGCCGTGGCGCAGTTCAAGGCCATCCCGAAGATGGCCAAGGCAATGCAGACCGGCCTGGGCCTGGGCTGGCACGAACACGACAGCGCACTGTTCCACGGCACCGAGCGCTTCTTCCGCCCGGGCTACGCCGCCAACCTGGTGAGCACCTGGATCCCGGCGCTCGACGGTGTCGACGCCAAGCTGAAGGCCGGCGCCAAGGTGGCCGACATCGGCTGTGGGCATGGCGCATCGACCATCATCATGGCGCAGGCCTACCCGAAGTCCAGCTTCACCGGTTTCGACTACCACGGCCCGTCGATCGAGCAGGCGCGCAAGGCGGCCAAGGAGGCCGGCGTTGCCGATCGCGTCCACTTCGAGGTGGCCCGCGCGCAGGACTTCCCGGGCGAAGGCTACGACCTGGTGGCGGTCTTCGATGCGCTGCACGACATGGGTGACCCGGTGGGCGCTGCAGCGCACGTGCGCAAGGCGCTGAAGCCCGATGGCACCTGGCTCGTCGTCGAACCCTTCGCCAACGACAGGCTGGAGGACAACCTCAATCCGGTGGGGCGCGTGTTCTACGCGGCCTCGACCTTCATCTGCACGCCGGCCTCGCGCTCGCAGGAGGTCGGCGCTTGCCTGGGCGCGCAGGCCGGCGAGGCGCGGCTGCGCGAGGTGGTGACGAAGGGCGGCTTCAGGCATTTCCGCCGCGCCACCGAGACGCCCTTCAACCTGGTGCTCGAAGCGCGGCCCTGATGCGTCGCGGCCGATGCGCGGTGGGCGGCTGTCCTGCCGCGCGAGGTGCCTGTCCTACAGCAGCCAGGTGACGGCCAGGAAGCCGGTCACCGTCATGACCACGGTGTAGGGCAGCGCCATCAGGGTCATGCGCACGTAGGACAGCCGGATCAGCGGCGCGAGCGCCGAGGTCAGCAGGAACAGGAACGCCGCCTGGCCGTTGGGCGTGGCCACGCTCGGCACGTTGGTGCCGGTGTTGACCGCGACCGCCAGCAGGTCGAACTGCGCGCGGTCGATGGCGCCGTTCTTCAAGGCATCGGCCAGCTCGTTGATGAACACGGTGGCGATGAACACGTTCTCGGTGACCACCGAGAGCAGGCCGTTGACGACGTAGAGCGCCGACGGCTGCATCTCGCGGGGCAGCTCGAGCACGACGGCGAAGACCGGCCCCAGCAGGTGCTGGTCGTGGATCACGGCGACGATCGCGAAGAACACGACCAGCAGCGCGGTGAAGGGCAGCGCCTCCTGGAACGCGTGGC
>CAYUPF010000040.1:0-12633 GCA_964446545.1 uncultured Rubrivivax sp.
GCGGATTCGCTCACCCGCCGTCCTCGGCTCGCGCAGGACAACGTCAGCCGCCGCTGTTGCGCCGAGAACAGCCATCGGATTCTTTACCGTTGAACGCAGCTCGGCATCAATCCAGGCGCACCATCGACAGGAAGACGCGTGTCAGCTCCTTCTCCATGCGCGGGTCGTTCAGGCCGATCGGCCCCGGGTCGTGCAACACCGCGTTGACCAGCATGCCGAACACCATCTGCAGCGCGATGCTGACGCGCTCGCGCCGCTGCGCCGGCGCGACGCGCGGCATGTGCGCGGCCAGCGCGCGGTAGACCTCGTCGGCCACACGGCGGCCATAGGCATGCAACTGCGGCCAGTACAGCGTGGAACGCGCCGAGTCGAAGTGCGCGGCGCGGAAGATGCCGCGGTGCTCGCGATGGATGTCGACGATGTGCCGCACGATCAGCGCCACCTTGCGTGCCCCCGCGGCGCGCGCCCAGCGCGTGCTGCCGAGCAGACGCTGCGTATCGGCCAGCACCGCGTCGCCGGTGACGCGCAGCAGCTCGGCGAACCAGGCCTCCTTGTCCTCGAAGCGCGAATAGAACGAGCCCACGGCCATGCCGGCGTCGCGCGTCAGCTGCGCGACCGACAGCGTGCCCAGGTCCTGCGTGTCCAGCAGACGCCGCCCGGCCTCGAGCAGCGCCAGATGCTTGAGCTGGCTGCGCGACTGCTTTGCCGCGCGCACACCCGCCGGGGGTTCCTCGATTGCCTGCATGTCGCCTAACTCGAACGGTGATTCGGATTCGCCCGATCCTAGTCAGCGCCGGCGGCAGCGTCAACGTTCGAGGCAGCTGCTCGGGAACTTCAGCCGACGCGCTCGATGCGGTAGCCCTCGGCGCGCAGCGTCTGCAGCAGCTGCTGCACATGCGCGTCGCCGCGTGTCTGCACCACCACCTCGATCTGCGCGCGCTCGACCGACAGCGTGGTGAAGGCGCGCTGGTGCTGCACCTCGTCGATATTGGCGCCCAGGCGGCCGAGCGCAGCCGCCACTTCGGCCAGCGAGCCGGGCACGTCGCGCACGTCGAAGCGCAAGCGCACCAGCCGGCCCGACTTGACCATGCCGCGCTGGATGATCTCGGCCAGCACCAGCGGCTCGATGTTGCCGCCGCACAGCACCAGGCCGACATGGCGGCCGGCGAAGCGCGCGCGGTGCTTCAGCAGCGCCGCCAGACCCACCGCACCGGCGCCCTCGACCACCGTCTTCTCGATCTCCAGCAGCAGCAGGATGCCCTGCTCGATGTCGTCCTCGCCGATCAGCAGCATGTCGTCGACGCGCTCGCGGATCAACGGCAGCGTCAAGCTGCCCGGCGACTTGACGGCGATGCCGTCGGCGATGGTGGCCAGGCCGCAGTCGCGCGGCTGGCCATGCCAATGGCTCCACACCGGAGGAAATCGCTCGGTCTGCACACCGAAG
This sequence comes from uncultured Rubrivivax sp., assembly GCA_964446545.1. GTDB lineage: Bacteria > Pseudomonadota > Gammaproteobacteria > Burkholderiales > Burkholderiaceae_C > Rubrivivax. The sequence continues at coordinate 1,445 of CAYUPF010000040.1, forward strand.
ACCTGGATGTCGGGACGCAAGGCGCGCGCCGCGGTGGCCATGCCGCTGATCAGCCCGCCGCCGCCCACCGCCACCACCAGCGTGTCGATGGCCGGCTGCGCGGCCAGCATCTCCAGCGCCACCGTGCCCTGCCCGGCCATCACCGCCAGGTCGTCGTAGGGGTGCACCAAGGTCAGACCGCGCTCGCGCACCCGTTGCAGGCCATGCAGCCGCGCGTCGTCGAAGGTGTCGCCGGCCAGCACCACCTCGGCACCGAAGCGGCGCGTGTTCTCCACCTTCACCGCCGGCGCGAAGCGCGGCATGACGATCGTCGCCGGCAGGCCCATGCGCTGCGCGTGATAGGCCACGCCCTGCGCATGGTTGCCGGCCGACACCGCAAGCACGCCGCGTGCGCGCTCGTCCGGCGTCAGCTGCGCCATCTTGTTGAGCGCGCCGCGCTCCTTGAACGAGGCGGTGAACTGGTGGTTCTCGAACTTCAGGAAGACCTCGCAACCGCACAGCGCCGACAGCGTACGCGAATGCAGGCAGGGCGTGTCCACCACCTGGCCACGCAACCGTTCGGCCGCAGCACGAATGTCGTCGATGTGCAGCGTACTCACCAGTCGGCTCCCGGAAGCTCGATCCGCTGCGCCAGGCATTCGAAGACACCGTTCCTCATGCCTCGGCCTCCTTGGAGGCTGCGTTGTCCGCGACAGCCTCACGCCGGTAGCTGTCGTAACCGGGCTGGTCCACCGCCAGCTTGTCCAGCGTGGTCTGCCACAGGTGCTGCAGCAGACCCGGCGTGCCGAAGCCCATCGCGCCGCTGGCGATGCGTTCGCACAGCAGCAGGTTCAACTCGGCCAGACTGCCCTCGCGCTGCAACAGATCGCGCAGCCGGCAGTGTTCCGCGGCATCGGCCTCGGGCGCCAGTTGCAGCTGGCGGCGCACGATGTCCAGCGCGTTGGCGGCCACGCGGGCGTGGTAGGCGGCATGCGGCGGCAGTTGCGGCAGCGCCTGCTCGCGCAGGAAGCCGGCCACCGCGTCCAGCAGGTCCTGCGGGTCGGGGCGCTGATGCATCAGGCCGCCTTGGCGCGCGGCGCGAGCAGCGCGAGCAGGTCGATCTCGGCCTCCGAGGCACGCCGCCCGATGGCCACGCGCTCCAGGTTGCGCTCGGCACCACTCAGGTAGGCGTGGGCCATCGACTGGCAGATCACGCCCCACTTCAGCGTGCCCAGCACCTCCCAGTAGTGCACGCGCGCGGCATCGACCACGCCGCCGGCTTCGGCATAGCCGGCAAACAGCTGCTCGCGCGTGCCGAAACCACCGACCGGCAGATCGTGGCGACCGAAGCGCCAGCTGTTGACGCACAGCCAGCCCAGGTCCTCCATCGGGTCGCCCAGGTGCGCCAGCTCCCAGTCGAGCACGGCGCGCAGCCCGTCCTCGCCGACGATGAGGTTGCCGTTGCGAAAGTCGCCGTGCACCAGGCTGAGCCGGCCGTCGTGTGGCGGCGCAAACGTCTTCAGCCACTGCAGCGCCAGCTCGAACACCGGCTTGTGCAGGCCATGGCTGCGCAACTGTGCTTCATAGTGCGCCAGCTCGATGGCTGCCGGCGCGCGGCGCAGGTACGGCAACGTGTCGACCTCGATGCGGTGGATGCGCGCCAGCGCCTGGCCGCACTGCCGCGCCAGTTGCTCGCGCGCGCCGGCCAGCCGCGCATCGGTGGCGACGCGGCGGCCCAGCGTCTCGCCGGCGATGCGCTGCATCACGAAGCCTTCGCCCAGACCCTGCTCGGGCCGCAACAGCATCTGTATCGCGGGCACCGGCACGCCGGCGCGCGCCGCTGCCTCGGCCAGCGCGGCTTCGGCGGCGAGCGTGGCGTTGCCCTCGGCGCGCTCGGCCGCGCCTTGTGGTGCGCGACGCAGGATCAGCGGCAGGCGATCGCCGTTCGCCAGCAGCAGATCGAAGGACCAGGTTTCCTGGCTGGCGCCGCCGGACAGCCGCTGTAGCGCATCGACATGCGCGCCCTGCGCATGCAATTGCGCGGCCAGCGCGTCCAGGCGCGGCTGCAGGGCCTGGCTCATGCCGCCCCCCAGGACCTGCGGTCCGGCCCCCCGAGGGGGCTGAGTGCCGCGGCTCCAGGTCCGCCTGCGCGGACCTGGACGGCACGAAGGCCAACCGCGTCCCGCGGTTGGCGCGAGCGCCTTCGGAACGGCCGTGCTGCGCTCATCCCGCCAGCCAGGTCTTGAACTCCGCGGCCGGGTCGCGCACCGCCGCCTTGGGCACGCTGGCACCACGCTCGAGCAGCTTCTTCGCGGTGACGAAGGCGGCGGCATCGTTGATGGCATCGACGGCGAGCAGCTTGTCGCCCTGGTAGTACCAGACCGACAGGCTGCGTTCGCTCTTTCCCGCACGCAGGATGGCATCGTCGTAGCCCTGGTTCAGCCCGGCGATCTGCAGCTTGGTGTCGTACTGGTCCGACCAGAACCAGGGCAGCGCGGCATAGGGCATGGGCTTGCCGGCCACCCCGTGCGCAGCTGCTGCGGCCTGGTCGTTGGCGTTCTGCACCGATTCGAGGCGGATGCGCCGGCCGCGGAAGGGGAAGCTGCAGCAGTCGCCGGCCGCCAGGATGTACGCGTCCACGGTGCGGCAGTGCTCGTCGACGACGATGCCGTTGTCCACCGTCAGCCCGGCGGCTTCGGCCAGCTCCACGTTGGGCTGCACGCCGATGCCCACCAGCACCACATCGGCATCGATGCGCTGGCCGTCCTGCAGCTCGGCGCCGCACACCCGCGCACCGTCGGCGAGCAGCCGGCGCAGCGTCACACCTTCGCGCAACTCCACGCCATGCGAACGATGCAGCGCACGGAAATAGTCGGCCGTGGCCGGCGCGGCCACGCGCTGCAGGATGCGCGGCGCCGCTTCGATCAGCGTCACCTGCAGGCCCTTGCCCGCGGCCACCGCTGCCGCCTCCAGGCCGATGTAGCCGCCGCCGACCACCAGCAGCCTTCGTCCGGCCACCAGGTGCGGCGCCATCGCGTCGGCGTCGGCCAGGCAGCGCATCAGCAGCACGCCCTGCAGATCGCCGCCGATGTCGGCCGGCAGGCGGCGCGGCCGCGCGCCGGTGAGCAGCACCAGCTGTGCATAGTCGAGCCGGCTGCCGTCGGCCAGCTCGATGCAGCGCGCCTCGCGGTGAATGCGCGCGACGCGCGTGCCCAGGCGCAGCGTGACCTTCTGTTCGTCGTACCAGGCGGCGGCGCGGATCAGGATCTGCTCGACCGGCAGTGAATCGGACAGGTACTTCTTCGACAGCGGCGGGCGGTGATACGGCGGCACCGGCTCGTCGCTGATCAGCGTGAGCGGGCCTTCGTAGCCGGCGCGGCGCACGCTGTTGACGAAGGCCGCGGCTGCATGGCCACCGCCCACCAACACCACGGGGGCCGCAACACTCATGGGAATCTCTCCTGTTGTCGAACCGCAGCGCGCTTCGCTCCACATTCACTATAACCACTGCCACTCGCGTCCCCGATGCACGCCCAGGATTGGGGAAAGCCCCCATGAACGCCCAGACTCGACACCGCACAAACTGGTGCATGCTCACTGCCTCCAGGCGCCGCGCGATGCGTCGGCGCCACGGCGACTGGCACCGATCGTGCTAGTCCGGAGTTCAATCTGACTTTCGAGGAACCCTACATGAGGCTCAAGTCCTTCGCGAATGGTGGTGTGCTGGCCGCAGCCGTGCTGGCCGCCACGTTGGCCGTCGCGCCCGCCCAAGCGCAGCAGAACACGCTCAAGGTCGTGCCCCACTCCGACCTGAAGATCGTCGATCCGATCTGGACCACCGCGTACATCACGCGCAATCACGGCTACATGATTTACGACACGCTGTTCGCGATGGACGCGAACGGCGACATCAAGCCGCAGATGATCGACAAGTACAGCGTCAGCGCCGACAACCTGACCTGGACCTTCACGCTGCGCGACGGGCTGATGTTCCACGACGACAAGCCGGTCACGGCCGAGGACGCGGTGGCCTCGATCAAGCGCTGGGCCGCGCGTGACTCGCTGGGCCAGAAGATGAACTCCTTCGTCAAGGAGTGGAAGGTCGTGGACGCCAAGACCTTCACCGCGAGCTTGAGCTCGCCCACCGGCTTGATGCTGCTGGCGCTGGGCAAGCCGTCGTCGAACGTGCCCTTCATCATGCCCAAGCGCATCGCCGAAACCCCGCCGAGCGAGCAGATCAAGGAATACATCGGCTCCGGCCCCTTCGTGCTGAAGACCGACGAGTGGAAGCCCGGTGAGAAGGTGGTGTACACCAAGTTCGCCAAGTACAAGCCGCGCGCTGAAGCACCCTCGGGCATGGCCGGCGGCAAGATCGCCAAGGTCGAGCGCGTCGAATGGCGCACCATTCCCGACCCGCAGACCGCCGCCAACGCGCTGATCGCGGGCGAGGTGGACATGGTCGAGGACACCAAGAGCGACCTGCTGCCGGTGGTCAGCAAGGACCCGAACATCAAGATGCTCGACCAGAACCCGCTGGGCAACCAGTACGTGCTGCGCTTCAACACCATCCACAAACCCTTCGACAACCCGAAGATCCGCCAGGCGGCGTTCTATGCGCTGAACCAGGAAGACTTCCTGAAGGCGGTGCATGGCGACGCGAAGTACTACAAGGTCTGCAAGGCGCTGTTCATCTGCGGCACGCCGCTGGCCACCGACAAGGGCATGGACGGGCTGCTCGAATCCAACTTCAAGAAGTCGCGTGAGTTGCTGGCCGAGGCCAAGTACGACGGCACGCCGGTGCTGCTGATGCACTCCACCGACCTGGAAGTGCTGACCAACCTGGCGCCGGTAGCCAAGTCGCTGCTCGAGCGCGGTGGCTTCAAGGTCGACATGCAGTCGATGGACTGGCAGAGCGTGGTCGCGCGCCGCTCCAAGAAGGACGCGCCGAACGCCGGCGGCTGGAACGCGTTCATTACCTCGTGGGTGGCGGCCGACGTGCTCAACCCGGTGGGCACGGCCTTCCTCAACTCCAGCTGCGAGAAGGCGCTGTTCGGCTGGCCCTGCGACGAAAAGATGGAACAGCTGCGCGACGCCTTCGCCCGCGAGACCGATTCGGCCAAGCAGAAGGCGATCGCCGAGCAGGTGCAACTGCGCTACCTGGAAGTGCCGACGCACGTGCACCTGGGCCAGTGGTACAAGCCGATCGCGATGCGCAAGAACATCGACGGCATGATCACCGCGCCGGTGGTGGTGTTCTGGAACATCGAGAAGAAGTGATGTGTCGGCGCGCGGCGGCCCTGTGCCGCCGCGCCGTCTCCGACCGTTCGAACTAGGGGAAGCCATGTGGGGCTACCTGGGCCGACGCGTCCTCGCCACCATCCCGGTGGTGCTGATCGTGGCCGTGCTGATCTTCCTGATGCTGCGGCTGACGCCGGGCGACCCGGCGGCGGTGATTGCCGGTGACGCGGCCACCAGCGCCGACATTGCCGAGATCCGCGAGAAGCTGGGCCTGTCGGGCTCGATCGTCACGCAGTTCTTCATCTGGATCGGCCACGCCTTCCAGGGCGACTTCGGCGAATCCTTCTTCTACAAGAAGAGCGTCGCCTCGCTCATCGGCGACCGGCTCGAGCCGACGCTGGCGCTGTCTTTGCTGACCATCGTCCTGGCCACGGCGATCGCCGTGCCGCTGGGCACGATCGCGGCCTACAAGCAGGGCTCATGGATCGACCGCGGCGTGATGGGCCTGTCGGTGGCCGGCTTCTCGGTGCCGGTGTTCGTCATCGGCTACGTGCTGATCTACATCTTTTCGCTCAAGCTCGGCTGGTTCCCGGTGCAGGGCTACCAGCGCCTGGCCGACGGCTTCTGGGGCTTCCTGCACCGGCTGCTGCTGCCGGCGACGACGCTGGCCGTCGTCTTCATCGCGCTGCTGGCGCGCATGACGCGCACCAGCGTGCTCGAAGTGCTGAACGAGGACTACGTGCGCACCGCGCGCGCCAAGGGCCTGCCCAACCTGAAGGTGCTGGTGTTCCACGCGCTGCGCAACGCCGCGGTGCCGATCGTCACCGTCATCGGCATCAGCATCGCCACCTTGCTGGGCGGCGTGGTCGTCACCGAAAGCGTGTTCAACATCCCCGGCCTGGGCCGGCTGACGGTGGACGCGGTGCTGGCGCGCGACTACCCCACCGTGCAGGCGGTGATCCTGCTGTTCTCGCTGGCCTACGTGATCATCAACCTGGTGATCGACGTGCTGTACACGCTGCTCGACCCCCGCATCAGATACTGACATGGCCCACCCCCGAAGCGCCTTCGGCCCTCCCCCTCAAGGGGGCACAGCCAGCGGCCCGGCGAAGCCGGTTCCGCGGCCGCCGCTCGAAGAGCGCGGTTCTCGCGGCCATATCCCGACAGGGTCGAATCGCTGACATGCAAACATCTGCCGTTGCCTCTTCGGCCATCGAAGCGCCCGACGTCAAGGCGGCGAAGCCCGGCACCATGAAGCGGCTGCTGCGCAACCCCAGCGTGCTGATCGGCGGCGCGATCCTGCTGCTGATCGCGCTGATGGGCCTGGCGGCGCCCTGGTTGTCGAGCATGAACCCGGCCGATATCAACCCGAGCAACCGCAACAAGCTACCCGGTTTCGAGACCTCCATGCGCGACGACGACGGCAACAAGATCACGCAGGTGGCGCGCATGGGCACCGACAGCCTGGGGCGCGACATCTACACCCGCGTCGTCTGGGGCGCGCGCGTGTCGCTCACGGTGGGCATCGCGGTGGCCACGCTGTCGGTGGCCATCGGCCTGGCCATCGGCCTGGCGGCCGGTTACTTCCGCGCGCTCGACGGCGTGGTCATGCGCGTGATGGACGGGCTGATGGCGGTGCCGGCCATCCTGGTGGCGATCGCGCTGGTGTCGCTGTCCGGCGCCAGCCTGCTGACGGTGATCGTCGCCGTCACCATCCCCGAAATCCCGCGCGTGGTGCGGCTGGTGCGTGCGATCGTGCTGTCGATCCGCGAGGAGCCCTACGTCGAGGCCGCCATTTCGGTCGGCACGCCGACGATCAAGGTGCTGTGGCGCCACGTGCTGCCCAACACCATCGCGCCGCTGATCGTGCAGGCCACCTTCATCGCCGGCTCGGCCATCCTGCTGGAAGCGGCGCTGTCCTTCCTGGGCGTGGGCATCCCGCCGGAGATCCCCACCTGGGGCAACATCATGGCGGAAGGCCGCAGCGTGTTCCAGATCCTGCCGCACAACATCCTGTACCCGGCGGCGTTCCTGACGCTGACGGTGCTGGCGGTCAACATGCTGGGCGACGGGCTGCGCGACACGCTCGATCCGCGCATGGCCAAAAGAGTTTGAGATGAACCACCCTCCATACGCTTCGCGTGCCCTTTGGCTGAACGGCGCCGTGACGCCGACGCGCTGCCGCAGCGGCCATGGCACGCGCATCGCTGGGTTTATTCAGGCTCGACGGCTCGTCGTGGGTATCTGAAATGAGCGCGGCACCGGTCCTCGAACTGAAGCACCTGAGCATCGGCCTGCCGAAAGGCGGCGATCGCGACAACGCCGTCAGCGACGTGTCGCTGATGGTGGCGCCTGGCGAGATCGTCTGCCTGGTCGGCGAGTCCGGCTCCGGCAAGTCGGTGATCGCCTTCTCGACCATGGGCCTGCTGCCGAAGAGCCTGCCGGTACGCGCGGGCAGCCGCATCGCACTGCAGGGCGAGGACCTGGTCAACGTGTCCGAGGACCGGCTGCGCGAACTGCGCTGCACGCGCATGGGCATGATCTTCCAGGAGCCGATGACCGCGCTGAACCCGGTGATGCGCTGCGGCGATCAGATCGACGAGGTGCTGGCCGAGCACACGAAACTCGCGCCCGCCGATCGGCGCAAGCGCATCCTGGCGATGATCGAGCAGGTGCACCTGCCCGACCCGCAGCGCATGTTCAACTCCTATCCGCACCAGCTGTCGGGCGGGCAACGCCAGCGCATCATGATCGCGATGGCGCTGATCCTGGAGCCGGCGCTGCTGATCGCCGACGAGCCCACCACCGCGCTGGACGTGACCACGCAGGCGCAGACGCTGAAGCTGATCAAGGAACTGCAGACGCAGCGCGGCACCGGCGTGCTCTTCATCACCCACGACTTCGGCGTGGTCGCCGAGATCGCCGACCGGGTGGCGGTGCTGAAACACGGCGTGCTGGTCGAGATGGGGGCTACCGAACAGCTGCTCAAGCACCCGCAGCACGAATACACGCGCATGCTCATCGCCTCGGTGCCCAGCCACGAGCCGCCCGAGCGCAGCCGCCCCGCCCCCACCGACCAGCCGGTGGTATTGCGTGCCGACAAGCTGGTCAAGACCTACGGCCACCGCGGCCTGTTCGGCGGCCACAAGGTGGCGGCAGTGCGCGACGTGGGCTTCGAGATCCGCCGCGGCGAAACACTCGGCATCGTCGGCGAATCGGGCTCGGGCAAGTCCACCGTCGCGCGCTGCGTCGCGCGGCTGATCGACCCCACCGAAGGCAGCATCCTGCTGTCCGGCACCGACATCGCCACGATGCCAGCGGGCAGGCTGCGCGAGCTGCGCCGCAAGATCCAGATCATCTTCCAGGACCCGTACCGCTCGCTCAACCCGCGGCGCACGGTCGGCCAGTCGATCGTCGAAGGGCCGATGAACTACGGCGCCACGGCCGACGAGGCGCTTGCGCGCGCGCGCAAGCTGATGGAGCTGGTGCGCCTGGACCCGGAGTCGCTGGACCGCTTCCCGCACCAGTTCTCCGGCGGCCAGCGCCAGCGCATCTGCATCGCGCGCGCGCTGGCGATGGAGCCCGAGCTGCTGATCGCCGACGAGGCGGTGTCTGCGCTGGACGTGTCGGTGCAGGCGCAGGTGCTGCGGCTGCTGGGCGACATCCGCGACAAGCTCAACTTGGCGATGCTGTTCATCACCCACGACCTGCGCGTCGCCGCGCAGGTGTGCGACGACGTGGCGGTGATGTCGAAGGGCCAGATCGTCGAATACGGCCCGGCGACGCAGATCTTCGGCGCGCCGCAGCATGCCTACACCAAGGCGCTGTTCGAGGCCGCGCCCGGACGCCACTTCGATTTCGCCAAGACCGCCGCCAGCGCCGCCTGAGGCGGGCGGCCGCACCACAAGGAGACACGATGCGACTGCTGCTCGCGATGATGAAGCACGAGACCAACACCTTCTCGCCGGTGCTCACCGACCTGTCGCGCTTCTCGCGCGCCGGCGGCAAGGAGCCCGACAGCGGCAGCTCGGCCATTGCCGCCTATCGCGGCACCGGCACGGTCACCGGCGCCTACATCGAGATCGCTGAAGCAGCGGGTGCCGAGTTCGACCTGGCCATCGCCGCCGATGCCTGGCCCAGCGGTCCGGTGGAGGACAGTGCCTACGAGGCGATGACGGCAGCGATCCTGGGTGCCGTGCAGCGCGGCGGCTACGACGGCATCCTGCTCGACCTGCACGGCGCGATGGTGACGCGCAGCCACGAGGACGGCGAAGGCACGCTGCTGGCGCGCATCCGCGCCATCGACGCGAAGACGCCGATCGCCGTCGGCTACGACATGCATGCCAACGTCTACGCCGAGATGATCGAGCATGCGAACGTGGTCGCCGGCTACCAGACCTACCCGCACGTCGACATGTACCAGACCGGCCGGCGCGCCGGCGATGCGCTGGTGCGCATGATCAAGGGCCAGGTCAAGCCCACCACCGCCTGGGGCCGCTTGCCGATGCTGCCGCACGTGATGCGCCAGGGCACGGCCGACGAACCCAACCACTCGCTGCAGGCGCGCTGCCAGGCGATGGAGGCCGAAGGCGCGCTGTGTGCCAGCCTGTTCGTCGGTTTCCCGCATGCCGACATCAGCAACGCCGGTCTGAGCGTCGTCATCACCACCGACAACGACAGGGCGCTGGCGGAGCGCTACCGCGACGAACTCCTGAACGCGGCCTGGGCGCAGCGCGAGGCCTTCGTCTACCAGCTCGAGCCGCTGGAACAATCGGTGGCGCGCGCCAAGGCCATGGCGGATTCGACCAACCCGGGCCCGGTGTTCCTGCTCGACCACTACGACAACGCCGCGTCGGGCGGGCCGATGGACACCACGCGCGTGCTGGCCGAGATCGTGCGCCAGCAGCTGGACAAGGTCGCAGCCTTCGGCATCTTCGACCCGCAGGCGGTGCAGCAGTGCATCGCCGCCGGTATCGGCGCGACGCTGACCTTGTCCATCGGCGGCAAGCAGAAGATGCCGATGTGCCCCAATCCCAGCGAGCCGCTGGTCGTCACCGGCCGGGTGAAGACCATCTTCGACGGCAAGTACCGCGCCAAGGGCCCGATGGCCGCCGGCACGCAGCAGGACATGGGTCATGCGGTGGTGCTGGACACCGGCCGCGTCGAGATCGTGTTGTTCTCGCGCCATGTCGAGCCCTTCGACGTCAACACGCTGCTGTCGCTGGGCATCGACCCGATGCAGAAGCGCTACGTCATGCTGAAGAGCCGCATCCACTGGCGCGCCGGCATGAGTCATCTGGCTTCAGCCGTGGTCGAATGCGCCGGTGTCGGCGTCTGCACCTCCGACTACGGCCAGCACCGCTTCGAGCGGTTGCGCCGGCCAATCTATCCGCTCGACCCGCAAGTGACACGATGAACCTCACACTGAAGTCCTTCCCCTTCGGTTCGGCCAGCGCACAGGCCGCCGCGTTGCGCAAAGGCCAGGTCAGCAGCGTCGAACTGCTGAAGGCCTACCTGGAGCGCGTCGACCGCTTCAACCCCGCGCTCAACGCGCTGGTGGTCGACGACCGCAAGGCGGCGATGAACCGCGCCCGCGCCGCCGACCGCGCGCTGGCCAAGGGCGAGATCTGGGGCCCGCTGCACGGCCTGCCGATGACGGTGAAGGAATCCTTCGACCTAGAAGGACAACCCACCACCTGGGGTCACCTGCCGCGCAAGAGCCATGTCGCGGCGCAGGATGCGCTCGCGGTGCAGCGGCTCAAGGCGGCCGGCGCGGTGGTCTTCGGCAAGAGCAACGTGCCGCTGAACCTGGCCGACTTCCAGAGCTACAACGCCGTCTACGGCACCACCAACAATCCCTGGGACCTGTCGCGCGGCCCCGGCGGTTCGTCGGGCGGCAGCGCAGCCATGGTTGCTTCGGGTCTGAGCGCGCTGGAATTCGGCAGTGACATCGGCGGCAGCATCCGCAACCC
>CAYUPF010000040.1:12733-16950 GCA_964446545.1 uncultured Rubrivivax sp.
CGGGTCTGAGCGCGCTGGAATTCGGCAGTGACATCGGCGGCAGCATCCGCAACCCCGCCGCCTACTGCGGCGTCTACGGCCACAAGTCCACCTGGTGCATCGTGCCCAAACGCGGCCACAGCCTGGCAGCGAAGCCCGGCGCCGAAGCCGACCTGTCGGTGATCGGCCCGCTGGCGCGCACTGCCGCCGATCTGGCGCTGGCGCTGAAGCTCACCGTCGGCGCCGACGATCTCAACGCCCGCGGCCTGGTCTACAAGCTGCCGCCACCGCCGAAGAGCGTGAAAGGCCTGCGCGTGGCCGTGTGGCTGGACCAGGACATCGCGCCGGTGGACGACAGTGTGAAGACGCGCATCGAAGCCGCGGCGCGCGCGCTGGCCAAGGCCGGCGCGAAGCTGGATTTCAAGGCGCGGCCGGACTTCGATCCGCTGCAGGCGCACCGCGTCTACCTGATGCTGCTGCATTCCAACCTGGCGGCGCGCCGCGCCGACTATGCCGACCTGGTCGCGGCACGTGCGCGGCTGCGCGACGACGACACCAGCGACCATGCGATGGCGCTGCGCGCCTCCACCGCCAGCTTCAAGGAGGTGTTCGACGCCAACCAGCAGCGCGAGCATCTGCGCTGGGCCTGGAACGACTTCTTCGGCCGCTACGACACGATGCTGATGCCGATCACGGCCACGCCCGCGTTCCCGCACGACCAGAGCGAGCCGATGCCGGCGCGCACGATGCACATCAACGGCGCCGATAGGCCCTACTTCGGCCAGCTGTTCTGGGCCGGGCTGGCGACGGCGCCGTTCCTGCCCTCCACCATCGCGCCGGCGGGCTTGACGGACGAAGGCCTGCCGGTGGGCCTGCAGATCGTCGGGCCGGAGTTCGCCGACCTGAGCACCATCTGGCTGGCCGGCGAGTTGGCCAAGCTGATCGGCGGCTACCTGCCGCCACCGGGTTACTGAGGCCGCGCCATGCCGGTGACCACCGAAGTCCGCGGCCGCGTGCTGCTGGTGCGGCTGGACCGCGATGCCAAGCTCAACGCCATGGACCATGCGATGACGCAGGGCCTGGACGCGGCGATGAACCTGCTGGAGGACGATGCCGAGCTGTGGGTCGGCGTGCTCACCGGCAACGGCCGTGCCTTCAGCGCCGGCAGCGACCTGGCCGACCCGGACCGCAACAGCACCGAACGCGGCGGGCCCTACGGACTGATCCGCCGCGCGCGGCGCAAGCCGCTGATCGCCGCCGTCGACGGCCTGGCCTTCGGCGGCGGCTTCGAGATGGTGCTGGCCTGCGACCTGGTGGTGGCCTCGCGGCGCGCGCGCTTCGCGCTGCCCGAGGTCAAGCGCGGGCTGCTGGCGCTGTATGGCGGCGTGTTCCGCGGCGCACGTGCGCTGCCGCTGAACCTGGCGCGCGAGATGGTGCTGACCGGCGAGCCGATCACGGCCGAACGGGCGCACGCCCTCGGCCTGGTGAACCGGCTGTGTGCCGAAGGTGCGGCGCTGGCGGAAGCGCTCGCGCTGGCCGAAAGCATCTGCGCCAACAGCCCGGTGGCGGTGCGCGAGAGCCTGGGCATCGTCAACCAGGCCAACGAGGCCTGCGACGCGCTGGCCTGGCAGCTCAGCAGCGAAGCCGCCGCGCGCGTGCGCGCCTCCGACGACAGCCGCGAAGGCATCACCGCCTTCCTGGAAAAGCGCGCACCCGTCTGGCGCGGGCGCTGAGTCTCCTGCGGCCGAGTGGTTACGGCGCGGTTACGGCAGCGCGCAAGGGTACTTCCGGTGTTGTCATTTTGCGGCGGCCCCTATAGTCGCCGCCGTGTGAGCATCAACAGCATGGAGACAACCCGATGAAGCTGAAGCAACTTGCCGCAGCAGCGCTTTTTGGAGGCGCATTGATCGCCACCGCCCCGGCCTTCGCCCAGGAGAAGCTGGTCGTCTGGTGGGGCAAAGGCTTCTACAAGGCCGAGGATGACGCGCTGTATGCGGCCATCAAGAAGTTCGAGGCCAGATACCCGAAGTACAAGGTCGAGTTGTCGCTGTACGCGCCGCAGGAGATCATCCCCAAGACGGTGGCGGCGATGGATGCCGGCAACCCGCCCGACGTGGCCTACGGCGACGTCTACGACTTCCAGGTCACGGCCAAGTGGGCCAACGACGGCAAGCTCGAGGACGTGACCAGCATCATCGAGCCGATTCGCAACAAGTTCGAACCGCAGGCGCTGTCCACCACCTTCCTGTACAACGACGTCGCCAAGACGCGGGCCTACTACGCCTACCCGATCAAGCAGCAGACCATGCACATCCAGTACTGGAAGGACATGCTGGCTGAGGCAGGCTTCAAGGAAAGCGACATCCCCAAGGACTGGAAGGGCTACTGGGAGTTCTGGTGCGAGAAGGTGCAGCCCGCCTACCGCCAGAAAACCGGCCAGCGAGGCTTTTCCACCGGCTTCCCGATGGGCGTGGACTCGAGCGACTCGTTCTTCTCGTTCCTGACCTTCATGGACGCCTACAACGTCAAGCTGGTCAGCGACTCGGGCAAGCTGCTGGTCGATGATCCGGCAGTGCGCGACGGCCTGATCAAGGCCATGACCGACTACACCTACGTGTACAGCAAGGGCTGCACGCCGCCGTCGTCCACCGCCTGGAAGGATCCGGAGAACAACGTCGCCTTCCACAACAAGACCATCATCCTGACGCACAACGCGACGATCTCGATCGCCGCCAAGTGGCTGGACGACATGAACAACCCGACGCTGACCGAAGCGCAGCGCGCCACCGCGAAGAAGAACTACACCGAGCTGATCGCCACCGCCGGCTTCCCGAACAAACCCGACGGCACGAAGATGACCTACCGCTCGGCGGTGAAGACCGGCGTGATCTTCAAGGACGCGAAGAACAAGGCTGGCGCCAAGGCCTTCGTCGCCTTCATCCTCGACGAGGCCAATCTCGGCCCCTATGTCGAAGGCTCGCTCGGCCGCTGGTTCCCGGTGACCAAGGCCGGCCAGCAGAGCCCGTTCTGGAAGAGCGACCCGCACCGCCTGGCCGTGTACAACCAGTTCATGGATGGCACCACGTCTTTCGAGTTCACCAAGAACTACAAGTTCACGACGCTGAACAACGAGAACGTCTGGGCCAAGGCCATGAACCGCGTCCTCAGCGAGAAGGTGCCGGTGGACAAGGCCGTCGACGAGATGATCGCGCGCATCAAGGTCGTCGCCAACTGATCTCGCGCCGGGTCTGCCGCCAGCGGCAGGCCGAGGGCTCCCATTGAACACCGCCACGCTGGCCACACCGCGGCCCCGCAAGCCCCTCGGAACCTGGGGCTTCTGGGGCCGCGCCTTCGTCGTGCCCTACCTGCTGGTGTTCCTGATCTTCGTGCTCTTCCCGGTGGGCTACGGCCTGTGGCTGGCGCGCAGCCCGGCGAGCTACGCCAAGCTTTTCGAAGACCCGATCTTCTTCCGCACCGCGATCAACACCATCGTCTTCCTGGTGGTGGCGATCAACCTGAAGATGCTGGTCGCGCTGTACCTGTCGGGCTTCTTCCTGCACACGCGCTGGTGGATCAAGATCCTGGCGGTGCTGTTCATCCTGCCCTGGGCGGTGCCGTCGATCCCGACGATCCTGTCGGTGCGCTTCATGCTCAACCCCGAATGGGGTGTGATCAACAGCACCTACTTCCGCCTCACCGGCCTGGACGGCCCGAACTGGCTGAACGACCCGACGCTGGCGCTGAGCCTGTCGATGCTGATGCACATCTGGAAGTCGCTGCCCTTCTGGACCTTGATCCTGCTGGCCGGGCGCATGGCCATCCCCGCCGAGCAGTACGAGGCCGCCAGCGTGGACGGCGCCAGCAACTGGCAGAAGTTCCGCTTCATCACCTGGCCGTCGATGAAGGGGCTGTACCTCACGTCGACGCTGCTGTCGACGATCTGGACGCTGGGCGACTTCAACAGCGTCTACCTGCTCACCGGCGGCGGCCCCGCCGACCTGACGCACGTGCTGGCCACGCTGGGCATCCGCTACCTGCGCCTGGACCAGATCGAACTGGCCATGGCGGCGATCGTGGTGAGCCTGCCGTTGGTGCTGCCCATCGTCTACTTCATGATGAAGCGGCTGAGCAAATGAAGCTGAAGTGGCGCGACGTCACCACCGAGGCCAAGCTGCTGCTGGTGGGCATCCCGGTGCTGCTGTGGACGATCATCCCCGTCTACCACATGTTCGTGTTCG
>CAYUPF010000040.1:17050-25576 GCA_964446545.1 uncultured Rubrivivax sp.
GGCATCCCGGTGCTGCTGTGGACGATCATCCCCGTCTACCACATGTTCGTGTTCGCGATCTCCGAGCGCGACCAGGCCACGTCGGGCCGGCTGTGGCCGCAGAACCCGACGCTGCAGAACTTCGAGATCGTGTTCCAGCAGAAGCACTTCTACCTGAACCACTTCTGGCTGCAGCTCGGCAATTCGTTGTGGATCGCGGTGGCGGTGGGTGTGATCACGCTGTTCATCGCCACCACCGCCGCCTTTGCCATCAGCCGGCTCAAGGTGCCTGGCGGGCGCACGGTGATGAACATGGCGCTGTTCACCTACTTCATCCCGGCTGCCTTCCTGGCGGTGCCGATGTACAAGACGATGTCGGTCTACGGCCTGCTCAACAACCGCTGGTCGATGGTGCTGGCGATGGTGACCATCGCCTCGCCCTACTGCATCTGGGTGCTGAAGCAGGCCTCGGACAAGCTGCCCTGGGAGCTGGACGAGGCCGCGCGCATCGACGGCGCGACGCCGTTGCAGCTGTTCAGGCTGGTGTACCTGCCGCTGATGGTGCCCTCGCTCGTCGCGGTGGGCACCTACGCGCTGCTGCTGGCCTGGAACGAGTACCTGTACGGCTTCCTGCTGCTGTCCAACGAGCGGCACCTGACGCTGGCCGTGGCGCTGGGCAACTTCCTCGCCGCCGACGATTCGCCCTGGGAACTGCTGATGGCCACCGGTTTCATCTACGCGCTGCCGCCGGCGGCGATCTACTACGCCTTCAAGCGCTACATGGTGTCGGGACTGACGGCCGGCGCAGTGAAATCATGACCACCCCCGAAGCGGCTTCGCCGCTCCCCCTCGAGGGGGCGACGCCAGCGGCCCGGCAGAGCCGGTTCCGCGGCGTCCGCTCGAAGCGCCACGGCCGCGGCAATACCTGACTCCGTATCGGGCATCTCATGGCATCCGTCTCGTTTCGCCACATCGAAAAGGCCTTCGGCAAGGTCAAGGTCATCCACGGCATCGGCTTCGACATCGCCGACGGTGAATTCGTCGTGCTCGTCGGCCCCTCCGGCTGCGGCAAGAGCACCTTGCTGCGCATGCTCGCCGGGCTGGAGGAAATCTCGGGCGGCGAGATCCTGATCGACGGCAAGGTCGTCAACGATCTGGAGAGCAAGGACCGCGATATCGCGATGGTCTTCCAGAGCTACGCGCTGTACCCGCACATGACGGTGCGCGACAACATGGCCTTCAGCCTGAAGCTGCGCAAGGCCGACGCGCAGCAGACCTCGCAGCGCGTGACCGACGCGGCGCGCATCCTCAACCTGGATGCGCTGCTCGACCGCTATCCGCGTGAGCTGTCGGGCGGGCAGCGCCAGCGCGTGGCCATGGGCCGCGCGATCGTGCGCGACCCCAAGGTCTTCCTCTTCGACGAGCCGCTGTCCAACCTGGACGCCAAGCTGCGCGTGGCGATGCGCGCCGAGATCAAGGCGCTGCATCAGCGGCTGAAGACGACCACGGTCTACGTCACGCACGACCAGATCGAGGCGATGACGATGGCCGATCGCATCGTCGTCATGCACGACGGCGTCGTCGAGCAGATCGGCACGCCGCTCGAACTCTTCGACCGGCCGGGCAACCTGTTCGTGGCGCAGTTCATCGGCTCGCCGGCGATGAACGTCTTCAAGGGCACGCTGCGCCGCCGCGACGGCGGCAGCGTCGTCGAGGCGCTGGGCAATGCCTGGCCGGTGGGCGAACTGAGCCAGGGCCGCGACGGCCAGGCGGTGCACTACGGCGTGCGGCCCGGCGACGTCGAAATCAGCACGCCCGACCGTGGCATCGCCGCCAAGGTGGTGGTGGTCGAGCCCACCGGCGCCGAGACCGAGTTGCTGCTCGAAGTCGGCGGCGAGCAGCTGATCCTCGTGCTGCACGGCCGCACCCTGGTGAAGCCGGACGAGAGCATCGGGCTGGTGATCGACGGCAGCAAGGCGCATCTCTTCGATGACGGCAGCGGCAAGCGCCTCGACTGACATCCATGTCGTGATGGGCGTCAGCGCCAGCGGCAAGAGCACGGTCGGCCGGCTGCTGGCAAAAGCGCGCGGCGCCACCTACCTGGACGGCGATGACTTCCATCCGCCCGAGAACGTGGCGCGCATGGCCGCGGGCCAGCCCTTGACCGATGCCGACCGCCAGGGCTGGCTGTCCGCGCTGAGCGAGCGTCTGGCCCAGGCGCGCGCCACCGGTGAAGGCGTGGTGCTGTCCTGCTCGGCGCTGAAGCGCCGCTATCGCGACGTGCTGCGCCAGGGCGCGCCGGAGTTGAAGCTGGTGTACCTTCATGGCCGCCGCGAACTGCTGGCCGCGCGCATCGCCGCACGCACCGACCATTACATGCCGCCGTCGCTGCTGGACAGCCAGCTGGCCACGCTCGAAGCGCCACGGAGCGACGAAGCGGCGCTGGCCTTCGACGTGGCACTTGCACCGGCGCTGATCGTCGGCGCCATCCTTCAACCGGAGAGTTCCGCCATGTCCGAATTCCACAAGGTCGTGCTCTACACCGACGACGGCTGCCGCGCGCGCTTTCGCGAGGAACGCATCGCGCTCGACGAAGGCACGCCGCAGGCGCGGCTGTCGGCGCTGTTCGCCTCGGGCGGCTACCAGCTGCGCCACAGCCCGGTGGGCTTTCGCAGCAGCTTCCATTGCACGCCGGCGCCGCAATGGGTGTTCATCCTGTCGGGCCGCATGGAGATCGGCCTGCAGGACGGCAGCTCGCGCATCTTCGAACCCGGCCAGCATTTCTATTCCGCCGACACGCTGCCTGCCGGCGCCAGCTTCGACGACCAACTGCACGGCCACTGGAGCCGCCAGGTCGGCGACGAACCGCTGGTCACGTTGTTCGTACGCGGTTGACGGCCATGACACGGCTCAGCGATACCGAAGTGCACCAGTATCAGGAACAGGGCTATCTGGTGCCCTCGCTGCGCCTGCCGACAGCGCAGGTCGACGGCCTGCGCGAGGCGCTGGACCGGCTGATCCGCGACAACCCTGGCGTGCGTCCGGAGAAGCTGGTCAGCGCGCACCTGGCCCGCAGCGGCGGGCGCGCCAACGACGAAGGCGTGCGCGGCCAGGCTGCCTTCCTCGAATTGGCCAAGGATGCGCAGATCCTCGATGCGGTGCAGCAGCTGATCGGCCCGGACATCATCCTCTGGGGCTGCCACGTGTTCTGCAAGCCGGCCGGCGACGGCCACGAGACGCCCTGGCACCAGGACGGCCACTACTGGCCGATCCGTCCGCTGGCCACCTGCACCGTGTGGGTGGCGCTGGATGCATCGACCGTCGAGAACGGCTGCCTGCGCGTGATTCCGCGCTCGCACCTGGCACGCACCAGCCACCGGCACCTGCACGAGGACCGGCAGGACCTGGCGCTGCAGCAGCGCCTGCCCGAGACCGCCTTCGATGCCGGCAGCGCCGCGGACATCGAGCTGCAGCCCGGCCAGATGTCGATGCACGACGTCTACATGATCCACGGTGCCAACGCCAACCGCTCGACGAAGCGCCGCGCCGGCGTGGCGCTGCGCTACATGCCGGGCAGTTCGGTGTTCGAGCGCACCCTCGACCCGGTGGCCGGCCGCTCCGGCGTGCCGGTGGCCTTCGCGACCCGGCCGCTGTGGCTGCTGCGCGGCCGCGACCGCACGGGCCGCAACGACTTCGAGATCGGTTTCGAGAACGGCGCGCGCTGAATTCAGCGCGTGGCGCGGGCGCCGCGCGCGAGCTTCGGCGCCGGGCGTGGCGGTTGCGGCTGTGATGGCAGCGTCGACGTGTCGCCGGCCACGTCGGTTGGCACTTCGACCGGCAGCGGCCGCGGGCCCAGCACGCGTGCCAGCAGCCAGCTCAGCATCACGAACAGACCCAGGCCAGCCACGACGAAGGCCAACAGCAGCGCGCCATGCACCCAGGGGTCGGTCAGCGCGGCAAAAGCCACCGCCTGCACCAAGGCCAGGCCGGCAGCGCGCAGCCGCACCGCCGTGCCGAACAGGCCACCCACCGCCACCACATAGGTGGTGACGAAGCCGAACAGCAGCAGCAGCTGCATGAAGCTCATGCGATCGAGGCTGTCACCGAGTTCGCTCATGGGGGGTTCGTTGGCGTGGTTTGTTCGACGGGCTCAGAGTCGCACAGCCCCGGCACAGCGGCAATCCCGCAATCACGGGCTGCCGTCCCTGCCGTGACCGAACGCACGGGCCTGGCGAGCATTCTGCACGCCGCCTGTGACGCTTGCACGACGCCGCGTCAATCCCCGCGCGCCACGCCTTCCTTGCGCGGATCGGCGCCCCCGGTCAGGCCGCTGCCGCTGCGCTGCACCAGTTGCAGTCCGGTGGGCAGCTCGGCCTCGACGACGCGGTGGCCGCGCTCGCGCAAGGCTTGCAGCGTGGCCGCCGGAAAGCGCCTCGTTTCCAGCAGCAACGGGCCGTCGATCGGCCCGAAATTGGGCAGAGCGATGGCTTGCTGCACGTCCATGCCCCACAACAGTGCGGCGGTGCTGGCCTTGGCCATCGAATGGATGATCATCGGCCCGAGCGTGGAGCCCGCCACCAGCCGCAAGCGGCCGTCGTCGCGCTCGAACACCAGTGTCGGGCTCATGCTCGAACGCGGGCGCTTGCCCGGCTGCACGCGGTTGGCCACCGGCACGCCGGCGGCATCGCGCGGCGCAAAGGCAAAGTCGGTGAGCTGGTTGTTCAACAGGAAACCGCCGGCCAGGCCGGTACCGCCGTCGCTGAGGAGGCGCGAACCCCAGGCCGTCTGGATGCTGGTGGTCAGGCTCAAGGCCTGACCACGCGCGTCGACGATGCTCACCTGGCTGGTGCCCGACTCCAGCTGCGCCGGCTGCGGCGCCAGCGCCTGGCGCGGCGGCGCAGGCACGCCGGCCGAGGCCTCGTCCATCGCACGTTCGCCGATCAAGGTGGCGCGTTTCTGCAGGTAGGCTGGTGCGAGCAGGGTGTTCCAATCGCCGCCCGGTGCCGACACGAAGGCCGGGTCGGCCACGTACAGCGCGCGGTCGGCAAAGGCCAGTCGCGCGGCTTCGGTGTAGACATGCAGCCAGGCCGCGCCGGGGATGCCATCGCTCAGCGGCTCGGCCAGCGGCGGCGTGAACTGCAGCATGCCCAGGGTCTGCATCATCGCCAGATGCCCCGACGACGGCGGCGGCATCCCACAGACACGCCAGCGCGGCGTCCAGTCGGTGCACAAGGCTTCGCGCTCCAGGCTGCGATACGCGGCCAGGTCGGCCAGCGCCAGCCGGCCGGCACGGGCCTGCACCCGTGCCACCATGTCCTGCGCCGCCACGCCCTGGTAGAAGGCCGCACTGCCCCGGTTGGCGATGCGGCGCAGCAGTTCGGCCAGCGCCGGGTTGCGCAGCACATGGCCCATCGCATGCGGATGGCCGTCGGCGCCGTAGAAGTAGGCCGCGGCGCGCGGCTCGCGCTTCAGCGCCGCGTCGCTGCCCAACAGCGCATGCAGGCGCGGGCTGACGGCAAAACCCTGCTCGGCCAGCGCGATGGCCGGCGCGAACAGTTCGGCCCAGGGCAGCCGGCCATGCTGGCGATGCGCCTGCTCCAGCATGTACAGCACGCCGGGCACACCCACCGCACGGCCGCCGACCGCCGCTTCGGCATAGGGCAGCGGCCGGCCATCGGTACCGAGCAGCAAGGCCTCGTCGGCCGCGGCCGGCGCCGTTTCGCGGCCGTCCCAGGCCTGCACGCGCAGGCCGTCCCAATGCAGCGCGAAGGCACCGCCACCGATGCCGCTGGCCTGGGGCTCGACCAGCGTCAGCACCATCTGCACGGCGATGCCGGCATCGACGGCCGAGCCGCCGCGCTGCAGCATCCGTACACCGGCCTGCACCGCCAGCGGGTGCGCGGCCGAGACCATGAAGTGCGCTGCGTGCTGCAGCGACTTGTCGCGATACCCGGAAGCCGCCTCGGGCAGCGGCGGCGGTGCGACGGCGGGTGCGCTGCAGGCGGCCAGCAGCGCCGCCGCCAGGCCGAGCCAGGCCGCCTGCACGCGCGGCTACTGCAGCGGCACGCCGGTCTTCTGCTGCAGTTCCTCGCGCGTCACGCCCGGCGCCATCTCCACCACCTTCAGGCCGTGCGGCGTGACGTCCATCACCGCCAGGTCGGTGATGATGCGGTCGACCGCGCCCACCGCGGTCAGCGGCAGCGTGCACTTGGGCAGGATCTTCAGGTCGAAGCCGCCGTCCTTCTTGCGCGCCACGTGCTCCATCAGCACGATGACGCTCTTGACGCCGGCCACCAGGTCCATCGCGCCGCCCATGCCCTTGACCATCTTGCCGGGGATCATCCAGTTGGCCAGGTCGCCCTTGTCGGTGACCTGCATCGCACCGAGGATGGCCATGTTGATCTTGCCGCCGCGGATCATGCCGAAGCTGTCGTGGCTGCCGAAGATGCTGGTGCCGGGCAGCGTGGTCACGGTCTGCTTGCCGGCGTTGATCAGGTCGGCGTCGACCTCGGCGTCGTCCGGGAAGGGGCCGATGCCGAGCATGCCGTTTTCGCTCTGCAGCCAGACCTCGATGTCGGGCGACACGAAATTGGCCACCAGCGTCGGCAACCCGATGCCCAGGTTGACGTAGTAGCCGTCCTGCAGTTCTTGGGCCGCGCGCGCGGCCATCTGATCGTGGGTCCAGGGCATGTCAGGCTCCCTTCGGGTTCTGTTTGGTGGTGCGCTTCTCGATGCGCTTTTCCGGCGTGGCGTTCAACACCAGCCGGTGCACGTAGATGCCCGGCAGGTGGATCGCGTCCGGGTCCAGGCTGCCGGTGGGCACGATCTCTTCCACCTCGACCACGCTGATCTTGCCGGCCATGATCACCGCCGGGTTGAAGTTGCGCGCGGTGCGGCGGAAGATCAGGTTGCCGCTCTCGTCGGCCTTCCAGGCCTTGCCCAGCGACACGTCGGGCACCAGGCCGCGCTCCATCACGTAGGTGTGGCCGTCGAATTCGCGCGTCTCCTTGCCCTCGGCCACCAGCGTGCCCACGCCTGTGCGGGTGAAGAAGGCCGGGATGCCGGCACCGCCGGCACGCAGCTTCTCGGCCAGCGTGCCCTGCGGCGTGAATTCCAGTTCCAGCTCGCCGGCCAGGTACTGGCGCTCGAACTCCTTGTTCTCGCCGACGTAGCTGGAGATCATGCGCTTGATCTGCCGCGTCTCCAGCAGCTGGCCGAGGCCGAAGCCGTCGACGCCGGCGTTGTTGGAGATGACGGTCAGGCCCTTGACGCCGCTGTCGCGCAAGGCCGCGATCAGCGCCTCGGGAATGCCGCACAGGCCGAAGCCGCCGACGGCCATCAGCTGGCCGTCGCTGACGATGCCTTTCAGCGCATCGGTCGCACTTGGGAAGATCTTTCTCATGCGTGTCCTCGTGCAGCGAACGCTGCGTTGTCGAAGTCGTGCAGCGTACTACGTAATGCCTTAAGTAGTCATTACGTAGAATTCATTAAGCACTTGGCAGGAGAGCTCATTGAACACCGCAGCCCACGATCTGGACGTTTTGCGCGAGACCTTGCGCACGGTGGTGGCCCCTTGGGTGGCCGAGCTGCAATTGCAGCTGGACGAGGCGCGGATCGGCGAGGTGGTGCTGACGCTGCCGGTCGCGCCCAGGGTCGTGCACGGCGGCGGCGTGCTCTGCGGCCAGTCGATGATGGCGGCGGCCGACACGGCGATGATCCTGGCCGTGTGCACGCACCTGGGCGAGTTCAAGCCGATGACCACGGTGCAGCTGCAGACCAGCTTCCTGCGCCCCATCCCCGGCGATGCCGGCACGGCACGCGTGCTGGCACGCGTGCTGCGCATGGGCCGCAAGCTGGTGTTCGGCGAGATTCAGATCAGCGATGCGCGTGGCGCGCTGGCGGCCCACGCCACCACCACCTATGCGCTGATGTGAGGGTGTGGACTACCGCATCGCCTTCGAGCTGGCGCCGATCGGCCTGGTGATGTCGCAGCAGCGGCTGATGATCGACTGCAACCGCCAGGCGCTGGCCATCTTCGGCGCCACGCGCGAGCAGCTGGTCGGCCAGTCCTTCGAGATGCTGTACCCGACGCACGACGAATACGAGCGCACCGGCCAGCGCATCGTGGCCCGCCTCGACAGCCACGGCTGGTATGCCGATGACCGCGTGATGAAGCGCCTGGGCGGCAAGCAGGCGGGCGAGCTGTTCTGGTGCCATGTCAGCGGCCGCGCGCTGGACCCGCGGCAGCCACATGCCGCCGGCGTCTGGGCCTTCGAGGACCTGTCGTCGCGGCGCGCGCTGAAGGTCGACTTCACCGCGCGCGAACGCGAGATCGCGGCGCTGCTGATCGAGGGCCTGACGAGCAAGCTGATCGGCAGGCGCCTGGCCATCAGCCCGCGCACGGTGGATGTCTACCGTGCGCGGCTGATGCGCAAGATGGGAGCCGCCAGCACGGCCGAGCTGGTGAACAAGCTGCTCAGCGGCTGAATGCCGCTGTCATACCAATTGTGGTCGAAGTCGCGGAAGCCGTTGACCGTTGACGGCGCA
>CAYUPF010000041.1:0-25256 GCA_964446545.1 uncultured Rubrivivax sp.
CGCCTTCGGCGGCCGGCGCAAGGCATTGCCGCCCATGCATGACCCCGTGCGTGACGGCCCGGTCCGCCGTCCACCTGGGACGGTGGCGCGAACCTCATCAATCCTGTGGTTTCGCGGCAGCGGCCGATCGACACATTCTGGCGGTGGCGGCACGCATCGGCGCGGCGCTTGCTTTAAGCGAACGATGAAGCGGATCGACTACGGCGCCTGCGGGGCGAACTTCGACTTCGATGACGATGGCCTGCTGAATGCCAGCATCGGCGGCTTGCTGGTGCCTGCCAATGCGGGGGCGTTGAGCGCGTTGCTGCTGCACGCCGGCGCCGATCGCGACTCGCCCGGCGTGCTGTGCTCGGTGGAGAAGGCTCTGGTCGCCCTGCCGCCGATCGATCCTCGGCACTACGACTA
Organism: uncultured Rubrivivax sp.; assembly: GCA_964446545.1. Classification (GTDB taxonomy): domain Bacteria; phylum Pseudomonadota; class Gammaproteobacteria; order Burkholderiales; family Burkholderiaceae_C; genus Rubrivivax. The sequence goes on from CAYUPF010000041.1 coordinate 406, forward strand.
TGTGCCGCCGGCGCTGCGTGCGATGCCGGTGGCGGTGGTGGTCTCGCCGGAGCAGATGGGCGTCTACGAGGACGTCGCCCAGGCCGCGGCGGCCTCGGGCGCTATGCGGCGGGCTTTTCTCTGTCGGCAGCAGGCGCAGGCCTGGCTTCGGGAGCAGGTGCGGGCGCTGCAGGCGAATCAGGTCTGGCGCACAGCGCATCGATGACCGCGGTCGCGGCGGTATAGGCCGCGGTGTGCGTGCTTTCGTCTTGGGCGATGCGGTCCAGGTGCGCCGCCAGCAGCAGCGCCAGCGGCGACAGCGTGGCATGGCCATACGGGCGCAGCAATTCCCAGGGCTCGACGCCGAAGGCGCGGCCCAGCTTTTCCAGTTCGTCGACGCGCGTGGAGACCACGGCACGGCGGATGCGGTCGAGCGTGCCGTTGCTCACGCCGCTGCGCGCGGTGATCTTGGGCAGCGTGCCCAGATCGGGGCGCGCCGCCATCAGCGCGCGCAGATTGGTTGCCAGAATGTCCCGCGGCCGCATGAATGCAGTGTGCCGAAAGTGCTCTACCGTGATCGGGATGGGTTCGATCCCGCTTCAGATGTCGGGAACGCGGTCGAGTTCAGCCAGCCACACGGCGGCCTCGGCGTCGCTGGGCGCACGCCAGTCGCCGCGCGGCGACAAAGACCCGCCCGAGCCCACCTTGGGCGCGTTCGGCACGCACGAGCGCTTGAACTGGCTGGTCTTGAAGAAGCGCCAGACGAAGCTGCGCAGGTGGCGCTTGATGGTCGCCAGGTCATAGGCCTGGCGCGGCACGTGCGGGCCTTCGGGCCAGGCGCCGGCGGCGGCATCGTGCCAGGCGGCATGCGCCAGATAGGCCACCTTCGACGGCGCGAAGCCGAAGCGCAGGGTGTAGTACAGGAAGAAGTCGTGCAGGTCGTAGGGGCCGATCTGGCTTTCGGTGCTCTGGCCGGGCTGGCCTGCGCTGTCACCGGAGCCTTGGCCGGGCACCAGCTCGGGGCTGATCTCGGTATCCAGGATGTCGAGCAGCACCTGCGCGTCGGCCACCAGCCGGTGCTCGCTCTCCGCGACCCAGCGCACCAGGTGCTTGATCAGCGTCTTCGGCACGCTGGCATTGACGTTGTAGTGCGACATGTGGTCGCCCACGCCGTAGGTGCTCCAGCCCAGCGCCAGCTCGCTCAGGTCGCCGGTGCCGACGACCAGCGCGTCGTTGAAGTTGGCCAGCCGGAACAGGTGGCTGGTGCGCTCGCCGGCCTGCACGTTCTCGAAGGTGATGTCGTACTGCGCCTGGCCCTCGGCATGGGGGTGGCCCAGGTCCTTCAGCATCTGCGTGCAGCTGGGGCGGATGTCGATCTGCCGCGCCTCGCAGCCGACCGCGCGCATCAGCCGCAGCGCCTGGGCTAGCGTGCGTGTGCCGGTGGCAAAACCCGGCATCGTCACGCCGATGATCTGGCTGCGCGGCAGGCCCAAGGCATCCATCGCGCGCGCACACACCAGCAGCGCATGCGTCGAATCCAGCCCGCCGGAGATGCCGATCACCAGCTTCTCGATGCCGCTGGCGCGCAGCCGCTGCGTCAGGCCCTGCACCTGGATGTTGTAGACCTCGTGGCAGCGGTCGTCGCGCTGTGCGCGGTCGGCCGGCACGTAGGGGTAGCGTTCGACGCGGCGCTGCAGCCGTACCGGGCCGGGAATGCCCAGCGTCAGCGGCACGCGCCTGAAATGCGCCAGCCGATCGGCATGGCGCGCCGCCGACTGGCCGAAGCTGGTCTGGCGCAGCCGTTCGCGCATCAGCCGTTCCAGGTCGATGTCGGCGTGGATCAGGTGCGAGTCGTCGGCAAAGCGCGCCGATTCGGCCAGCATCTGCCCGTTCTCGCAGATCAGCGACTGGCCGTCCCAGGCCAGGTCGGTGGTCGATTCGCCCTGGCCCGCCGATGAATACAGGTAGGCCGCCAGGCAGCGCGCCGACTGCGAGGCCGCCAGCGCGTGGCGGTAGGCCGACTTGCCCACGGTGATGTTCGAAGCCGACAGGTTGAGCAGCAGCGTGGCGCCGGCCAGCGCCGCGTAGGACGAGGGCGGAATCGGCACCCACAGGTCCTCGCAGATCTCGGCGTGGAAGACGAAGCCTGGCAGGTCCGTCGCCTCGAACAGCAGCTCGGCGCCGAAGGGTACGTCCTGGCCCAGCAGCCGCAGCTGCGTGCTCTGCGCATGGTCGGCCGGGTTGAACTGGCGCGCCTCGTAGAACTCGCCGTAGTTCGGCAGGTAGGTCTTGGGCACGACGCCGAGCAGCCGGCCGCGGTGCACGACCGCGGCGCAGTTGAACAGCGAATGGTCCACGCGCAGCGGCAGCCCGACTACCGCCACCGTCGCCAGGTCTTCGCTGGCGGCGACGATGCGCGCCAGCGCCGCTTCGCAGCCGTCGAGCAGCGTGCGCTGATGGAACAGGTCGTCGCAGGTGTAGGCCGACAGCCCCAGCTCGGGAAAGGCGAGCAGCGCCGCCCCCTGCAACGCGGCCTGCTGCAGCAGCGCGATGCTCTGCTCGGCATTGAAGGCCGGGTCGGCGACGCGGCAGCGCGGCACGGCCACGGCCACGCGGGCGAAGCCCTGGCGGTACAGGTCGAAGAACTCTGTGGGCTCGGTCACGGCGCACTCTCCTGGCGCCATTGTCCGACACCCGCCCGTAGACTGCGGCCATGCCGCGCAACATCGAGATCAAGGCCCGCATCGACGCCATCGAGGCGTTGTTGCCGCACGCGCGTGCGCTGGCCGACGGCGAGCCCGAACTGATCGAGCAGGACGACACTTTCTTCCACGCCGCCCATGGCCGGCTCAAGCTGCGCCAGTTCGACGACGGCAGCGCCGAGCTGATCCACTACCACCGCGGCGACGGCACCGAAGCGCGGGCCTCGGACTACGTGCGCGTGCCGGTGGCCGACGCCGCGGCGCTGCACGAGGCGCTGGCGCGCGGCTGCGGCGTGCGCGGCCGCGTGCGCAAGCGGCGCTGGCTGCTGATGCTGGGGCAGACGCGGCTGCACCTCGACCGTGTCGAGGGCCTGGGCGACTTCATCGAGTTGGAAGTGGTGCTGCGCGAGGGCCAGTCCGACGACGAAGGCCGCGCCATCGCCGACGGCTGGATGCAGCGCCTGGGCCTGCTGCACGCACCGCGGCTGGGCGGCGCCTATGTCGATCAGCTCGACGCCGGCAGCATCGCGCCGTGTTCGGCCAGCGTGTCGTCCAGCGCGGCGACGAACTGATCGGCCTCGGCATCGCCGAAGGGCAGCGACAGCGCCACCATGCCGCGCCGCGCCATATACACGCCGCGCTCCAGCAGCGCGAAATAGAGCAGGTCCTTGATGCGCGGGTCGCTGCCGGCCAGATCGGCCGCGCTGCGCAGCGGCCGGTCGGTGGCATGCAGCGTCATCAGCGAGCCCAGGCCGCTGCACTGCAGCGCCAGGCCGCGTGCGCGGAACAGCGCATTGCAGCGCTCGCGCAGCCGCTCGCCGCGGCTATTGAGTTGTTCCACCGCCGCCGGCGTCCACAGCTGCTGCAGCCCGGCCAGGCCGGCCGCCATGCTGAGCACGTTGTTGTTGAAGGTGCCGGCATGGCCCAGCGCGTCGGCGCGGCGCGGGTCGAAGCGCTGCATCAGCTCGCGCTTGCCGCCGAAGGCGCCGAAGGACAGGCCGCCGCCGAAGTACTTGCCCAAGGTCGTCAGGTCGGGCGTGATGCCCAGCTGCGACTGCCGCCCGCCGAGCGCGAGCCGCGAGGTCATCACTTCGTCGAAGACCAGCAGCGCGCCGCTGTCGTCGGCCAGACGGCGCAGGCCCTGCAGGAAGTCCGGCGTGCCGGGGATGCAGCCGCCCGCGCCGAGCATCGGCTCCACCAGGATGGCGGCCAGTTGCGCGCCGTCGCGCTGCACGTGGGCGGCTGCGGCGTCCAGGTCGTTGTAGGGCGCGAGCAGCCAGTCGTGCGGCACGTTCACCGCGCCGGCCGCACCGCCGAAGGACAGCACGCCGCCGTGGTAGGCGCCGTCGAACACCAGCACCTTGCGCCGGCCGGTGTGCGCCACTGCGGTGGCCAGCGCCAGCAGGTTGGCTTCGGTGCCGCTGTTGGTGAAGCGCAGCAGCTGCATCGACGGGAAACGGCGCACCAGCTCGCGCGCCAGTTCCACCTCGCGATAGGTGTGCGAGGACAGGCCGAGGCCGCCGTCCAGCGCGGCGACGATGGTCTCGCGGATCGGCGCGGCCGAATGGCCGTACAGCCCCGCCGTGAACTCGCCCAGCGCATCGAGGAACTGATGGCCGTCGGCATCCCACAGCCGGCAACCGGCGCCGCGCACCATCACCAGCGGAAAGGGCGTCTGGAACAGCACGCTGCGCGTATTGCCGCCGGGCAGCACCTCGGCGGCGATGTCGAGCTGGCGCGCGCTGGCCGGGTGGCGCGCGCGGTAGCGCTCGATCGCCGCCGCCAGCGCCTGGTCGAGTGCGGCGGATGCGGCGGATGCGGCGGAAAGGGTCGTCATCGTGGCTTGCTTCATGGCCGTGAGCATAGGCGCTCACCTGCGCCAGCCGGCCGTGGCCGTCGAGTTGCGCGAAGTCGCAGCCTTCCAGCGCTACGCCGCCGTCGGGCGCCAGCAGTTGCCAGCCGTAGCGCGCGACGCCGTGGTGCAGGTCGATGCCGCTGCTGCGGCGGAAGCGGTGACCGGGGAACTGCGCCAGCAGCTGCTCGGCCTGCTCGACGATCTGCGCATGCCCGCGCGCCGCCAGCGGCGGGTCGATCAATTGCGCGTCCTCGGCCCAGAGCCGCCGCACCGCGTCGCTGCGGCGCTGGCGGTCGGGGTCGGCGTAGGCCGCCAGGTGGTCGTCGATCAGGCGCTGGATGTCGCTCATGGGTTCTGCGCAAAGGGTGGATGGGTGAGCGATGTTCGGCCGGCTCATGTCGTGCGTCCATGACCTCGCAGGTCATCGACACCCGTGCGGCCGCAGCGCAGACTGCAGCCATCCCAACGCATCAAGGACAGCCGAATGAGCACAAGCGACATCCTCCCCCTGGCGGTGGCCGTACTCATCGCCATCCCCGCGCTGGGTTCGTGTCTGGGCGTCGGCATGGCGGCGATGAAGATGCTCGAAGGCTGCGCGCGCCAGCCCGAGTTGATGGGCGAGCTGCAGACCAAGTTCTTCCTCGCGGTCGGCGTCACCGACGGCGCCTTCATCATCGCCACCGGCATCGGCCTGTGGTTCGCCACCGCGAACCCCTTCACCTGATGAGCGACGATCCTCCGCTTGCCCAGCGCCCTTCCCAAGAAGGGCGCTCGGCGGGCGCCACAGCTGCCCAAGGGGGCAGGTGGGGATCGTCGCCAATCGAGTTCCCTCAACTGAGCGGCGCCGTGCTCAGCTCCCACACCCAGGCGGGCGGCGCGTTGCCCCAAACCGCGGCCAGGCGTCGCCAGCGCAGCCGGCTGCGCGGCTGCAGCGTGAAGGGCTCGCGCGGCACGTAGCTGTACTGCACCAGCCGGCGCCCCGGCCGCTCGCTCAGGAAGCGTTCGATCGCCATGCTGCTGCGCAGCCGCAGGCGCGGCGGCAGCGAGCGAAAGGGCAGCGAGGACACCAGCACCGTGCTCTCCGGCAGGCACACGATCTCGCGCAGCACCTTGTGCGCCGCGGCGGCGCGCACCTCCACCGTCGGGAAACGCTCGCGCAGCTGCCGCGCCAGCCGCGGCTCCAGTTCCACGGCCAGCAGCGGCACGTCGGGGTGCTGGCGGCGCAGCGCGGCGGTGATGGCGCCGGTACCGGCACCTAGTTCGATCAGCTGCTGCGAGCCGGTGGCAGCGCGTGCCATGGCTTCGGCCAGCCGCCGCGACGACGGCAGGATCGCACCCACCGTGCTCGGCCGGCACATCGCCAGGAACATGAAGGCGGGGACTTCGCTCATCGAAACCGTAGCGTAGCAGCCCGCCACACGAGGGCCGGCGCGAGCAAAGGCGCTATCGTTCGCCGCTGTTTGCGACGGCCCATGAACACCCTTCTCGAAGTTTCCGACCTGCGCGTCACGCTGCAGACCTCGCGCGGCGCCGCCGACGCGCTGCGCGGCGTGAGCTTCTCGATGCAGCACGGCGACAGCGTCGGGCTGATCGGCGAATCGGGCTGCGGCAAGAGCATCACCGCGCTGGCGCTGATGGGCCTGCTGCCCGAGGGCGCGCGCATCGCCGGCTCGATCCGCTTCGACGGCCGGGAGCTGACGACGCTGGACGAAGACGCGATGTGCCAACTGCGCGGCGCTCGCATCGGCATGGTCTTCCAGGAGCCGATGACGGCGCTGAACCCGCTGCACACCATCGGCCGGCAGATCGCCGAGCCGCTGCGCCTGCACAAGGGCCTGAGCGCGGCGGCGGCACGCGCCGAGGCGCTGCGCCTGCTCGAACGCGTGCAGCTGCCGCAGGCGGCGAAGCGGCTCGACGCCTGGCCGCACCAGATGTCCGGCGGCCAGCGCCAGCGGGTGGTCATCGCCATCGCGCTGGCCTGCGGGCCGGACCTGCTGATCGCCGACGAACCCACCACCGCGCTGGACGTGACCATCCAGCGCGAGGTGCTGGACCTGATCGCCGAGCTGGTGGCCGAAGACGGCATGGGCCTGCTGCTGATCAGCCACGACCTGGGCGTGATGGCCGAGACCGTGCAGCGCATGCTGGTGATGTACGGCGGCACGGTGGTCGAGAGCGGGCCTACCGAGGTGGTCTTCCGCCACCTGGCGCATCCGTACACGCGCGGGCTGTTCGCGGCGCGGCCGCGGCTGGGCCTGGCGCGCGGCACGCGGCTGGCGACCATTCCCGGGCGCGTGCCCGAGCTGGCCGACCTGCCCGTGGGCTGCCCCTTCGCCGAACGCTGCGCGTGGGTGGTCGACGACTGCCGCCGCGCGCTGCCCGCGCCACAGCCGGTGGCGCCGGGGCACGACGCCCGCTGCATTCGCCTGGCGGCGGTGGACGCGGCAGCGCCATGAGCCCGACTCTGCTGCTGCAGGTCGAGGAGCTGGTCAAACATTACCGGCTGCCGCGCGAGCGGCTGTTGGGCCCGGCGCCGCTGGTGCGCGCGCTCGAAGGCATCAGCTTCGGCCTGGCCAGCGGGCGCAGCCTGGGCGTGGTCGGCGAATCGGGCTCGGGCAAGTCCACGCTGGCGCGGCTGGTGATGGCGCTGGAGCCGCCCACCGCGGGCCAGGTGCGGCTGGCCGGCCAGGACCTGCATGCGCTGGCGCCGGCGGCGCTGCGCAGCGCGCGCGAGAAGCTGCAGATGGTGTTCCAGGACCCCTATGGGTCGCTGGACCCGCGGCGCAACATCCTGCAGACCGTGGCCGAGCCGCTGCGCATGCTGCACGGCGCGCCGCCGGCCGAGCAGCGCGAGCGTGCGGCCGAGGCGCTGGACGCGGTGGGCCTGCGCAGCAGCGACCTGGCCAAGTATCCGCATGAATTCAGCGGCGGGCAGCGCCAGCGCATCGCCATCGCGCGCGCGCTGATCACGCGCCCGAAGCTGATCGTCGCCGACGAACCGGTGAGCGCGCTCGATGTCTCGGTGCAGGCGCAGGTGCTGAATCTGATGCAGGACCTGCAGGACCAGTTCGGGCTGAGCTATCTGTTCATCAGCCACGACCTGGCGGTGGTGGACCTGGTGTGCGACGAGGTCATCGTGCTCTACCAGGGCCGCATCGTCGAACGCGGCACGCCCGACACGCTGTTCCAGCAGGCTGCGCATCCGTACACGCGCGCGCTGCTGCAGGCGGTGCCGCAGCTGCGCCCGGGCGCGGCGCGCGTGCGCCGGCGTGCGGCCGCGACCGCCGTCGTGGCGCCGCCGGCGGCGGGCGAGGGCTGTGCCTTCGCGCTGCGCTGCGCCTGGGCCGAAGAGCGCTGCACGCGCGAGCGGCCGCTGTTGCGCGCACTGGCCGCCGGCCATGCCGCCGCCTGCCACCGCGCCGAGAGCGTGGCGACAATGACGCAGAATGAAGTGCAGACCTGAGTCGACAAGGAGAGAACGATGAACCCGCAACGCCGTAGCCTGAACCTGTTGCTGGTGGGCACGCTGGCCCTGGCCGCCACCACCGCCGCGCTCGATGCGCAGGCGCAATCACGCAAGGACAGCCTGGTGCTGGGCATGGTGCTCGAGCCCACGCCGGGCCTGGACCCGACCACCGCGCCGGCGGCCGCCATCGGCGAGGTCGTGCACTACAACATCCTCGAAGGCCTGACCAAGGTCAACGTCGACGGCTCGGTGACGCCGCTGCTGGCCGAAAGCTGGGAAGCCTCGCCCGACGGCAGAAGCTACAGCTTCAAGCTCAAGCGCGGCATCAAGTTCCAGGACGGCGAGCCCTTCGACGCGGCAGCGGTGAAGTTCAGCTTCGAGCGCGCCAAGGCCGAAGGCTCCACCAACAAGGCGAAGAAGGCGGTGTTCGACAACATCTCCAGCATCGCCACGCCCGACGCGCACACGGTCATCCTGGTGCTGAACAACGCCGACGGCACCCTGCCCTTCCGCCTGGGCGAGAACACGGCCGTGATCCTGAGCCCGAAGAGCGCGGCCACCACCGCCGCCAAGCCCGTCGGTACCGGCCCCTACGTCTTTGACAGCTGGCAGAAGGGCAGCGCGATCACGCTGAGCAAGTGGCCCGGCTACCGCAACGCCGGCACGGTGAAGATCAACAAGGTGAGCTTCCGCTTCATCAACGACCCGTCCGCGCAGACCGCGGCGCTGCTGGCCGGCGACATCGACGGCATGCCGCGCTTCAACCGCGATGCCCGGCAGTTCCAGGCCGACAAGCGCTTCACGGTGGAACTGGGCGACACCGCGGGCAAGGGCATCATGGCCATCAACAACAAGAAGCCGCCGCTGGACGACGTGCGCGTGCGCCGCGCGCTGATGCATGCCATCGACCGCAAGGCCTTCATCGATGGCGCCATCGATGGCCTGGGCAAGCCGATCGGCAGCCACTTCGCGCCCACCGATGCCGGCTACGTCGACCTGACCAAGGTCTACCCCTACGACCCGGAAAAAGCCAAGGCGCTGCTCAAGGAAGCCGGCGTGGCCACGCCGCTGAACCTGACGCTGACACTGCCGCCGCCGCAGTACGCGCGCAAGGGCGGCGAGATCGTCGCCGCGCAGCTGGCCAAGGTGGGTGTGATGGCGAAGATCGAGAACGTCGAATGGGCGCAATGGCTCAGCGGCCCGTTCAAGGGCAACTTCGACCTGACCATCATCAACCACGTCGAGCCGCTGGACTACATCCAGTACGCCAACACCGCCTACTACTGGGGCTACGACAGCAAGGCCTTCCGCGACCTGGCGGCCAGACATGCCGCGGCCGGCAGCGTGCGCGAGCGCAGCGAAGCCTGGACGGCGCTGCAGAAGAAGCTGGCCGAGGACGCGGTCAACGCCTACATCTTCAACCCGGCGCAGGTGGCGGTGAGCAAGCGCGGCCTGAAAGGCCTGTGGGCCAGCTCGCCGATCTTCGCCAACGACATCGCCGCGGTGTCTTGGGCGGCGCCGCAGTGACGCAGCCGGCCTGAAGCGCCCGCCCCCGCATGGCCAGTCCCGACCCGCGCGGCAACCCCTGCGGCACCCGCAGCGCCGCCGCACGCGATGCCGCGGAGATGGCGCTGTGGCGCATGATGTCCTTCTACGACACGCCGCTGGCCGACCTGGACGCGGCCAGCGCGCACGACCCGGGCTGGGCGCTGCCACATGTGATGCGCGCCGGCTTCCTGCTCAGCCTGACCGAGCCTTCGCTGCTGGCCGAGGCCGGCCAGCACCTGCAGCGCGCGCGCGAACGGGCCGATGGCGCGCCGGCGCGCGAACGCGCGCATCTGGAAGCTGTGCAGGCCACGCTCGACGGCCGCTGGCAGGCCGCCTGCCGCATCTGGGACGAGTTGCTGATCGACTACCCGCGCGACGCGCTCGCCTTGCAGTGGTCGCAGCTGTGGGACTTCTACCGTGGCGATGCCGTCAACCTGCGCGCCCGGCCGGCGCGCGCGCTGCCCGAGTGGGACGACGGCGACCCGCTGTATGCGCATGTGCTGAGCCTGTTCGCCTTCGGCCTGGAAGAAAGCAACCTGTACCCGCAGGCCGAGGAAGCGGGCCGCCGCGCTTTAAGCCTGAACCCGAAGGTGCCGTGGGCGGTGCATGCGGTGGCGCACGTGATGGAGATGCAGGGCCGCTACGAGGAAGGTGCCGTCTGGCTGCGCCAGTACCAGGCCGAATGGGCCGAGGGCAACGGCTTTTCCGGCCACCTGTGGTGGCACAAGGGGCTGTTCCGGCTGGAAGGCATGGACATCGCCGGCGCGCTGCGCATGCTCGACAAGCGTCTGGCCGGCGAGAACCTGCAGATCACGCTGCAGCGCGTGGACGCCGCGGCGCTGTTGTGGCGGCTGCACCTGCTGGGCAACGATGTCGCCGCGCGTTGCGCCAGCCTGCTCGAGGGTTGGGACCTGTCCGATGCGGCCGCCGGCTACTACGCCTTCAACGACGCGCACGCGGTGATGGCGATGCTCGGCGCCGGCGAGGTGGCGCGCGCCGAAGCCTGGGTGGCGCGCTGCGCCGAGCGTGCGATGGCCGCCGACGATGCGCGGCGCAGCAACCACCTGATGGCGCGCGAGGTCGGCCTGCCGCTGATGCGCGGGCTGCTGGCGCTGGCGCGCGGCGAGGCCGATGCCGCCGCCGACGCGCTGTATGCGGCGCGCGGCGTGGCGCAGCGCTTCGGCGGCAGCCATGCGCAGCGCGACCTGATCGACCAGACGCTGCTCGCCGCCGCCGCACGCGGCAGCCGGCGCGGCATCGGCCGCGCGCTGATCAACGAGCGCCTGATGGCCAAGCCGTCGACGCCGCTGACCGCACACTGGCGGGCGCAACTCGACATCCGGCTCGACGCCACGGCCTGAGTCTCTCAAGCAAACGTGGCTTTGCCACTTTGCTTGATCCCCCAGGGGGGCGGGCTGGGCGCAGCCCGCCTCCTGGGGGCGCTCAGTAATACGGCGCAGTCAGTCCTTCGGCTGCGAAGGCCCGCTGTACCGCCGGCCGCGCCAGCACGCGCTGCAGATAGGGCGCGATGTGCGCATGGTCGCGCGCCGGCTTGGTGTCGAAGCCGCGCGTCCAGCGGCACAGCATGAAGGCGAAGGGGTCCACCGCGCTGTAGTGCTCGCCCAGCAGCCAGGGCCCGCCATGGGCGGCGAGCTGGTCGTCGATCTGCTGCAGCATGCCGCCCACCTGGGCCTGCGCATGCACCTTCACCTGCTGCGCCGCGGCGGCATCGCCGTCGTCGACCATGCGCTCGGGGTAGAAGTAGTGCTTCAACATGGCCTGCGGTGTGTTCGTCAGCCAGCTCATCCACTTGTAGTAGTGCGCGCGCTCGCGTGTGCCCGGCGGCGGCGCCAGCGCCGCGCCGGGGTGGGTGTCGGCCAGGTGCATGCAGATGGCGGCGGTTTCGTACAGCACCAGCTCGCCGTCCACCAGCACCGGAATCAGCCCGTTCGGGTTGAGCTTCAGATACTCGGGCCGCTTGTGGGCGCCTTGCATGCGCTGCACCAGCTTCAGCTCGAAGGGCGCGCCGATCTCGAGCAGCAGCACGTGCGGCGTGAAGCTGGCATTGCCCGGGTAGTAGTGCAGTTGCATCGTGCGGGGCTCCGTGGCGCTGAGGTGCTGCATGCTAGAGTCATTCGACATGCCTGAGCTGCCGACCCCCGCCGTACCCCCACAGCACGAGCATACGGTGCTGGTGCTGCAGGGCGGCGGCGCACTCGGCGCCTACCAGGCCGGCGCCTACGAAGGTTTTGCCGCGGCCGGCGCCGCGCCCGACTGGGTGGCGGGTGTGTCCATCGGCGCGATCAATGCCGCGCTCATCGTCGGCAACCCGCCGCCGCAGCGCGTGGCGCGGCTGCGCGAGTTCTGGCAGCGCGTGTCGCTGCCGCTGCCACCGCCTCCCTTCGAGGTGCCGGCGCCGTGGCGGCCGCTGGCCAACCGGCTGTCGGCGGCCTCGGCCGCGGTCTTCGGCATCCCCGGCTTCTTCAGGCCGCGGCATCCGGCCACGGCCTTCGGCGCTGTGAGCCTGTACGACACCGCGCCGCTGAAACACACGCTGCTCGAGCTGGTCGACTTCGACCTCATCAACAACGGGCGCGTGCGGCTGTCGGTGGGCGCGGTCAACGTGCGCAGCGGCAATTCAGTGTACTTCGACAACACGCGCATGCGCATCACGCCCGAGCACATCATGGCCAGCGGTGCGTTGCCGCCGGGCTTTCCGCCGGTAAGCATCGACGGCGAAAGCTATTGGGACGGCGGCATCGTCTCCAACTCGCCGCTGTGGTACGTGATGGACGAGGCGCCGGACATCGATGCGCTGATCCTGCAGGTCGACCTGTTCAGCGCCAGCGGCGAGCTGCCGCGCGACCTGGACCAGGTGCAAGAGCGCGCCAAGGACATCCAGTACTCCAGCAAGACGCGTTTCAACAGCACGCAGCTGCGCCAGCGAGACGGCCTGAAGGCCTCGTTCCTGCGGCTGCTGGACAAGCTGCCGCCCGAGCTGCTGGACGATGCCGACGTGAAGCGGCTCGCCACCGCCAGCCGGCGTTGCCAGGTCTCGCTGGTGCACCTGATCAACCGGCACGACACGCGTTCGGCCAGCGTCAAGGACTACGAGTTCTCGCGCGCCACGGTCGATGAGCTGTGGCGCTGCGGCCTGGGCGACGTGGTGCACAGCGTGCACCATGCCGATTGGGGCCGCGCCACTGAGCACCACGAGGGGCTTCGCGTCTTCGACCTGACGCGCTGAAGCCGCGCGCAAATCAGCGGCCGTTGCTGGGAATAGGCGCTTGCGGGGCGCTCGTGCGGGCGTGCCGAGGTGGCTGCGGCAGCGCGCCGGCGTCACCCGCGTTCTCGGGCCCACATCGCGGGCGAGCGGCTTCTGTTCGCGGCCGCCGCTACCTCGTCGCCACCGACCAGGCGTGCTTCTAGCCAGCGTACCGCGAACGGGTCCTGTGTCCGCGGGCCCGGACCACCCACCACGCTGAGCGCTGGCGTGCCGAGTCTTCTTGAGTGTTCGACTGCGAACCCGTATCAAGCCACGGTGGCCTGGCGCACCGCACGCTCCCAGCCGGCCATCAGCTCGGCCGCGCGCTCGCGCGGCAGCGTCGGTTGGAACTCGCGCTGCACCTGCCACATCGCCGCCAGTTGATCGAGACCCGAATAGACACCCACCGCCAGCCCGGCCAGGTAGGCCGCACCCAGTGCGGTGGTTTCGATGATCCGCGGCCGCACCACCGGGATGCCCAGCAGGTCGGCCTGGAACTGCATCAGCAGGTCGTTGACGCAGGCGCCGCCGTCGACGCGCAGTTCGTGCACCGGCGCGCCGCCGCTGGCCTGCGCATCGCGGCTCATCGCCTGCAGCAGCGCCGCGCTCTGGAAGGCGATGCTCTCCAGCGCCGCGCGCGCGATGTGCGCCAGCGTGCTGCCGCGGCTCAGGCCGACGATGGCGCCGCGCGCGTCGGGCTGCCAGTAAGGCGCGCCCAGCCCGGTGAAGGCGGGCACGACGGTGACGCCGCCGCTGTCGGGCACGCTCTCGGCGAGCGCCTGCACCTCGCTGCTGGACGGGATGGCGCGCAGCCCGTCGCGCAGCCACTGCACCACCGCGCCGCCGATGAACACGCTGCCTTCGATGGCAAATTCCGGCGTGTTGCCGGTCTGCGCCGCGGCGGTGGTGATCAGGCCGTTCTGCGAGGTCTGGAACCGGCTGCCGGTGTGCATCAGCATGAAGCAGCCGGTGCCGTAGGTGTTCTTCGCCAGCCCGGCTTGAAAGCAGGCCTGGCCGAAGAGCGCGCTCTGCTGGTCGCCGGCGATGCCGGCGATCGGGATGGCCGCGCCGAACAGCGATGGATCGGTGTGGCCGTAGACATGGCTGGACGGGTGCACGCGCGGCAGCACGCTGTCGGGGATGTGCAGCGCCTTCAGCAGCTCGCGGTCCCAGACGTTGTGGCGGATGTCGAAGAGCATGGTGCGCGCGGCGTTGCTCACGTCGGTGGCGTGCAGCGCGCTCGGCCCGGCGCGGCCGCCGCCGCTCAGGTTCCACAGCAGCCAGCTGTCGACGGTGCCGAAGGCCAGTTCGCCGTGCGCCGCGTCGATGTGCGCGCCCTTCACGTGGTCGAGCAGCCAGCGCAGCTTGGTGGCCGAGAAGTACGGGTCGATGCGCAGCCCGGTGGCGTGCTGCACCAGCGGCTCCAAGCCCTGCGCGCGCAGCTGTGCGCAAAAGGGCTCGGTGCGCCGGTCCTGCCAGACGATGGCGTTGTGCACCGGCCGCCCGGTACGGCGGTTCCACAGCAGCGTGGTCTCGCGCTGGTTGGTGATGCCGATGGCGCGGATGTCGGCGGCCTTCAGCCCGGCCTTGGCGATGGCCTCGTGCGCGGTGGCCAGCTGCGTGCTCCAGATCTCGGCGGGGTCGTGCTCGACCCAGCCGGGCTGCGGGTAGATCTGGTGGAACTCGCGCTGTGCCATCGCCACGATGCGGCCCTGCGCGTCGAAGACGATGCTGCGCGAACTGGAGGTGCCCTGGTCGAGCGCGAGAATGTGGCCCATGTCGTCTCCTTCGTGTTCTGCACGGGCAATCTAACCGATGGGTATGGGCGTGTCGTTCGCGCTGGCCGCCGGCCTGATGTGGGGCCTGGTGTTCATCGCGCCGCTGCTGCTGCCGGAATACCCGGCGGCGCTGCAGTCCTTCGGCCGCTACCTGGCCTTCGGGCTGATCGCGCTGCCACTGGCCTGGCTGGACCGCAAGCGCCTGGCACAGCTGACGCGCGCCGACTGGATCGAGGCCGGCAAGCTGGCGCTGATCGGCAACATCGTCTACTACCTGTTCCTGGCCAGCGCCATCCAGCGCGCCGGCGCTCCGCTGCCGACGATGATCATCGGCACGCTGCCGGTGGTCATCGCCATCAGCTCCAACCTGCGCGATGCACAGCGTGACGGCAAGCTGCCGTGGCTGCGGCTGCTGCCTTCGCTGGCACTGATCGGCGGCGGCATCGCGCTCGTCAACCATGTCGAGATCGGCCACCTGCGCGCCGACGCAAATGCCGATGTCGCGCGCTACGCGCTGGGCGCACTGCTGGCGGTGGGCGCGGTGGCCTGCTGGACCTGGTACCCGCTGCGCAACGCCGACTGGCTGCGCGCCAGAGTGCACACCCCAGGCGCTGCGCGCCGTCCCTCCGAGAGGGAACTCGCCCTTGGGGCGGCCCGGCGGGCTCGTGCCGAACCGTCCGCCGGCACCTGGGCCACCGCGCAGGGCATCGCCACGCTGCCGCTGGCGCTGATCGGCTACCTGGGCTGGTGGGGCTGGACGGCGCTGCGCGGCGATGCCTTCCCCATGCCCTTCGGCCCGCGGCCGCAGGAGTTCGTGACGCTGATGCTCGCGGTGGGCCTGTTCGCCTCCTGGCTGGGCACGCTGTGCTGGAACGAGGCCAGCCAGCGCCTGCCGACCACGCTGGTGGGACAGCTGATCGTCTTCGAGACGCTGGCGGCGCTGGCCTATGCCTTCATGCTGCGCGGGCGCGTGCCCGAGGCCGCGACGGCGGCCGGCATCGCGCTGCTCGTCGCCGGCGTGCTGTGGGCACTGCGCGTGCGGCCGGAGCCGGTGGTGGTGCACGGCGCCTGAGCCATCACACCTGCCCGCGACGGCGCGCTGCGCTGCCGCGTTGCGTCACCTTCTCGGACCATGGCTTAGAGTCTGTGCCGCATGCCCGCTTCCGCACTGGCCACCCCCGCAAGCTCGGCACTGCCGTCGTGGCTGAGGCTCGAATCGCTGACGCCCTTCGAGGCCTATGCGCAGGCCGCGGGCACGGTGATGCTGATCATCGCGCTGCTGCAGTTGCTGTGCTCGTTCTACACCGACGCACGCGCGCTGCGCATCTTCGCACTGGTGTATCTGCTCACCGGCATCGGCTGGTTGACGGCCCATCCGCGCGCGCACGGCGGCCCGGCCGATGTGCCGTTGCTGCCGGTGCTGGTGGCGGTGGGCCTGCTGACGATGAACGTCTGGGGCATGTACGAGTATCTGGGGCTGGCGCGGCGGCGTGCCTGGGCGCTGGTGATCGGCGCGCTGGCCGTCGGTGCGGGGCTCGTGCTGTGGCTGCGCTTCGCGCCGCACTCGGCGAACGCGGTGTACGGCGTCATGGCCGGCGCCTTCGCCTACTGCGCCTGGCTGGCCCTGCGCGCCGCGCGCCAGGAAGACAACGTCGGCCACCTCTATGTCGCCGCCGCCTTTGCCACCTATCCGGCCTTGTTTGCGCTGTACCTGGCGCTGCCGGTGTCGATGGCCGGCTTCGAGATCGGCTACTTCGCCACGGTGCCGAGCATGATCGTCGGCATGATGATCCTGGCCGTGAGCCTGATCCGGGCGCGCCAGCGCACCGGGGACGAACTGGTCCGGCGCATCGCTGCCGAGGCCGAGCTGCGGCGGCTGAACCTGACGCTCGAGCAGCGTGTGGCCGCGCGCACGCGCGAGCTGCACGACCTGGTGGCTGGGCTCGAGAGCTTCAACCGCAACGTCTCGCACGACCTGCGCGACCCGCTGGCCGGCGTCAGCGGTCTGGCACAGCTCGGTGTGCAGGCACTGCAGCGCGACGACAAGGTGCGGGCGCACGACCACCTGGAGACGATCCGCTTGCAGGCCGAGCGGATGACCGGCATGGTGCAGGACCTGCTGCAGCTGTCGCGCGTGGCCGACGTGCCGCTGCTGCGCGAGCGCCAGCCGCTGGGCCGCTGCGTCGACGAAGCGCTGGCACAGTTGCGCCTGTCGGCGCCGCAGGCCGCGGCGCTGCAGCGCGTGCAGTTGCGGCTGCAGCCGCTGCCCGAATGTGTGGTCGATGGCGAGCTGATGCGCCTGGTGTTCGTCAACCTGCTCGGCAATGCCCTGAAGTTCACCGCGGCGCGCGACGGCGCCGGCCAGGTCAGCGTGGCGCTGTGCGACACACCGCAGGGCGCGGCGGTGTGTGTCGAAGACGACGGTCTGGGCCTGCCGCCGGATCACGACCTCGAGCTGTTCAAGCCCTTCGTGCGTCTGCATGGCGAGCGCGTGCCGGGCAGCGGCGTCGGCCTGACGGTGGTGCGCCGTATCGTCGAGGCGCACGGCGGGCGCATCTGGGCCGAGCACGCCGACGGCGGCGGTGCGCGTTTCCTGTTCACGCTGCAGGGCTTGGGGGCCTGAAGTCGGCTCAGCCGTCCAGCGCCTCGTCCAGCACTTCCACCCAGTGCCGCACCGGCGTCGCAGTGCCGCTTTGCAGGTGCTGGATGCAGCCGATGTTGGCCGAGACGATGGCCTGCGCCTGCAACGGTTCCAGCTGCGCCAGCTTGCGGTCGCGCAGCTGATAGGCCAGCTCGGGCTGCAGCACGCTGTAGGTGCCTGCCGAGCCGCAGCACAGATGGCTTTCGCTGCGCGCCAGTTGCACTTCGAAGCCCAGTGCGGCCAGATGCGTCTCGACGCCGCCGCGCAACTGCTGGCCGTGCTGCAGCGTGCACGGCGGGTGGTACGCGAGGCGTACCACCCGCCCGGCGGGTGTGGATGTTGCATCCTCTCCCCGCTCCCCCGCCGGGCGGGGGAGGGCCAGTTTCGGCATCAGCAGCGGCACCAGCTCGGGCAGCAGTTCGCTCAGGTCGCGGGTCAGCGCGCTGACGCGGGCGGCGCGTTCGGCGTAGTCGGCATCGTGCGCCAGCGCGTGGCCGTAGTCCTTGACGGTGACGCCGCAGCCGGAGGCGTTCATGACGATGGCCTCGACCTTGCCGGCCGAGGTCAGGCCCTCGACCAGCGGCCACCAGGCGTCGATGTTGCGGCGCATGTCGCGCAGGCCGCCTTCGATGTCGTTCAGGTGCGTGCGCAGCGCGCCGCAGCAGCCGGCCTCGTCGGCCACCAGCGTCTGGATGCCGGCGGCGTCGAGCACGCGCGCGGTGGCGCTGTTGATGTTGGGCATCATCGCCGGCTGCACGCAGCCCAGCAGCATCAGTACCTTGCGCGGGTGCTCGCGCGTCGGCCACTGGTGCGCGCGTGCGCCACCCTTGGCCGGCACCTTGTGCTTCAGCGCCGCCGGCAGCAGCGGCCTGACGGCTTGGCCCAGCTTCATCGCCGGGCCGAACAGCGGCGAGGTCAAACCTTCCTTGAGCAGCCAGCGCAGCGTCTTCTCGCCGCGCGGGCGCTCGACGCGCTGCTCGACGATCTTGCGGCCGATGTCCACCAGGTGGCCGTACTGCACGCCGCTGGGGCAGGTGCTCTCGCAGTTGCGGCAGCTCAGGCAGCGGTCCAGGTGCAGTTGCGTGCTGCGCGTCACCGGCGCGCCTTCGAGCACCTGCTTCATCAGGTAGATGCGCCCGCGCGGGCCATCCAGTTCGTCGCCCAGCAGCTGGTAGGTCGGGCAGGTGGCAGTGCAGAAGCCGCAGTGCACGCACTTGCGCAGGATGGCTTCGGCCTGCTCGCCTTCGCGCGTGCCCTTGAACTCGGCGGCGAGATGGGTTTGCATCAGGCGAGTTGGTAGCGAAGGGTCCAGTAGTGCGGGTGTTCGACCCACTCGGTCTGCCGTGCCGTGCCGGCCAGCAGCGCCAGCACGGCGTCGCGCGTGGGGAAGTTCTTCAGCACCTCGTGCACCGAGCCGTCGTCGAGCCGGCGCAGCTGGTAGCTGTTGCCCCGGGCATCGCGGCGCGAGATCGGCGTGCTGCTGCCTTCGACATGGCGGTTGTCGAGCATCACCACGCAGGCGCCCGGCTGCAGCCGCGCGTGCAGCAGCGCCAGCCAGGACGGCAGGCGCGCGATCGGCACGTGGCTCCACCAGAAGCCGGCAAAGGCGGCATCGAAGGGCCGTGCCGGCAAACCGTCCAGCGTGTAGGCGTCGGCGATGGCGAAGCGCACGTGGGCCGGCACGCTCTTGCGGCGCGCCACGGCCAGCGTCTCGGGGTTGAGGTCGGTGGCCAGCCAGGACGCCGCGTCGCGCGCGCCGTGCGGCGTCCACCAGCCGGTGCCGCAGGCGATCTCGAGCACGTGGCGGCCGGCAAAACAGCCCGGCAGCCAGGCTTCGAGCGTGCGCAACTCGGCCTGGCGCTCCGGCTTGGCGTAGATGCGCTCGTAGCTGTCGGCGCGGCGCGCGTAGTAGGCCTGCAGCGTTGCACTCATGGGCACAGCCCCGGGTACATGCGGCCGAGGTTGAAGACGCCGTCGGGGTCGAATGCACGCTTCAGTTCGCGGTGGATGCGGTCCAGCGGGCTCTTCAGCGGCGCGAACACGCCGGCGCTGCGGTCGTGGCCCATGAACAGCGTGGCATGGCCGCCGGCCGCCGCCGCGGCATCGCGCACCTGTGCCGCGGGCAGCGTGGCGCTGAGCCAGCGCTGCGCGCCGCCCCATTCGATCAGGCAGTCGCCGTCCAGCGCCAGCGGCGGCGTGGCGGGCGGCAGCGACAGCCGCCACAGCGTCGCGCCGCGGTCGAGCGCGGCACGCGCGTTGACGAAGTATTCGTCGCGCTGGTCACGCAAACCCTCCCAGAACGCCGCCGCCAGCTCCGGCGGCACGAGCTCGCCGCCCAGCGACTGCACGGCCGCGCGCACGGCCGCGGCCGCGCCCGACAGGCGCAGCACCAGCAGGCCCTGCCACCAGGCGCTGGCATGCAGCGGCAGCGGCCGGCCGGCCCATTGATTGAGGTGCTGCAGCGCGCTGGCCTGGTCCATCTCGAAGCGCAGCGTGGCGGTGGCGGCCGGCAGCGGCAACACCTTCAGCGAGACCTCGCAGATGGCGCCGAGCACGCCCATCGAGCCGGCGACGACGCGCGATACGTCGTAACCGGCCACGTTCTTCATAACCTGGCCGCCGAAGCTCAGCACCTCGGCCTTGCCGTTGAGCAGCGTCAGGCCGAGCACGTGGTCGCGTACCGCGCCGACCGCCGGCCGCGATGGGCCGCTCAGGCCGGCCGCGACCATGCCACCCACCGTGCCCCGGGCGGGCTCGGTCGCGGCATCCTTGCCGCCGCTGGCAAAGCGCGGCGGCTCGAAGGCCAGGCATTGCCCCTGCTCGGCGAGCGTGGCCTCCAGCTCGGCCAGCCGCGTGCCGGCGCGCACCGTGACCACCAGCTCGGTGGGCTCGTAGCTGCTGATGCCGCACAGCACGCCCATGTCCAGCGGCTCGCCGCGTGGCCCGCCGCCGTAGAAGGCCTTGGTGTTGCCGCCGCGGATGCACAGCGTGCCGCGTGCGGCGCGGGCCTGCTGCACGCGCTCGACCAGCACCTGCAGCGCCGGGTCCAGATCCAGGAACGCGCCGTCGCCCATCTAGAAGCGGGGGATCTCGGGGAAGGGAAGCAAGCCCTTCTTGACGTGCATCTTGCCGTACTCGGCGCAGCGCGACAGCAGCGGGATCACCTTGCCCGGGTTCAGCAACTCGGCGCTGTCGAAGGCGCGCTTGATCGTGAACATCTGCTCGCGTTCCTCGGGCGAGAACTGCACGCACATCGAGCTGAGCTTCTCGATGCCCACGCCGTGCTCGCCGGTGACGGTGCCGCCCATCGCGACGCTGGTCTCCAGGATGTCGGCGCCGAAGAGCTCGCAGCGCCGCAACTGGTCGGGGTCGTTGGCATCGAACAGGATCAGCGGGTGCAGGTTGCCGTCGCCGGCATGGAAGACGTTGGCGCAGCGCAGCCCGTACTTGCTTTCCATCTGCTGGATGGCGCGCAGCATGTCGGCCAGGCGCTTGCGCGGGATGGTCGAGTCCATGCACATGTAGTCGGGGCTGATGCGGCCCGACGCCGGAAAGGCATTCTTGCGCCCGCTCCAGAACTTCAGGCGCTGCGCCTCGTCCTTGCTGACCTCCATGCGCGTCGCGCCGCAGCCGCTGAGCACGTCGAGCATGCGGACGATCTCCTCGTCCACCTCCTCGGGCGTGCCGTCGCTCTCGCACAGCAGGATGGCCTGCGCATTCAGGTCGTAGCCGGCGTGCACGAAGTCCTCGACCGCGGCCGTCATCGGCTTGTCCATCATCTCCAGGCCCGCGGGGATGATGCCGGCGGCGATGATCTGCGCCACCGCGTCGCCGGCCTTGCCGATGTCGTCGAAGCTGGCCATGATGCAGCGCGCCACCAGCGGCTTGGGCACCAGTTTCACGGTGACTTCGGTGATGACCGCGAGCATGCCCTCGCTGCCCACCACCAGCGCCAGCAGGTCCAGCCCGGCGCTGTCCAGCGCCTCGGAGCCGAACTCCACCGCCTCGCCCTCGATGGTGAAGCCACGCACGCGCAGCACGTTGTGCAGGGTCAGGCCGTACTTCAGGCAATGCACGCCGCCGGAGTTCTCGGCGACGTTGCCGCCGATGCTGCAGGCGATCTGGCTGCTCGGGTCGGGCGCGTAGTACAGCCCCAGCGGCGCGGCGGCCTCGCTGATGGCCAGGTTGCGCACGCCGCATTGCACGACGGCCGTGCGCGACAGCTTGTCGAGCCTCAGGATCTTGTTGAACTTGGCCAGCGAAAGTGTCACGCCCAGCGTGTGCGGCAGCGCGCCACCGGACAGGCCGGTGCCGGCGCCGCGCGCCACCACCGGCACCTTCAGCTCGTGGCAGCAACGCAGCACCGCGGCCACCTGGGCCTCGCTTTCGGGCAGCGCCACCAGCAGCGGCTGCTCGCGGTAGGCGGTCAGGCCGTCGCATTCATAAGGCACCGTGTCCTCGCTGCGCCACAGCAGCGCATGCGCCGGCAGCAGCGGTTGCAGCGCGGCCAGCACTTCGGCCTGGCGCGCGGCGCGCGTGCCGGCGTCGGCGGCCACGGTGGGTAGCGCGGCGTTCATCGTGGTGCGGACACGGTGGGGGCCATGGGTGCGACTTTAGCGCGCTCGCTCCTTCGTATCACGCTACTCGGCGTTTCCCGTCGACAGCTCGGCCTGCCGCAACACGAGCTGCGTCGCTCCTTCGGCAAGGTCCGGCGGATAGCCGTACCTGGCCAGGAGCCGACGAACATTGCGACGCAAGGTTGCCCGAACCGACTCCCGTTCGGTCCAATCGAGCTTGGGCATCTTCTTGACCATTTCTGTCAGCTCGCGTGCCATCAGTCGCAATGCGTCGCTCTTCATCACGTCTCTCGCCGACTCGTTCTCCGTGAGCGCATCGTAGAACGCAGTCTCTTCGCTGCTCAGGCCGAGCTCTTGTCCGTGGCTCCGCGCGTCGCGCAGGTGCTTCGCCAGGTCAATGAGCCGCGAGATCATCTCGGCGGTGCTGATCGCCTTGTTCGTGTAGCGCAGCATGGCGTCTTCGAGCGCCTCGCGCAGCTTCTTGCTCTGCACCAGGTTCGTTCGCTCGGTGACGCGGATCTGGTCGCTCAGCAGCTTGCGCAGGGTCTCCAGCGCCAGGTTCTTCTGCTCCAAGGCAGCCACTCGCCCGAGGAACTCGTCGCTCAGGATGTCGAGGCGGGCTTCCTCCAGCCCGGCCACGGCGAACAGGTCGATCACCTCGTCGGCATCGACCGCGCCGCCGATCACCTGCCGCACGGCAGCGTCGATGTCGCGCTGGCGGGCGCGGCCCGCGCCGGCGCCGTCATCGTCGGCCAGCCGCTTGCGGATCATCGCCACCACGCGCTGGAAGAAGGCCAGGTGCGGCGTGATGGCTTCGGTCTCCGGCCGCGGCACTGCCAGGGCAAAGGCCGCTGACAGTTCCTTCACCAGCGCGCGCAGCCGCTTCCATCCCTCGTCCTGCCCGAACACATGGTCGATCGCGCGCAGATACACCTGGAGTACGGACTGCGGCGCGGCATCGAGCGCCGGCTCATAGCTGCAGCCGTGGAAGAAGCTGCGCAGCTTCTCGAACGCGGCCTGCATCGCGGGCACTGCCTCGTCCTGCACGTCCCTGACCGCCTCGCCCGTGCCGCCGGCCTGCGTGTAGGTCGCCAGCGCATCGGCCAGTTGATCGGCCAGACCCAGCAGGTCGACGATCAAGCCGCCCGGCTTGTCGCCATAGACGCGGTTGACGCGCGCGATGGCCTGCATCAGGTTGTGCCCGGCCAGCGGCTTGTCCAGGTACATCGTGTGCGCCGGCGGGCAATCGAAGCCCGTCAGCCACATGTCGCAGACGATCACCAGCCGCAGATCGTCGTGCGGCGCCTTGAAGCGCTCGGCCAGGCGCTTGCGGGCGGCCTTGCTGCGCACATGACTGCGCAGCGGCTCGGGGTCATGGTCCGAGCCGGTCACGACGACCTTCATCGCTCCGCGCCCATCGTCCGCGTCGTGCCAGCCCGGCCGCAGCACGCGGATCGCCTCATACAGCCGCGCGGCGATGTCGCGGCTCATGGTGACGACCATCGCCTTGCCTTCCATCGCGGCGCGGCGCTTCTCCCAGTGCTCCACGATGAACGCCGCCAGTCGCTCCACGCGCTCGTGCGCGCCGACCAGCGACTCCAGCGGCACGCGGAAGCGGTCTTCCGCCGTGGCACCTGCGCGGTCGGCGTTGACGACGTACTCCACTTCTTCCTCGGCCACGCGCGCGCCCTCTTCGTCCACCTTCAGCTTGACGATGCGCGACTCGTAGTAGAGCGGCCGGGTGGCACCGTCTTCGACCGCCTGGCGGATGTCGTACACGTCGGCGTACTCGCCGAAGACGTGCATCGTGTTCCTGTCGTCGCGTTCCAGCGGCGTGCCGGTGAAGCCGACGAAGCTGGCATTCGGCAGCGCTTCGCGCATCCAGCGCGCGCCGCCTTCGACGAAGCCGTACTGGCTGCGGTGCGCCTCGTCGGCCATCACCACGACGTTCGAACGCTCCGAGATCACGCCCTGCGCCTCGGCGAACTTCTGGATCGTGGTGAACACCACGCCGCCCGCCGCGCGGTCGAGCAAGGTCTTGAGTTGTTCCCGGCTGTCGGCCTGCACGGGAGCCTGCCGCAGCAGCGCACGCCCGGCGGCGAAAGTTTCGAAGAGCTGATCGTCGAGGTCGTTGCGGTCGCTGATCATCACCACCGTCGGGTTGGCGAGGCGCGGTTCGCGGACCAGCGCCCCGGCCAGCATCAGCATGGTGAGCGACTTGCCCGAACCCTGCGTGTGCCAGACCACGCCGCCGCGCCCGTCGCCTCTGTCGTCATCTCTGCCGGAAGGGGGCTTGAGGCTCGCCAGCACGCTGGCACGGGCCTTGCGCACGGCGCGGAACTGGTGGTAGCCGGCGATCTTCTTGACGATCTCGCCGCGCTCGTCTTCCTCGAAGGTGACGCAGGCGCGCAGGTAGTGCACCAGCGAGCGCGGCTCGAACAGACCGCGGATCAGCGCTTCCAGCGTTGGCGCACCGCCGCCGTCGTCGTTCAAAGGCCGCCAGGGCATGAAGCGGCTGCGCCCGCTGGTGATGGAACCGACGCGAGTCAGCATGCCGTCCGAGACGGCCAGCAACACGTTCGGCACGAAGAGATCGGGCGCGGTCTGCGCGTAGCGGGCCAGCTGGTCGATGGCGACGCCGAGATCGGCCTGCGTGTCGGTCGGGTCCTTCAACTCGATGACCGCGACGGGCAGCCCGTTCAGGAACACCGTCAGGTCCGGGCGGATGAGCTTGCCCGACGCTCCCGCGACGCTGAGCTGGCGCACCACCAGTAACTGGTTGGCGGCCGGGTCGTCAAAGTCGATGAGCCGTGCCCGGCCGCCGCGCGTCTCACCGCTCTTCGCGTCTCGGTACTCGATCTCGACGCCGTCGGTGAGCTGAATATGGAACCAGCGGTTGTTCTGGATCGGCGCGGGATGCGGTGGGCGCGACAGGATCCGCACGA
This sequence comes from uncultured Rubrivivax sp., assembly GCA_964446545.1. Classification (GTDB taxonomy): domain Bacteria; phylum Pseudomonadota; class Gammaproteobacteria; order Burkholderiales; family Burkholderiaceae_C; genus Rubrivivax. Next base: position 25,162 of record CAYUPF010000041.1, read on the forward strand.
CCTCTTCCACCGTGTGGTGCGGCAGGTCTGGATTCAGCCGTTCGATCGCGCTCTTCAGCCTGCTCGTCAGAAACCAGTCGGCGGACGTGGCGCGT
>CAYUPF010000042.1:0-25087 GCA_964446545.1 uncultured Rubrivivax sp.
CTAGCAGTGCGGCTTGGCTGCGTCCAGCGTGAAAGCCCGCGCGCGGCGGCAATCAGGGCAGCGGCCAGGCCGGCGGGTGCGTGCCCGGCGGCACCGACGGCCGCTCCCAGCCGGCCGGCGTGGCCGACAACTGCGCGGCATGGCGCAGCGCCGTCAGCCGGCCGAAGCCGCTGTCGGTGGTTTCGAGAAAGGGCTCGAAGTCGGGCTGGGGCGCGCCGAAGCCGTCGGCCACGCGGCCCAGGCCGCGCAGCCATTGGCCGGTGGCGGCCAGCGACACCTGCACATACCAACTGCCGCCTTCGCGCTGCTGACGCTGCAGTGCGGCGCTGCCGGCCAGCGCCATCAGGTGGCCCGAGGCATGGTCGAGGATCTGCATCGGCAGCGCGCGGGCTGTCCCGCTGCCGAAGGCCTGGGCCTCGGCGTGATTGAAGCCGCTGGCGGTCTGCACCAGCGAATCGAAGCCGCGCCTCGCCGCCCACGGGCCTGTGCTGCCGTAGGCCGAGAGCGAGACGACGACGATGCCCGGCCGGCGTTCGGCCAGCGCTTCGGCGCCGTAGCCCAGCGCACGCAGCCCGCCGGGCCGGTAGCCCTGCACCAACACATGCGCATCGCGCAGCAGCGCGTCGAAGGCCTGGCGGTCGGTGGCGTCGTGCAGGTCGGCCCAGGCCGAGAGCTTGCCGCGGCTGGTCTCGGCAATCGCCTCGATGTTGGGCAGCCTGGGCGAATTGACCAGCAGCACGTCGGCGCCATGTGCCGCCAGCGCGCGCGTGCCCACCGGCCCGGCGAGGATGCGCGTCAGGTCGAGCACGCGCAGGCCCTGCAGCGGGCGCGCGTTCGGCGGCAGCGGCGGCAAGGGGCGCGGCGGTGCGTCGCCCAGGCGGGTCCATTGCAGCAGCGGCTGCAGCGCCACCGCGCGGCCTTGCGGATGCGCGTCCCACTCGTCGAAGCTGCGCAGCGCCGCCACCACCAGGCCGGCCTCGGCGGCGGCCTGTTCGAAGTCGAGGGCGCTCCAGCCGCGCAGCGCGCGCTGCACGTCGGCGCGTTCGGCGCTGCTGCCTTCGGGCAGGCCGAGCAGGCGCAGCGCGCCGTCGCGGTGGTGCGCGAAGTTGGTGTGGATGCGCACCCAGCCCTTTGCGCCGTCCTCGCCGTCGCCGCCGCCGCAGGGGTACAGCCCGGCCAGCTTGTCCCACAGCGGCAGCGTCTGGCCGTCGATGAGGAAGTGCGTGCAGCATTCCAGCGCCGCATGGCGCATGTCCACCGTCAGCTGCTGCGTCACGCCGTTGCGCAGCCGGCCCAGCTCGGCCGCGGCCAGCGCGCCGGCGGCCAGCGAGGCCTGCGCCGCGGTGCCGACGGCAAAGGACGAGGGCAGCACCGGCTCGGCACCGATCAGCTCGACGCGCTGCAATGCCGCGTCATCGAGGCCCGCGCAGCGCCACAGCTGCTGCAGCGCGGTTCGAGGCGGCATGGTTGGCGTCATCACAAGCCCGGTGCAATGGATTCGCGCTGCACCCAGCGCCACTGGCCGGGTGCCAGGTCGGGTGGCAGCTGCAGCGCGCCGAAGCTGCTGCGATGCAGCGCCACCACCTGGTTGCCGGCGGCCGCGACCATGCGCTTGACCTGGTGGTACTTGCCTTCGGTCAGCGTCAGCCGCAGCTGGCGTTCGCCGCTGGCCTCGCAGGCCGCGGCGCGCACCGGCAGCGGGTCGTCGTGCAGCACCACGCCGCCCAGCAGCAGCGCCAACTGCGCGGGTGTCACCGGCTCGGCACAGTCGACGACATAGAGCTTGGGCACGTGCCGCTTCGGCGAGCTGAGCTTGTGGATCAGCGCGCCGTCGTCGGTGAAGAGCAGCAGCCCGGTGGTGTCCTCGTCGAGCCGGCCGATGGGCTGCACGTCGCGGTTGCGCAGCGGCGCGGGCAGCAGGCCCAGCACGCTGGGGTGGTGCCTGGGCTTGCGCGAGCATTCGTAGCCCGGCGGCTTGTTCATCATCAGCAGCGCCTGGGCATGGTAGGGCCAGGGCTGGCCCTGCACGCTGAACACCAGGCCCTCGGTGGCGACGTCGGCGCCCGGGTCGTCGAGCACCTGGCCGTCCACCTGCACCCGACCATGAAGGATCAGCGCATCGCACTCGCGGCGCGTGCCGAAACCCTGGCTGAAGAGCAGCTGGCGCAGCTGCAAGTCAGTGGCCTTCGTTCAGGCGTTCCCAGGCGCGCGCCGCGCGCTGGCTGCGTGCCGATCCCGCCACGCCGAACAGCGCAGCGTCCCGCTGCCAGCGCTGCGCGGCCGGGTCGTCGGCGGTCTGCGCCCACAGCGCGCCGGCCTCGGCATACAGCGCGTGGGCCTGGGCCAGCGCACCGGCCAGCACCACGTGCGTGGCGGGCGCGTCGGCCGGCGATGCAGTGATTTCGGTCAGCGCGATCATCGTCGCGCAAAGCCGTTCGGCAAAGGCCAAAGGCCAGCCGCGCGCACGGGTTTCGCGCAGCAGGTAGGCCAGCACCGCCAGCGTGACGTGCGCGTCCTCGAGGGTGCGGAAGGGCTTGACATAGCGCTCGTAGCCGTCGCCGGGCAGCAGCGCCGCGGCGTCGACCGCGACGGCGTCGAGCTGCACGCGCGCATGCGGCACCTCGGGCACGAAGCGGGTCTCGGGCATGGGCAGCAGCTGCAGCCCCGGTGTGCCGGCGGGAACGCGCGCCACCTTCAGCTGCACGCGCGCGCCATCGTCCGCGCCTGGCAGCGCACCGACGATCAGCAGCAGGCTGCTGTCCGGGCCCAGCGTGGTCCAGCGCTTGGCGCCGCTGATCGACACCGAGCCGTCGGCGGCCGGCGTGAAGCGCGTGCGGATGTCGCGCGGCCGGTTGCCGGCTTCTTCGGTGACGCAGAAGGCGGCCACCGCCTCGGCCGGCAGGTCGGGCAGCAGCGCGCGCAGCGCCGCCTGGTAGCCGCTGGCAAAGGCCCAGCCGACGCGGTCGGCATCGAAGCCGCCGAGCAGCGCCTGCGCCGCCGGCGTGGCCGCGCGCGCGGCGCCGTCGCGCCAGCGCGGCCACCATGCGGCGACGCTGGCGCGCGCCGGTACCTCGGTGGCGGCGCGCAGGCAGGTGTCCAGGGCAGGGTTCATGGGCAGTCGATCCGGGGGGGAAGCATCCATGTTAGCGGCGCGTACACGTAGCATGCCGGACACGCCAGATCCTGGTGGAGATCGTCCATGCATTGCCATCGCTTCGTCGTGGGTGCAGGCTTGTTGTGCTGGGCGCTGCTGGCCGGCGCCGCGGGCGGCGGCGGTGGCGACGACAGCCCTGCATGGTCCGCCAAGAGCGAGGACCCTGCGGTCAAGACCGCCAAGGCCGCGATCACCGCCGGCGACTACGCGTCGGCGCAGCTGTCGCTGAAGGTGGCGCTGGCCGCCGACCCGGGCAACGCCGACCTGCACAACCTGTATGCGTATGCGCTGCGCAAGGGCGCGAACCCGGACATGGACCTGGTGTTCAAGCACTACCAGGAGGCGCTGCGCCTCGATCCCAAGCACCGCGGCGCACGGGAATACATCGGCGAGGCCTACCTGATGGTGAACGACCTGCCGAAGGCCAAGGAACACCTGGCCGCGCTGGACAAGCTGTGCTTCTTCGGCTGCAGCGAATACACCGAGCTGAAGAAGGCGATTGCCGCCTACGAGGCCAAGCCCAGGTAGGCGCTCAGGCGCGTCCCAGGTCGCGCGTCGCCGGCAGGCCCGGCAGGCCTTCGGCGGCGCGCACGGCGTTCAGCACCGCGCGCGACATCACGGTGGCGGCCAGCGCGCCCAGCACCGTCATCTCGCCGGGCCGGCCGCTGGTGCCGGTGGCCAGCGCGAACAGCGTGTCGCCGTCGGCCATGGTGTGGACAGGGTCGATGCAGCGCGCCAGGCCGTCGTGTGCCATCGTCGCCAGCTTGTTGGCCTGCGCCTTGCTCAGCACCGCATCGGTGGCGACGATGCCGATGGTGGTGGCCATGCCCGCCAGCGCCCGCGGCGGCAGCTCGCCGGCGGCGATGGCCTGGGTGGCGCTGCGCGGCTGTCCGTCGGAACCGCGGGTGCCGGCGATCACCCGGCCGGTGGACGGGTCGATGACGTCGCCGGTGGGATTGACGGCCACCAGCGCGCCGACCGTGACCGCACCGACCTTCAGCGACGCTGTGCCGATGCCGCCCTTCATGCCGCGTTCGATGCCGAAGAGCTTGCCCACACTGGCGCCGGCACCGGCACCGACGTTGCCCTGCGCCGGCGGCTCGTGGCTGGCGGCTTCGCAGGCGGCATAACCGGCGGCGGCGTCGGGGCGGATGCGGGGGTTGCCGAGCCACAGGTCGAAGAGCACGGCGGCCGGCACGATCGGCACCATCGCCGGACCCACGCCCAGGCCGTGGCCGCGTTCCTCGAGCCAGCGCACCACGCCGCCGGCGGCATCGAGCCCGAAGGCGCTGCCGCCGGTGAGCAGCAGTGCGTGCACGTGTTCGACCAGGTTATCGGGTCGCAGCAGATCGGTCTCGCGCGTGCCGGGCGCGGCGCCGCGCACGTCGACGCCGCAGACCGCGCCCTGCGGGCACAGCAGCACGCTGCAGCCGGTGGGCCGCCGCGCATCGGTGAAGTGGCCGACGCGCAGGCCGAGGACGTCGGTGATCGCGCCGGGAAACAGCTCGGGGCTGCGACCCGTCATGCAAACACGCCGGCGCTGTCGCGCATGCGCGCGCTGACCTCGCCGAGGTGGTGCATCGTGTCACCGAAGCTCATCTCGATGACGGTGAGCCGCTTGAAGTAGTGGCTGGATACGTATTCGTCGGTGACGCCGATGCCGCCGTGGATCTGCGTGCACTGCTGGCCGACGAAACGCATCGAGTTGCCGAGCTGCACCTTGGCCTGCGACAGGGCGCGGCGTCGCCGGTCCGCCGGCTCGCCCAGTTTCAGGCTGGCGAAGTAGCTCATCGAGCGCCCCAGTTCGAGCTGCATCTTTACGTCGGCGATGCGGTGGCGCAGCGCCTGGAAGGTGGCCAGCGGCACGCCGAACTGCTTGCGCTGGTGCATGTAGTCGACGGTGACCGCCACCATGCGGTCCATCAGACCCACCGCTTCGGCGCAGAGCGCGGCGATGGCCACGTCGGCGGCGTGTTCCAGTGCGTCGTGGCCTTTCAGCGTCAGCAGCGTGGCCGGCGTGTCGGCTAGCACCAAGTCGGCGGCGCGGGCGCCGTCCTGCGTCGGATAGCCGCGTTGCGTCGCTCCGGCCGCGCCCTTGTCGACGACGAACAGCGCCACGCCGGCAGCATCGCTGTCGCCGCCGCTGATCCGCGCCGAGACGATGAAGGCATCGGCCTCGTCACCCGCGGGTACGACGATCTTGGTGCCGTTGAGCTTCCAGCCGCCGCCGGCTTCGGTGGCGCGCGTGGCCACCTGGTCGAGTCGGTAGCGCGAGGCGCGTTCCTGCTGCCCCAGCACCAGCAGCGCCTCGCCGCCGGCGACCTTCGGCAGCCAGGCCTGCTGCAGCGCGTCCGGCGCATCGGACAGCAGCGTCGGCGCGACCAGCGCGGCCTGCGCATAGGGCGCGTTGACAAGGCCGCGGCCCAGCTCTTCCATCACCACCATCGCCTCGATGGCGCCGAAGCCCATGCCGCCGTGGGCCTCGGGCACCACCAAGCCGGCCAAGCCCAGATCGTTGATCTCGCCCAGCACCTCGCGCGTCTTGCCGCCGGCCTTGGCCAGTGCATGGCGGCGCTCGAAGCCGAAGCCCTTGTCGACCCAGCGGCGCACCGCGTCGCGCAACTGCTCTTGTTCGTCGGAAAACTCGAAATCCATGTCCGTCTCCCTTCAGCCGAGTACCGTCTGCGCGACGATGTTTCTCTGGACTTCGTTGCTGCCGCCGTAGATCGTGGTCTTGCGCTGGTTGAAGTAGGTGCCGGCCAGCGGCAGCAGGAAGCGCTCGATGGCGATGTCGCCCTGCCAGCCGGCCTCCATCGCCTCGTGCAGGTAGGGCACGGTGCAGGGGCCGCCGGCCAGCATCATCAGCTCGCTGTAGCGCTGCTGGATCTCGCTGCCGCGGATCTTCAGCAGGCCCGCCACGTCCAGGCTCTGCTTGCCGCTCTTCTCGGCCCACAGCACGCGCAGCACCATCATCTCCAGCGCCACCACGTCGATCTCGAGCAGCGCGATCTGGTCGCGGAAGCGCGCGTCGTCGTAGACACCCTCGGACTTGGCGATGCGCTTGAGCCGTTCCAGCTCGCGCTTGGCGCGGTTGACGTCGGCGATGTTGGTGCGCTCGTGCGCCAGCAGGTGCTTGGCGTAGGTCCAGCCCTTGTTCTCCTCGCCGATCAGGTTCTCCGCCGGCACCTCGACGTTGTCGAAGAAGACCTCGTTGACCTCGTGCTCGCCGTCCATCGTGATGATCGGGCGCACGGTGATGCCGGGGCTCTTCATGTCGATCAGCAGGAAGCTGATGCCGGTCTGCGGCTTGCCCTCGCTGCTGGTACGCACCAGGCAGAAGATCCAGTCGCCGTACTGGCCCAGCGTGGTCCAGGTCTTCTGGCCGTTGACGAGGTACTTGTCGCCCTGCCGATCGGCCCGGCACTTCAGCGAGGCCAGGTCAGAGCCCGAGCCGGGCTCGCTGTAGCCCTGGCTCCACCAGACCTCGCCGCTGGCGATGCCGGGCAGGAAGCGCTTGTGCTGCTCGGCATTGCCGAAAGCCATGATCACCGGCGCCACCATCACCGGGCCGAAAGGCAGGATGCGCGGCGCGCCGGCGCGCGCGCATTCCTCCTCGAACAGGTGTTTCTGCACCGCGTTCCAACCGGGGCCGCCGAACTGTGTCGGCCAGGCGTAGCCGAGCCAGCCCTTCTTGCCGAGGATCTTCTGCCACGCCTGCTGGTCCTCGCGGCTCAGGCGCAGCGCGTTGTGCACCTTGTGGCTGATGTCCTTGGGCAGGTTGTTCGCCACCCATTCGCGGACTTGCTCGCGGAACGCGAGTTCTTCCGGCGTGAAGTTCAGGTCCATCGTGCGTGTCTCCAAGGCCTGCTGAGATGCAGCCCCGTTTCTAGCACGATCGTGCGCCGTCGGCCTGTCCCAACCCGGACAGGCGGCGCGGCTTCAGCGGCGCCGTTCCAGGCGGAGCTGGTCGTTGTCGCGCCGCATCTGGAAGCGGCCGAGGAAGCTGTTGCCCAGCAGCACGTAGGGCATCTGCGCCGGCATGACGATGGCCTCGATGTTGTTCACCTCGACCTCGCCGACGCGCACCGCGTTCAGGCTGACGCGGTGCACCGGTACGGCGCCATTGGCAGTCTGCGTGACGGCGCGCGGCGCATTGCGCCAGGCCAGGCCGATGCGTTCGGCCTCGGCCTGGCTGAGGGCGACGACGGTGGCGCCGGTATCGACCATGAACTGCACCGGCCGCCCGTTGATGGCGCCACTGGACATGAAGTGCCCACCCAGCCCGACCGGCAGCACGATCTCCTGCGCCGTGGTGGCGGCCTGCGGCGTGCCCGTCAGCCGCGCCGGCGCTCCACCCAGGCGCAAGGTGGCGGTGCTGCCGGCACGCTGCACCTGCGCCTGCCCGTCGGACAGCTGCAGCAGCGTCACGCCCATCGCGCTCTGGCCCACGGCCAGCGTGTGCGGCTGGCCGTCGATGACCAGCAGTGCCTTGCTGCCCATGCTGCCGGCCAGCGTGACGCTTTGCGCCCAACTGCCTGCACAGGTCGCACCGAAGCACAAGACGGCCAGCAACTGCAGAGCATGCGCGACGACCCTGCGCGCGCCTCGATCGGGTCGAGCGACCACCGCGGATCCGGCCTCGCCGGTCCGCCAGCGGGCCTTGCAGGCCACGCCGAGCCTCTCGGCTCGGCCGCTCGGTAGGCAGGGAAGGTCCACCGGACCTTCCCTGTCCGGCCTCGCCCCCCTCGAGGGGGAGCGGCGAAGCCGCTGCGGGGGTGGGCCCATCAATCGCGGAAGTTGTTGAAACCGAGCGGCAACTCGGTGACCTCGCGCTTGAGCAGCGCGATGGCGCTTTGCAGGTCGTCGCGCTTGGCGCCGTTGATGCGCACCGCGTCGCCCTGGATCGAGGCCTGCACCTTGAGCTTGCTCTGCTTGATCAGCGTCTGGATGCGCCGAGCGGCTTCGCTGTCGATGCCGGTCTTGACCGGCACCACCTGCTTGAACTTGTCGCCGCCCAGCTTTTCCAGCTTGGCGCCGAGGTCGACGAAACGCACGTCCACGCCGCGCTTGCTGAGCTTGGCCAGCAGGACGTCGCGCACCTGGCCGATCTGGAAATCGCTGTCGGCATAGAGCGTGAGCGTGCGTTCCTTGCCCTTGTCGGCGAGCTCGACGCGCGCGTCCGAGCCCTTGAAATCGAAGCGCGTGTCGATCTCCTTGTTACTCTGTTCGACCGCATTGCGCAATTCGACCAGATCGGGTTCCAGGACGGTATCGAAGCTGGGCATGATCGACAGTCTTGCACAAAGGGAACTGAGCGAAAATTCTGCCATGGTGCAAGAGCGCACGGAACTGCCGTTCGAACGCCGCGCGAGCCTGCGCGCGTTCAACAGTTTCGGGCTGCCCGCGGTGGCGGCGGCGCTGGTGCGCCTGCGCAGCGAAGGCGATGTCAAGCGTGTAGTCGACCACCCCGAGTTCGGCGCGGCGAAGAAGCTCATCCTCGGCGGCGGCAGCAACCTGGTGCTGACGCGCGACGTGGCCGCGGTGGTGCTGAAGGTCGAGATTGCGGGCCGGCGGCTGCTGCGCGAGACGGCCGATGCCTACATCGTCGAGGCCGGCGCCGGCGAGAACTGGCACGATCTCGTCGCCTGGACGCTGCAACAGGGCTGGCCGGGGCTGGAGAACCTGGCGCTGATTCCGGGCCTGGTCGGTGCCGCGCCGGTGCAGAACATCGGCGCCTATGGCGTCGAGCTGAAGGACCGCTTCGAGTCGCTGGACGGCGTGGACCTGGTCACCGGCCGCAGCGTGACCTTGAGCGCGGCACAGTGCGCCTTCGGCTACCGCGACAGCGTGTTCAAGCACCTGCTGGCCGGCAAGACGCTGATCACGCGCGTGCGCCTGCGTCTGCCGCGGCCATGGCGGCCGCTGCTGGGCTACCTGGACCTGCAAAGGCGCGTGCACGACACCGGCAATGCCCACCCCGACGCGCAGACGATCTTCGACTGGGTGTGCGCGATCCGCCGCGCCAAGCTGCCCGACCCGCAGCACATCGGCAATGCCGGCAGCTTCTTCAAGAACCCGGTGGTCAGCGCCGAACAATGCCGCGACATCATCGGCCGCGACCCGTCGGTGGTGCACTACCCGCTGCCCGACGGCAGTGCCAAGCTGGCGGCGGGCTGGCTGATCGACGCCTGTGGCTGGAAGGGCAAGTCCATCGGACAGGCGGGGGTCTACGAGCGCCAGGCGCTGGTGCTGGTGAACCGCGGCGGCGCCATCGGCGCCGAGGTGCTGACCTTGGCCTGCGCCATCCAGGAAAGTGTCTACGGCCGTTTTGGCATCCGCCTGGAGCCCGAACCGGTCATTCTGTGACCGGCTCCAGCAGCCCGGTGGCTTCACAGGCCTCGCGGCTGGCTGTCAGCAGCTGTTCGAAGCGCTGAATCAGTCGCGCGATCTCGTGCGCCGGCACGTGCGTGGCGCCCTCGTGCAGTGCCTGCGCCGTCTGTGCCAGCGCGCTCAGGCCGAAGTTCAGCGCCGCGCCGCGCGCCGCATGCGCATTGACGCGCAGGTCCAGTGCCTGGCCGTCGCGCAGGGCGACACGCAGGCGTTCGACCATTTCCGGGCCCTGATCGAAGAAGCTGCGCAACAGGTGGGCGAGACGCTCGCGCGGCATCGCGCGCAGCGCCGCGTCCAGCGTGGCGCGATCCAGCACCGCGGGCACGGGCTCGGGCGCGGGTGCATCGGCCAGGCCGGACGAGGGCAAATCGGCGCTGCCGGCGCCGCCGAACAGCCGCCGCAGCATCGCCGACAGCCGTTCCGGGCTGACCGGCTTGGCCAGGAAGTCGTTCATGCCGGCCATCAGGCAGCGCTCGCGTGTCTGCGCAAAGGCATCGGCGGTGAGCGCGATGATCGGCACGGTGGCCGACGCCCCGTCGGGCAGCGCGCGGATCGACAGCGTCGCACCCACGCCATCGAGCAGCGGCATGTGCAAGTCCATCAGCACGATGTCGAAGCGCCGCTCGCGGATGGCCTGCACCGCCTCCAGGCCGTTGCCGGCAAAGAAGGGCTGGTGACCCATGCCTTCGAGCAGCGCCGCCATGTACTGACGGTTCACCGGATGGTCCTCGGCCACGAGCACGCGCAGCGAGCCCATGCCGGGCAGCGCGCCGTCGGCGGCGGCCGGTGGCGGAAAGGCCAGCCGGGGTGCCGGCGCCAGCGTCTGCAGCGGCATGCGGAAGCTGAAACTGCTGCCTTCGCCGGGCACGCTCTTGGCGGTGACGTCGCCACCCATCAGCCGCGCCAGGCTGCGCGAGATCTCCAGCCCCAGCCCGGTGCCGCCATGGCGCCGCGCGCGCGACTCATCGCCCTGCGAGAAGCGCTTGAACAACCGATCCAGGGTGGTCTGATCCATGCCGATGCCGGTATCGGTGACGACGAACTCGAGCATCTCGTGACCCTCGTCGTCGCCGGCGCGGTGCAGGTCGAGCACGACCACGCCGCGGTCGGAGAACTTGACGGCGTTGTTCACCAGGTTGAACAGGATCTGCTTGACCCGCGTGCGGTCGGCGCGCACCTTTTCGGGGATGCCGGGGTCGGCATCGATGTGCAGCGCCAGCGACTTCAGCTGCGCCTGCGGGCGCATCAGCGCCTCGACCTCACGCAGCAGGTCGCGCAGGTCGACCGGCTCCTCGGTCAGCGTCAGCCGGCCGGATTCGAGCAGCGACATGTCGAGCACGTCGTTGAGGATGGTCAGCAGGTGGTCGGCCGACTCGGTGGCGGTGCGCAAGTAGTCCACCTGGCGCGCATTGAGCCCGGTGTCGCGCAGCAGCGAGAGCATGCCGAGCAGCCCGTGGAAGGGCGTGCGGATCTCGTGGCTCATGTTGGCCAGGAACACGCTCTTCGCCTCACTGGCGGCCTCGGCCTGACGCTGCGCCTCGCGCAGGTGTGCGGTCAGGTCGACCAGCGCACTCTGGCGCTCGCCCAGCAGCCGCATCTGCCGCAGCGCCACCAGGCCGAAGACCAGCACCAGCAGCGACAGGAACAGCGTTAATGCCAGCGCCACCTGGTTGTGCTGGCGCACGGCGGCGTTGCGCTCGGTGATCTGCTCGGACACATGGTGCGACGCGCTCAGCGACATCGAATGGATCGGCCCGCCCAGCGCATCCAGCGCCGGCTGCAGCGCGGCCAGCGCGGCCGCATCGAGCGGCCGCGGGCTGGTCGGGCCCAGCACCTTGTCGGCGCGGGCGATGAAGTCGTTCATCTTGCGCAGCGGCACGACATAGTCGTCGCTGCCGACCATCAGCCGCGCGGTGCGCTCGTTGTGCAGCAAACCGACGCGGCTGACCCAGATGTCGTAGCGCAACTGCAGCGCGTCGCGGTCGAAGTTGTCGCGTTCGAACTGCGCGCGCACCCAGTATTCGCGCAGCCGCAGGTACTCGGCTTCCACCTGGTACAGGCTCAGCACGACGTAGTCGTCCTGGTAGACGACGCTTTGTTTGAGCAGCGCGAACTGCCGCACCTGCACCAGCGCCACCGCGGCCAGCGCCAGCGCCAGCACCACGCCGATCAGGCCGAAAAGCGTGAAGCGTCGCGGGCGCGACGTCGCTGCCGCGCCGTCCTCTACTGAACTTCGAGCGACTTCAGTTGCCATGCGGAACGGCTGAAGTAGACCGTGGTGCGCAACTCGGCGCTGGAGTCGAAGGGGTAGATGATGAACAGCGGACCCTTGTCGCGCACCGCCATCGGCTTGTCGTCGAGCAGCCGCGCCAGCAGCACGTCGAAGCGCTGCGTGTCCTCGAAGGGCAGGTCGACGCGGTAGTCGTTGAGCGCCGTCGCGCGCAGGTTGCTGCCCATCGCGCCGCAAGCCGCCAGCACGTCGCGCAGCAGCGGGCCGCTGAACTTGCGCGGCGTCGAATACCAGGGCGTGCGCGTCACGAAGCTGTGTTGCGGCAGCTGCTCGAGCATCGCCATGTCGAACTGCGCCGCGCTCCCGGCATTGGGCTTGCGCACGCGGCCGTAGATCGTCAGCACCACCGGGCCGGTCGCCGCATCCAGGGCGCGGGCCGGTGCCATGGGCAGCATGGCGGCCAAGCAGCTCACGAATCGGCGGCGGGTCGTCATGAAGGGCGTGGTGGCGCGGGCTGGGAGGATGAGCGCGATTCTAGGGAAACACGCCTCGTTGTCATGCGCGATGTCGCAAAGCTACAAATTGTGACGCAGACTCGGTGTTTCCCTGGCCTGCGCCGAGGCCCGCGGGCTGTAGCCTCGCGCGCAGCAGGTCGCCCTGGATGGGGCCGCGGCCAACGATCTGGGGTTGACCCTTGTTCTTGACTGCGGTCAATGAAGTTCTGCCTGCGCGTGACTGACCATGCCGGCGCCAATCCGGACATGGCGGGCCCGTGAAAGCGGCCGCCTGCCGCAACCTTCACCAGACTGGAGACAAATCGATGCATGCCCTTCGAGGTTCCAAGCTTTCGTCCCACCGCTTCGCGGCCTTCGGCCGATGCGTGATCGCTGCTGCGGCAGCCATCGGCTTGTCCGGCGCGGCCCAGGCCGCCTGGGAGCCGACCAAGGCCGTCGAGTTCGTGGTGCCTGCCGGCACCGGCGGCGGCGCCGACCAGATGGCCCGGCTGATCCAGGGCATCGTCGTCAAGCACAAGCTGATGAAGGAGTCGATGGTCGTCATCAACAAGTCCGGCGGCGCCGGTGCCGAGGGCTTCCTGTCGGTGAAGGAGTCGAAGGGCGACCCGCACAAGATCATCATCACGCTGTCCAACCTGTTCACCACCCCGCTGGCCACCGGCGTGCCCTTCAACTGGAAGGAAATGACGCCGGTCACGATGATGGCGCTCGACCAGTTCGTGCTGTGGGTCAATGCCGAGACGCCTTACAAGACGGCGTCGGAGTACATCGCCGCGGTCAAGGCGGCAGGGCCCAACAAGATGAAGATGGGCGGCACCGGCTCCAAGCAGGAAGACCAGATCATCACCGTCGGTCTGGAAAAGGCCACCGGCACCAAGTTCATCTACGTGCCCTTCAAGGGCGGCGGCGACGTCGCGGTGCAACTGGTGGGCAAGCACATCGATTCCACGGTGAACAACCCGATCGAGGCCGTGGCGCAGTGGCGCGCGGGCTCGCTGCGTCCGCTGTGCGTGTTCGACGACAAGCGCATGCCCTACAACGAGAAGGTCACCACGACCCAGTCCTGGGCCGACATCCCGACCTGCAAGGAATCGGGCGTGCCCACCGACTACGTCATGCTGCGCGGCATCTTCATGGCGCCGGGCGTGACGCCGGACCAGCAGGCCTACTACCTCGACCTGCTGAAGAAGGTGCGCGAGACGCCGGAATGGAAGGAGTTCATGGAAAAGGGCGCCTTCAACCAGACCGCACTCAGTGGCGCGGAGTACCTCAAGTGGCTCGAGACCAACGAGGCGCTGCACAAGACGCTGATGTCCGAGGCCGGCTTCCTCGCCGCCAAGTAGTCGCATGACGAGGGCCGGCGCTGGCCGGCCCCGCCCACCCCGTTCAGCTGTCGATCCGCTGCGTGCCGCGCGGGCGGGCGGCGGGGCGTTCTGCATCCGTTTCGGAGAACCCCCATGGCACATGATTCATCCAGCGAGGACCTGCAGGGCAGGCCCCTGGTGCGCAACGTCACCGTCGACACCGTCGTCGCCGCCTGCCTCGCACTCATCGGTGTGGTGGTCATGGTCGAGGCGCGCCGCCTCGGCGCCGGCTGGGGCAGCGACGGCCCGGGTTCGGGCTACTTTCCCTTCTACATCGGCTTGATCCTGGCGGTGTGCGGTGCCGCCATCTTCGTGCAGTCGCTGCGCGCGCGCGCCAGCGACGACGAGGTCTTCGTCGATTCGGTGCAGTTGAAGCGTGTGCTGTCGGTGCTGCTGCCGTCGGCGCTGTACGTCGGCATGATCATGCTGTTGGGGCTGTACGTGGCCTCGGCGCTGTTCATCGCGCTGTTCATGATCATCCTGGGCAAGTACTCGGTGCTCAAGAGCGTGCTCATCGGCGTGGTGGTGAACGTCTTGTTCTTTGCGATGTTCGAGATCTGGTTCAAGGTGCCGCTGTACAAGGGCGCACTGGATCCGTTGGGCTTCCTCGGCTATTGAGCGCCAACAGCACGCGATCGGGAGACTTTCACCATGGACGAAATCGGCTCATTGATGCACGGCTTTGCCGTCGTGCTGACGCCGATGAACATCAGCCTGATGTTCATCGGCGTGATCCTCGGCGTGCTCATCGGCGTGCTGCCGGGGCTGGGCGGTGCCAACGGTGTGGCCATCCTGCTGCCGCTGACCTTCGCGATGCCGCCGACCTCGGCCATCGTGATGCTGTCGTGCATCTACTGGGGCGCGCTGTTCGGCGGTGCCATCACCTCGATCCTGTTCAACATCCCCGGTGAGCCCTGGTCGGTGGCCACCACCTTCGACGGCTATCCGCTGGCGCAGAAGGGGCGGGCGGGCGAGGCGCTGACGGCGGCCTTCACCTCGTCCTTCATCGGCGCCTTCGTCGCGGTGCTGATGATCACCTTCCTGGCGCCGCTGGTCGCCAAGTTCGCGCTGAAGTTCGGCGCACCGGAGTTCTTCGCGGTCTACCTGCTGACCTTCTGCTCCTTCGTCGGCATGGGCAAGGGCAACCCCTTCAAGATCGTGGTGGCGATGACCTTGGGCTTTGCGCTGGCCGCCGTCGGCATGGACACGGTCACCGGCCAGCTGCGCCTGACCTTCGGCCTGACCGAACTGATGCGCGGCTTCGACTTCCTGATCGCGGTGATCGGCCTGTTCGGCATCGGCGAGATCCTGCTGTCGATGGAGGAGGGGCTGAACTTCTCCGGCAAGTCGGCGCGCATCAACGCCAAGGTGGTGTGGCAGACCTGGAAGACGCTGCCCCAGTACTGGGCCACCTCGGTGCGCAGTTCGCTGGTCGGCATCTGGATGGGCATCACCCCGGGCGGTGCCACGCCGGCCTCGTTCATGAGCTACGGCCTGGCGAAGAAGTTCTCGCGCAACGGCTCGAAGTTCGGCACCGGCGAAGTCGAAGGCGTGGTCGCGCCGGAAACCGCAGCGCACGCCGCCGGTACCAGCGCGCTGCTGCCGATGCTGGCGCTGGGCATTCCGGGCTCGCCCACCGCGGCGGTGCTGCTCGGCGGCCTGCTCATCTGGGGCCTGCAGCCGGGCCCGCTGCTCTTCGTCGAGCAGAAGGAATTCGTCTGGGGCCTGATCGCCAGCATGTACCTGGGCAACCTGGTCGGCCTGATCGTCGTGCTGTCGACGGTGCCGCTGTTCGCGTCGATCCTGCGCATTCCGTTCTCGATCATCGCGCCGGTGATCATCGTCATCTGCGCCATCGGCTCGTACACGGTGCACAACGCCATGCTCGACATCTGGCTGATGCTGATCTTCGGCGTCATGGGCTACGTCTTCAAGAAGCTCGACTATCCGCTGGCGCCGCTGGTGCTGGCGCTGGTGCTGGGCGACAAGGCCGAGGACTCGTTCCGCCAGGCGATGCTGATGTCGCAGGGTGAGGTCAACATCATGTGGGCCAACCCGCTGGTGGGCACGATCACCACGCTGGCGATGCTGATGCTGTTCTGGCCGCTGATCGCCAAGCTGATCGCGCTGCTGCGCCCGTCCAAGGCCGACGAGCTGGTGGCGCAACGTCCGGTGGATTGAGATGACCCCCGAAGCGCCTTTGGCGCTCCCCCCAGGGGGCAACGCCGGCGGCCCGGCAGAGCCGGTTCCGCGGCGTTTGCTCGGTGCTGCCGTTCACGCGCCGCGGGTGGCGCGATGGTGCCGCGCACAACTGAAACGAAGGGACATCGCATGCCTGTCATCGCACTGACGCAGGGAATGGGCTCGCTGGCCAAGGACATTGCCGAGCAACTGGCGGCCGAACTCAATCTGGCGACGCTGCAGCACGAGATCGCCGAGCGCGTGGCGGAGAAGATGCACGTTTCCAGGAGTCTGATCAACCGCCTGCGCGGCGGCAAGGCGGGCGCGCTGGAGCGGCTGCGCACCGACCGCCACGCGATGGCGCTGTACAGCGCCGAGGAGGTGCTCGAGGCCGCCGCCAAGGGCAACGTCGTCATCCGCGGCTGGGGCGCGACGCAGCTGCTGCGCCCGGTGCCGCACGTACCCTGTGTCCGCATCATGCGGCCCTTCGACCAGCGCGTGCAGTGGCTGATGAATCAGATCGACACCGACGATCGCAGCGTCGCCGAGGCCGAGATCCGGCGCAGCGACCAGGCCAATGCCAGCCGCATGCACGATCAATTCGGCGTGGAATGGAACCAGCCGGTGCTGTTCGACCTGGTTCTCAACACCGACCGGCTGTCGGTGGACAGCTGCGTGCAGTTGATCAAGGCCCTGCTCGCGCGGCCGGAGTTCGCCGAGACCGAAGCCTCGCGTACACTGCTGCAGGGCATGGCGCTGAGCGCGCGCGTGCGTGCCGCGCTGCGCGCCGACGATGACACCGAAGGGGTGGACATCACCATCGACAGTGCCGACGGACGGGTCACGCTGCGCGGCATCGTCGCCGCCGAAGCCGAGAAGACGGCGGCGACACGGGTGGCGGCCGGCGTGGCCGGCGTGCAGGCGGTCGATGACCAGTTGCGCGTGATGGCGCGCTCGAAGCTCTTTCCTTCGGCGCGGCAGTGAATTGCGCTTCAGATCTTGCCACGCTGCTTCAGCCGCGACAGTGTCTCGGCCGAGAGGTTGAGGTAGGCCGCCAGTTCCTTCTTCGGAATGCGTTCGGCGAGCTCGCCGTGCTTGCGCATGAAGCGGTGCACGCGCCCCGGTGCGTCGAGCAGGTGCAGTGTGATGGTGTGCGCCATGATCTCGCTCATCAGCCGCATGATCTCGTACTCGAACTCGGCCTTGAAATGCGGATGCCGGTCGAGAAACTCCACCCACTGCGGCATCGACAGCTTGGCGACGCGCGCCTTGGTGACGCTGACGATGGCATAGGGCGTGGGCGTGTTCAGCCGCCAGGCGGCGTAGCTGGTCTCGATGCCGCGCTCGTCGGTGAAGCGCAGGATCATTTCCTTGGCGTCGGCGTTGGTGACCACGCGCTTGAGGATGCCTTCGAGCAGGAAGTACTGCTCCATGTCGTGCACCCCCTGGTGCAGCAGATAGTCGCCCTTGGCGCAGTCCACGACCGACAGCCGTTGCGCGAGTTCGTCCCGCTCGGCATCGCTCATCTTCGTCAGCATGACGTTCTGTCGCAGCTGCAGACGGATGACGGTTCTTTCGGGGTGCTGCGCAAGCAAGATCATCGTTCCAGTCCCCCGACACATGGCCAATTTTCGAATCTTGACCGTGGTCAACGGAGAAGTGCGAACGCAGTTTCTACCATAGCCTTCAGTTCCCAAGCTGCACCCCGGAGCGTGCCATGTCTGCAATCCTCGCGCCCGCAACGGCCGCCAACGAAGCCTCGCCGATGACCGATGGTTTCCACCTCGTCATCGATGCGCTCAAGCTCAACGGCATCACCACCATCTACGGTCTGCCCGGCATCCCGATCACCGACCTGACGCGCAAGGCGCAGGGCGAAGGCCTGCGTGTCATCTCGTTCCGCCACGAGCAGAACGCCGGCAATGCCGCGGCCATCGCCGGCTTCATCAACGGCAAGCCGGGCGTGTGCCTGACGGTGTCGGCGCCCGGCTTTCTCAACGGCCTGACGGCGCTGGCCAACGCCACCACCAACTGCTTCCCGATGATCCTCATCAGCGGCTCCAGCGAGCGCGAGATCGTCGATCTGCTGCAAGGCGACTACGAGGAAATGGACCAGCTGGCCATTGCCAAGCCGCTGTGCAAGGCCGCCTTCCGCGTGCTGCATGCCGAGGACATCGGCGTGGGCATCGCACGCGCCATTCGCTCTGCCGTGTCCGGCCGCCCCGGCGGCGTGTACCTGGACCTGCCGGCCAAGCTGTTCTCGCAAGCCGTCGATGCCGCGGCCGGTGCCGCCTCGCTGATCAAGGTGGTCGATCCGGCGCCCAGGCAGATCCCGGCAGCGGACGCGGTGCAGCGTGCGCTCGACCTGCTCAAGGGCGCGAGGAAGCCGCTGATCCTGCTGGGCAAGGGCGCGGCCTATGCGCGGGCCGATGCCGAGGTGCGCGCGCTGGTCGAGCGCACCGGCATCCCCTACCTGCCGATGTCGATGGCCAAGGGCCTGCTGCCCGACAACCACGAGCTGTCGGCGGCCGCGGCGCGTTCCTACGTGCTGCCCGAAGCCGACGTGGTGCTGCTGGTCGGCGCGCGGCTGAACTGGCTGCTGTCGCACGGCAAGGGCAAGACCTGGGGCGGCAAGGACCACAAGGCCTGGGGCGGCCAGAAGTTCATCCAGATCGACATCTCGCCGACCGAGGCCGACAGCAACGTGCGCATCGACGCGCCGCTGGTCGGCGACATCGGTTCCTGCGTGTCGGCGCTGCTGGCCGGCATCGGCAACAACTGGGCGCGGCCGCCGGCCGAGTGGCTGACTGCCGTGACCGAGCGCCGCAACAAGAACGTCGCGAAGATGGCCGAGACGCTGGCCAAGGACCCGAAGCCGATGAACTTCCACAGCGCGCTGAACGTGGTGCGCGACATCGTCAAGGCCAACCCCGATGCCATGCTGGTCAACGAAGGCGCCAACGCGCTGGACTTCACGCGTTCCATCGTCGACATGGCCAAGCCGCGCAAGCGCCTGGACGTCGGTACCTGGGGCGTGATGGGCATCGGCATGGGCTTCGCGGTGGCAGCGGCGGTTGAATCGGGCGAGCCGGTCATCGCCATCGAAGGCGACAGCGCCTTCGGTTTCAGCGGCATGGAAGTCGAGACCATCTGCCGCTACAACCTGCCGGTGTGCGTGGTCATCCTCAACAACAACGGCGTGTACCGTGGCACCGACAAGAACCTTGGCGGCGGCAGCGATGTCGCGCCGACGGTGTTCGTCAAGGACGCGCGCTACGAGATGCTGATGCAGGCCTTCGGTGGCGTCGGCGTCTATGCGACGACGCCGGCCGAACTGCGCAAGGCGATGGAGGAAGCCATGCGCTCGCGCCGGCCGACGCTGATCAACGCGATCATCGACGAGACCGCCGGCACGGAAAGCGGGCGCATCACCAGCCTGAACCCCAGCGCCAGGCTGGCGCCTCGTCCAGCGCCTGAGACCCGCCCCCTTTGAAACCCGATAGGAGCTTCCGATGAGCAAAGCGCTCGATGGTGTGCGCATACTCGACTTCACGCACGTGCAGTCGGGACCGACGTGCACGCAGTTGTTGGCCTGGTTCGGCGCCGACGTGATCAAGCTGGAGAAGGCCGGCGAAGGGGATGCCACGCGTGGCCAGCTGCGCGACATCCCTGGCGTCGACAGCCTGTACTTCACGATGCTGAACCACAACAAGCGCTCGATCACCGTCAACACCAAGGATCCGAAGGGCAAGGAGATCGTGGAGCGGTTGATCAAGGACTGCGACGTGCTGGTCGAGAACTTCGCGCCCGGTGCGCTCGACCGCATGGGCTTCACCTGGGAGCGCGTGCAGGAGCTGAACCCGCGCATGATCATGGCTTCGGTCAAGGGCTTCGGCCCGGGTCCGTACGAGGACTGCAAGGTCTACGAGAACGTGGCGCAGTGCGCAGGCGGCTCGGCCTCGACCACCGGCTTCGACGACGGCCCGCCGATGGTCACCGGCGCGCAGATCGGCGACTCGGGCACCGGGCTGCACCTGGCGCTGGGCATCGTCGCGGCGCTGTACCAGCGCAACCGCACCGGTCGCGGCCAGAAGGTGCTGGCCGCGATGCAGGACGGCGTGCTGAACCTGTGCCGCGTCAAGCTGCGCGACCAGCAGCGCCTGGAACGCATGCACAAGCTCACCGAGTTCCCGCAATACCCGGACGGCGAGTTCGGCGACGCCGTGCCGCGCGCCGGCAACGCCTCCGGCGGCGGCCAGCCGGGCTGGATCCTGAAGTGCAAGGGCTGGGAGACCGACCCGAACGCCTACATCTACTTCATCACGCAGGCGCCGGTGTGGGCCGCGATCTGCAAGGTGATCGGCCAGGAAGACTGGATCACCGACGAGGCCTTCGCCACGCCGCAGGCGCGACTGCCGCACCTGAAGCACATTTTCGAGCGCATCGAGAAGTGGACCATGGGCAAGAACAAGTTCGAGGCCATGGACATCCTGAACAAGTACGACATCCCCTGCGGCCCGATTCTGTCGATGAAGGAGATCGCCCACGAGCCGGCGCTGCGCGCCACCGGCACCGTGGTCGAGGTCGACCACCCCACACGCGGCAAGTACCTGTCGGTCGGCAACCCGATCAAGCTGTCCGACAGTCCCACCGAGGTCACGCGTTCGCCGTTGCTGGGCGAGCACACCGACGAGGTGATGGCCGAACTCGGCTACGCAGCCGGCGAGATCGCCGCGCTGCGCGAGGCCAAGATCATCTAACTGCAACAGGAAACCGCCATGAACAAGGACAAGGCCAAAGTTCGCCAGATTCTCGATGCGCTGCGTACCAGCGGGCGAGATGCGCTGACCGCGCCGGAAGGCAAGCAGGTGTGCGATGCCTATGGCATCGCAGTGCCGGGCGAAGGCCTGGCCACCAGTGCGGCGCAGGCCACGGCGCTGGCCACCGGCATGGGCGGCCCGGTGGTGCTGAAGATCGTCAGCCCCGACATCCTGCACAAGACCGAGGCCGGCGGCGTGATCGTCGGCGTCAAGGGCGGCGACGAGGCGGCCAAGGCCTACGATACGATCATCGCCAACGCCAAGCGCTACAAGGCCGACGCGAAGATCGACGGCGTGCAGGTGCAGCAGATGATCCAGGGCGGGCAGGAGGTGATCGTCGGCGCGGTCACCGACGGCAGCTTCGGCAAGCTCGTCGCCTTCGGTCTCGGCGGCGTGCTGGTCGAGGTGCTCAAGGACGTGACCTTCCGCCTTGCGCCGGCGACGCGCGACGATGCGTTGTCGATGCTCGATGGCATCCAGGCGGCCGAGATGCTGAAGGGCGTGCGCGGCGGCGACCCGGTCAACCGCGAGGCGCTTGCCGACACCATCGTGCGCGTCAGCGAACTGGTCAGCGACTTCCCCGAGATCGCCGAGATGGACCTGAACCCCATCTTCGCCAGCAAGGACGGCGCGGTTGCCGCCGACGTGCGCATCGTCTGCAACTTCAACCCGGCGCCTGCGCGTCACCGGCCGGCCGAGGCCGACATCGTCGAGTCGATGAACCGCATCATGAAGCCGCGCGCGGTGGCGGTGATCGGCGCCTCCGACGAAACCGGCAAGATCGGCAACTCGGTGATGAAGAACCTGATCAACGGCGGCTACCAGGGGCAGATCATCCCGATTCACCCGAAGTCGGCCGAGATCATGGGCTACAAGGCCTACAAGAGCGTCAAGGACGTTCCGGGCGAGATCGACACCGCGGTGTTCGCGATTCCCGCCAAGTTCGTGGCCGGCGCGCTGACCGAATGCGGCGAGAAGGGCATCGCCGGCGCGGTGCTGATCCCCTCGGGCTTCGCCGAGACCGGCAACCACGAAGGGCAGCAGGAGCTGGTGGAGATCGGCCGCAAGTACAACATCCGCATGATGGGGCCGAACATCTACGGCTTCTACTACACGCCGGCCAACCTGTGCGCGACCTTCTGCACCGCCTACGACGTCAAGGGATCGACGGCGCTGTCGTCGCAGTCCGGTGGCATCGGCATGGCGATCATCGGCTTCTCGCGCTCGGCCAAGATGGGCGTGTCGGCCATCGTCGGCCTGGGCAACAAGAGCGACATCGACGAGGACGACCTGCTGCTGTTCTTCGAGCAAGACGACAACACCAAGGTCATCGCGCAGCATTGCGAGGACCTGAAGGACGGCCGCGCCTTTGCCGAAGTGGCCAAGCGCGTATCGAAGAAGAAGCCCGTGATCGTGCTGAAGGCCGGACGCACGTCGGCAGGCGCTGCGGCGGCGAGTTCGCATACCGGCGCGCTGGCCGGCAACGACAAGATCTACGACGACGTGCTGCGCCAGTCGGGCGTGGTGCGCGCCACCAGCCTGCGGCAGATGCTCGACTTCGCCCGGGGCGTGCCGATCCTGCCCACGCCCAAGGGCGAGAACGTGGTCATCATCACCGGGGCCGGCGGATCGGGCGTGCTGCTGTCCGACGCCTGCGTCGACAACGGCCTGAAGCTGCTCAAGCCGATGCCCGCCGATCTGGACGCCGCGTTCCGCAAGTTCATTCCGCCCTTCGGCGCGGCCGGCAACCCGGTGGACATCACCGGTGGCGAGCCGCCGGTCACCTACATGAACACGGTACGCCTGGGCCTGGAGGACGAACGCATCCACGCGCTGATCCTCGGCTACTGGCACACCATCGTCACGCCGCCGATGGTGTTCGCGAGGAACATGGTGCAGGTGATCGAGGAGATGCGCGTCAAGGGCCACGTCAAGCCGGTGGTGGTGTCGCTGGCCGGCGACGTGGAGGTCGAGGAAGCCGCGCAGTATCTCTACGAGCACGGCATCCCCGCCTACGCCTACTCGACCGAGATCCCTGTGGAGATCCTCGGCGCCAAGTACCTGTGGGCACGCGGCGCAGGCTTGCTGTAGTCGCTGCCGGAGCCTCGCGGCCGGACGCGCCGGCAGCGGATCGCGGCCGCCGGGTCCGCAGTCGCCAACGAGCCGCACGAGGCGCCAGATGAGCCGAACCGTCATCCCCATCGCGAGCAGCGCCGAAGGCCCGACGCGTCAGCGCCGTCGCTCAGCACCCAAAGGCCGCCTCGTCGAGCCGCAGGCGCGCGACGAGGTACGGCAGCTGCTCGGCGCGGCCCCGCACGCGCGCGAGCTGCTGATCGAACACCTGCACAAGCTGCAGGATCGTTTCGGCCATCTGAGCGCAGGCCATCTGGCGGCACTGGCGCAGGAGATGGGGCTGGCGCAGACCGAGGTCTACGAGGTCGCGACCTTCTATCACCACTTCGACGTGGTCAAGGAAGGCGGCGCTGCGCCGCCGCGGCTGACGGTGCGCGTGTGCGACAGCCTGTCCTGCGAGATGGCCGGTGCGCAGCAGCTGCTGCAGCGCCTGCCCGCGATGCTGGGCAGTGGGGTGCGCGTGGTCGCGGCGCCATGCATCGGCCGCTGCGAGCAGGCGCCGGCGGTGGCCGTGGGCCAGCACGAACTGGGCGAAGCCACGGCCGAGGCCGTGTGCCAGGCCGTGCAGGCCGGACGCACCCAGCCGCAGGCGACGGGCTGCATCGACTTCGACGCCTACCGCGACGAAGGCGGCTATGCGTTGCTCAAGACCTGCATCGCCGGCGAGCTCGAGGTCGAGGACGTCATCAAGGCGCTCGAACATTCGGGGCTGCGCGGCCTGGGCGGCGCGGGCTTCCCGACCGGACGCAAGTGGAGCATCGTGCGCAACGAGCCGGCGCCGCGCCTGATGGCGGTGAACATCGACGAAGGCGAACCCGGGACCTTCAAGGACCGCGTCTACCTCGAACGCGACCCGCACCGCTTTGTGGAAGGCATGCTCATCGCCGCCTGGTCGGTGGGCATCGCGCGCATCTACATCTACCTGCGCGACGAATACCACGCCTGCCGGCGCATGCTCGAAACCGAGCTCGACAAGCTGCGTGCGCACCCGCCCTGGCCGGGCATGCCGGAGATCGTGCTGCGCCGCGGCGCGGGCGCCTACATCTGCGGCGAAGAGTCGGCGATGATCGAATCGATCGAAGGCAAGCGCGGCATGCCGCGGCTGCGCCCGCCCTACGTGGCGCAGGTGGGGCTGTTCGGCCGGCCGACGCTGGAGCACAACTTCGAGACGCTGTACTGGGTGCGCGAGATCCTCGAAAAGGGCGGCGCCTGGTTCGCCTCGCACGGCCGCCATGGCCGCAAGGGGCTGCGCAGCTTCTCGGTGTCGGGCCGTGTCAAGGCGCCGGGCGTCAAGCTCGCGCCGGCCGGCATCACCATCCGCGAGCTGATCGACGAATACTGCGGCGGCATGGCCGAGGGCCATGCCTTCTATGCCTATCTGCCGGGCGGTGCCTCGGGCGGCATCCTGCCGGCGAGCATGGGTGACATTCCGCTGGACTTCGACACACTGCAACCCTATGGTTGTTTCATCGGCTCGGCGGCGGTGATGGTGCTGTCCGATCAGGACAGCGCGATGGGCGCGGCACGCAACCTGATGCGTTTCTTCCAGCACGAGTCCTGCGGACAGTGCACCCCCTGCCGCAACGGCACGGCCAAGGCCTCGGCGCTGATCGCGCTGCCGCAGTGGGACCAGGCGCTGCTGGCCGACCTGTCCGCGGTGATGCGCGATGCCTCGATCTGCGGCCTGGGCCAGGCGGCGCCGAACCCGGTAGATTGCGTCATCAAGTACTTCCCGGAGGAACTGGCATGACTGCACGCGAAACCGTCAGCTTCCAACTCAACGGCCGCGACGTCACCGGTCTGAAGGGCGAGCCGATCCTCGAGGTCGCTCGGCGCGAGGGCATCGAGATCCCGCACCTTTGTTACAAGCCCGGGCTGGAGGCGGTGGGCAACTGCCGCGCCTGCATGGTGGAGATCGACGGCGAGCGTGTGCTGGCGCCGTCCTGCTGCCGCGCGGCCACGCCGGGCATGAAGGTGACGACCGACAGCGAACGCGCGCTCAAGTCGCAGAAGCTGGTGCTGGAGCTGCTGCAGTCCGACATGCCCGAGGCCGAGTACACGCGCCACAACGAGGTCGACGTATGGTCGGCCAAGCTGGGACTGGGCAAGCCGCGTTTTGCGGCGCGGGCGCAGCCGGTGCAGGACCTGTCGCACCCGGCGATCGCGGTGCACCTGGACGCCTGCATCCAGTGCACACGCTGCCTGCGCGCCTGCCGCGACGAGCAGGTCAACGACGTCATCGGCCTGGCTTTCCGCGGTGAACAGGCGAAGATCGTCTTCGACATGGACGACCCGATGGG